>CAXEFH010000101.1:0-10799 GCA_963989605.1 uncultured Roseibacillus sp. | reverse complement strand
ATGCGACACCCTTAACGCCGGGCAATACCGAGAGATGGCACTCCCGGTCCTCGAGGACATTCGTCGACGGGGAAAACTGGCGATCGTCGTGGGGGGCTCCGGTCTGTATCTCAAGTTCCTGACTCACGGCCCGGACGACCTCCCCCCAACAGCTGCCACGCTGCGTGCTGAACTGGAAACTCTCTCGCTCCACGAGCTCAACTCCCGTCTGCGCAAGGTGGACCCTGACGCTGCTGCCAGTATTGACAGCGACAATGCCCGTTACGTTCAGCGTGCGCTGGAAATCAGCCTTCCCAGCGGTCAACCGGCCTCACAGCTAAGGTCCTCATTTCGAGTCCCGAACGGATCACTTCGCGGCCTATTGCTCTCGTGGGACCCCTCAGAACTCGACCTCCGAATTCGCAAAAGAACCTCCGAAATGTTGGAAGGCAATGCCGAGAGGGAACTCGCATCGCTCTCATCCCTCGGATCTGCCATCTCCCGCGCCATAGGAGTTCCGCAAATCAGGCGACTTATTGATGGGGCCATTGACCGAGATGCCTGCTTGGAGGAAATCGTGGTCGCCACACGACAATACGCAAAGCGCCAGCGCACCTGGTTCCGCCGGGAACAATGGCTTACCTCCATTCCTGGATCCTGCCAATCTGCTGAGATCATCGCTACAGCTCAAAGAATCCTGTCGGACGGAAGGGCTGAGACTTCTTCCATAAGTTGAGTTCTGGTTGATTCCAGACGACGCAAGTTTTTAGCTTACCGAAACCCGTTCTCATCATGCCCAGCCTTCCGTCATGTCGTCTGTTCCCGTCTCCCGAAGCAGCCTCGAAAGCATTGGCCGATGAAATATGCCAACTTATCGACTCCAGATCTGCAGATGGAAAAACAACGGTGCTTGGACTCGCAACCGGCAACACCCCTACTCGCCTCTATGCCGAGCTGATTCGCCTTCATCATGAGGGGCTATCCTTTCGTGATGTCATAACCTTCAATCTGGACGAATATATTGGAATTAGCCGGGAACATCCAGAGAGCTACTGGCAGTTCATGCACCATCACCTTTTTAATCATATTGATATCGCTCCGGAAAATATTCATATCCCGGATTGTGGAGTCTCGGAGCAGAATCTCGAAAACTATTGCTCTGCCTACGAGGAACGTATTTCGGAGGCGGGAGGTATCGACCTGCAGGTCCTCGGTATTGGCAGAAACGGCCACATTGGATTTAATGAACCCGGAGCTACCTCAGACCTCCCCACGCACGTTACCGAACTCAACCCGGTGACAGTTAATGATGCTGCCGAGGCTTTTGGAGGGATCGCGAAGGTTCCTCGGCGCGCCATCACCATGGGGGTAAGGACCATCCTTGGTGCCCAGCGCATTGCGCTCCTCGCCTTTGGAGAGGGCAAGGCCCAGATTGTTAAACGCGCCCTCACTCCAGGCATCACATCCGAGGTGCCGGCAACGTACCTGCAGGCCCATGAGTCCACAGCGTTTTTCCTCGACCATGGTGCGAGCACTGCCCTGCAATGACCTTGCCTATCCAGACGCTACTAACTACAGCCGCATCCCCCCTCATTGCAACAACCGCCCTCGTCCGCGAGGTCCTCCTCTGCGGGCACACGACCCAGTTCGAGGGTCATCCCCACGTATTTTCCGATCGCCATCTGCACTGTTTGCAGACTCTGCTGGGCATCCATGAATTCACGCGCCACGGAATTACCCATTAAGGCCTCGCGAGCGGCCTCGAACTCTTCTACCTCTCCAACGCTCAACTCTAATCCAGACTGCTGCTTTTGGCCGAGTTCGTGGCTACGTTCCTGCACGCTCTGGAACTGCAACTTCGCCGCATCATCTCCCATGAATCGCTCGACCTTCCCCAGAAGAGATTGATACTCCGGGTCGCCGGCAATGGCGGCGCAAAGCTCTTTGGTTTTATCCATCACCGGGGAGTTTTCAGCCAGGATTGTCATGGAGGAACCTTAGTCCCAATGTTATCTTCGATCAATCTATGATATTCACCCCTACCTTTTTTCCCGCGAGCTGAAGACAAGCAGGGTCTAAAGGGAAACAACTCGCTACGCTTCAAAAGACCCACTTCTACTTCCGAGGGGAATCACCCCAAAAAGAATCCTGTCCTCCACGATCGAAGAATCACTGCCTGCGATTCGATAATCCTCATATCAAATTGAATTCCATTCTTATCGTGGGGGCCGGCGGAGTCGGCAGCGTTGCAGCTCACAAGTGCGCTCAGCTGCCTGAAATATTTAACGAGATCCATCTCGCTTCCCGGACTCATTCCAAGTGCAAACTCATTGCCTCATCCGTTCTCCAGAGAACCGGAGAGGAAGTGTCAACCTATCGCATGAATGCAGATGATCTTGACGAGACCGTTCGGCTTCTTCGCACCGTGCGACCGGATCTCCTGCTCAATCTGGCGCTCCCGTATCAAAATCTGACGTTGATGGAGGCTTGTCTCGCTACCGGAACCAACTATCTAGACACCGCAAATTACGAATCTCCCGAGGTCGCCCGCTTTGAATACAAATGGCAATGGAGGTATCACCAGAGGTTTCAGGAACAAAACCTCTGCGCCCTATTGGGATCTGGATTTGATCCCGGCGTGACCAACGTCTTCACCGCCTTTTCAGCCAAGCATCATTTCGACGAAATCCTTGAACTCGACATTGTCGACGTGAATGGGGGAGAAAACAACGAGTCCTTTGCTACTAATTTCAACCCGGAAATTAATATCCGGGAGGTCTCAGCCAAATGCCGGCACTGGGAAGGTGGTAAGTTTGTAGAGTCCCCTCCCTTTTCAACTCATCGGCCTTTTTCCTGCCCGGGGGACGAACCTGACCATGAAATATACAGGATGTATCATGAGGAACTGGAGTCGCTCACACTTAAATATCCCTCCCTCCGGAAAGCTCAGTTCTGGATGTCGTTTTCGCCGTCTTACCTACGAAGTCTTGAGGTGCTTCAGAATGTCGGAATGACCAGCATTCGCCCGATCGAATTTCGTGGGAGATCAATCGTTCCCCTTCAGTTCCTCACTTCGCTCCTTCCCGACCCCGCGAGCCTCGGGGAGTCAACGACCGGTAAAACCTGTATTGGATGCATCATCCGCGGAACAAAAGGGGGGCAATTCCGAAGCATATACGTCTACAACTCATGCTCCCATGACCGTTCCTTCGAGGAAACGGGCTCTCAGGCAGTCTCCTACACCACAGGGGTACCTGCCATGATCGGAGCGAAGCTGATGCTGCAGAAGAAGTGGTTTGAGCCTGGCGTATGGAATATGGAACACTTTAATCCTGATCCTTTTATGAAGGATCTTGATTCATTTGGTCTTCCCTGGACGATCAAGGAGACTGACCCTTTCCTGTTGGAAGATTTCGCCGAAGGAGCTATCTGCTGATCAAAGTCGCTCACCACTAATGCATAACCCACACCTTACCCTTGAGATTGCCCACCCCGGCTTACCTAATTGACCTCGCAGTCATCAGGAAGAACTGCGAAATCCTTGCCGGCATCAGCAAGCAAACGGGCTGCAGAATAGTTCAGGCCCTGAAAGCCTTCGCTCTTCCGGGAGCATTCCACCTTCTTCGCGACCATCTTGATGGATGCTCCGCATCAGGCCTCTGGGAAGCCAGACTCGCTCGGGAATTTTTCGGGGCAACGGTCCTCACCTGTGGCCCTGTCTATTCTGATGACGATATTGATCTATTCGATCTGAGCTCTCATCTTACATTCAATTCCTTCACTCACTGGAATCGTTGGCGTAAATACGCTCTCGATCATCCTCGATACCACAGGGGTGAGATCTTCTACGGTCTACGCCTTAATCCGCAATGCTCGACTGGAGCACCCCCTGTCTATGATCCCTGCCGCCCGGGATCCCGGCTCGGCACTCCGCCCGGAACCTTGGAAATTTCGGATCTGGAAGGGATCAGCGGATTTCATTTCCACTCGCTATGCGACCAGAACAGCGATGCTCTTGCCATGAATCTTCAAGCCCTCGAATTTCACTTTGGCAACCTCCTTCGCCATCCAGACATCCGTTGGCTCAACATGGGCGGCGGCCACGCCCTGACGCGTGGGGATTATGACCAGAGTCTGCTTTCCTCGCTGATTCAGCAATGCCGGAAAGACTACAATCTGGAGGAAGTGTGGCTTGAACCGGGTGAGGCTGCCGTCCTTGATTCCGGCACCCTTCACTCCACAGTTCTCGACATATTCCAGAATGGGGCAAAGACCATTGCGATCTTGGACGTCTCCGCAACCGCTCATATGCCCGACGTCCTCGAAATGCCCTACCGCCCCGGCCTCACACTTGATGAGATCCCATGTCTTGAGGAAGGGCCATATCGTTACTCTCTGGGAGGGTCTACCTGTCTCGCCGGAGATGTGATCGGATCCTACCATTTCCATCGGCCCCTCCGAGTCGGAGACCGGGTTGTCTTTCAGGACATGGCACAATACACAATGGTCAAGACCACCTTCTTCAACGGAATCCGGCACCCCTCCATCATGTTGCTACATGAGGATGGAAGGGAGGAAACAATCCGCTCGTTCGATTACGAGGATTTCAAACGGCGACTAATGTGAACAGTTCTCCTCCAGACATTCCCTACATGGAAGCCGCCGCCGAACCTGTTACGGGCAGGCCCGCTCTTCTCGGCATTCCGTTCGATCAAACCGCTTCTTTCAGGAAGGGCGCCGCCCTGGGACCCGATGCTATCCGGCAGGTATCCAATGGCCTTGAAACCTACTCGCCCTCCCTTGACAGGGACCTGACCTCGAGCCCCTTCGCTGACCTCGGAAATCTCAGTCTGCACACGAAAGATGCCGAGCGAGTCAACACCCTCGTCACGGAAGCATGCCGCAACCTTCTTTCGCGGAATCTGACGCCTCTTTTGCTCGGAGGTGAACACTCCTTCACCCCTGGCGCGGTCGCCGCGGCACTCGAGACCCATCCGAACCTGATGGTTGTCCAGCTCGACGCTCACGCAGATCTGAGGGAAGAATGGACTGACACAAAATGGAGCCATGCCTGTTGCATGCGGCGCATCAGGGAAATGATCCCTAGCTCGCGTATCTTTCAATGTGGTGTGCGTTCAGGGAGCCTCTCCGAGTTCGAGGATCTACGGAGGTCGGGATGCCTTGTCCCGCCGGATGCAGCATCGCTAAGGCGTGCACTCACTGACGGCGAGGCTGCTCCCATTTATGTCACTCTCGATCTTGACCTGCTCGATCCTGCTTATTTACCGGGTACAGGAACACCGGAACCCGGAGGTATCGACTGGAAAAATCTGGAAGAATTGCTGGCAGCAGTGCCGTGGCAGAGGGTCGTTGCATGCGATGTGGTGGAACTAGCTCCCGAACTTGATCCCTCCGGATGCTCATCGATACTGGCTGCCAAAGTTGTCCGGGAAATCCTGCTCTCGCTTCCCTCCCTGCCATAAACCCGAATCGACGCCTTTCCTGTTCTCAAGAGTTGCTGATCGCAACTGCATTCGCCGCCGCGTAATTCTGGGCGTGGGTAAGACTGATCTTGATCTGATCGATCCCCTGCTGACGGGAAAAGACGAGGCCATCGCCCTTCAGAATCATCTCCGGCTCACCTGTTTGCCGGCGGACGACCTCCATATCCTTCCACGAAAGCACCGTTCCAATGCCGGTTCCGAGAGCCTTGGATGTGGCTTCCTTTGCTGACCAGCGAGCAGCAAGGTGAACGGCTGGACGCTTTTGTTTCAGACAGTATTGCTGTTCCTCATTCGTAAAGATCCGGTCAAGAAAACGCTCACCGAAGGACTCGATCGCCCCTTCGACACGCTCAATTTCAATGACGTCGATACCAATTCCGAAGATTCTCATCACCTCCCCGGATAGTTAGCCATCATCTTGGCCATTTCCCTCACTGCCTGCTCCATCCCCGTCACTACTGCCCTCGATACAATACTGTGCCCGATGTTGAGTTCCTCCAGATTCGGAACATCGAACAACTCCTCAATATTCGCATAGTTGATACCGTGCCCCGCATTGACACTCAGGCCCAGTTCACTCCCCATCCGCGCAGCTGCGCTCAGCCTTGCGATCTCCCTCTCCCTTGCTGGTCCTTCTGAATTTGCAAAGCATCCTGTGTGGAGCTCTACCATGTCGGCCCCGATCTCCCGAGACGCTACGACCTGCCCTTCCTCCGGGTCAATGAACATACTCACCTTGCATCCTGTCTTCTGCAGGGATCCCACCGTTGTCCGCAGACTTTCCCTCTGCCCGGATACATCAAGGCCGCCCTCGGTAGTAATCTCCTTCCGATTCTCCGGAACGAGGCACACAAAATCCGGGCGCAGCCTGCCAGCCATCGCGATCATCTCGGCCGTACTGGCCATTTCAAAATTAATAGGGAGGTCACAGGATTCCTTTACACGGACAACATCTTCCTCCTGCACATGCCTCCGATCTCCCCTGACGTGCATCGTTATCGAATTTGCCCCTCCATCTCTGGCTGCCAGAGCCGATGTCACAATGTCAGGCTCGGCATTCTTGGATTTCAGCATGGTGGCATAGCGGGCCTGCCGGAGGGTAGCTACATGATCAATATTAACTCCTAACTTCAGCATTTTATGAGCAGATCTGGAACCTCTCTCACCGGTAGGACCCGGCGCCTTGGCTCAGTGACGGAAGTGGCGATGCCCGGTAAAGACCATTGAGAGTCCCGCTTCATTGGCGGCGGCAATCACCTCCTCGTCCCTCATGGAGCCTCCCGGCTGGATACAGGCGGTTGCCCCCGCCTCGATTGCGGCTTCAAGCCCATCCGCAAAGGGAAACATTGCATCAGAGGCAATCACGCTTCCCTTCAGCGACAGTCCAGACTCCTCGGCTTTCCATACTGCGATACGGGAGGAGTCGATCCGGCTCATCTGGCCGGCACCGATTCCGATCGTGCTGTCTGTGTTCGCAAAAACAATCGCGTTGGACTTAACATGCTTCACCACTCTCCACCCAAAACGCATCGCCTGTATTTCCTCCTTGGTCGGCGGGCGATCAGTTACCACCTTCCCTTCCATATTATCAAGACCCATGGTGGTATGATCCCGGTCCATCACCATCAAGCCACCGGGTGCGGAGCGAATGAGAGGATCCTTTTTGGCCTGCTTGTAGGATTCATTGATCTTCATGAGCCGCAGATTTTTCTTCTTCTGCAGAATTGCACGCGCCTCCGACTCAAAATCAGGGGCAATAATAACATCGGTGAAAATCTCACTGATCACCCGTGCCAGACTCTCGGTCAGAGGTCGGTTACACACAATCACGCCACCAAAGGGAGCCTGCCTATCGGTTTCAAAAGCTTTTTGCCAGGCAACCCTCAGATCCTCGTCGTCCTGTCCCACCCCACAGGGATTGGTGTGCTTGAGAATGGCTACGGTAGGCCTGCTGAAGTCCATGATGAGATCGGCCGCAGCTTCAATATCGAGGACATTAGTGTAACTGAGCTCCTTCCCCTGTAGTTTGCTGAAATGCTCACTGAAAGAGCCATACAGACGAGCCTTCTGGTGCGGGTTATCTCCATACCGCAACTCCCGCTCCAGGGGGATTGTGGTCGAGAAACAAGCGGCTGTACTCTCATCACACTTTCCTAGATAGTTGGCAATTGCGGTATCGTAATCTGAAGTACGTTTGAAAACCTTTACGGCCATCTCCTCCCGCAACCGGAGGCTGGTGTCACCATCATGGCCACGCATCTCCTCAAGGACTGCGTCATAGTCGTCGGGATCGGTCACGACCGTCACCGAGGCAGAGTTCTTAGCAGCACTCCGAAGCATTGATGGACCTCCAATATCAATATTTTCAATTGCCTCGCCGACAGTCACACCCTCTTTTGCAACCGTTTCCTCAAACGGATAGAGGTTCACCACCACGAGGTCGATAGGATCAATGTCATTTTCCACTGCCTGGCGCCTGTGCTCCTCGGAATCTCTCTTGTGAAGAAGTCCACCATGCACCTTCGGGTGCAGAGTCTTAACCCTTCCCTCAAAGAGCTCAGGTGCCTGAGTGTAATCCGAAACATCAATCACCGGCAATCCGGCCTCGCGCAGGGCCTTGGCTGTTCCCCCGGTGGATAGGAGCTCTACCCCGAACTCCTCGTGAAGTGCTCGCGCAAAGTCTTCCAACCCTGCCTTGTCTGACACCGATAAGAGCGCACGCTGAATTGCCATTAGCCGGTGCGTAGCTCTCCACCTCCGAGACCGCAAGCGCATTATCCCTTCTTCTTAGCCCCGGACGGTGACCAGAGGCCCCGTCGGCCCCTATTCTCCAGTGGTTTGGCTCCGGGGCTCCCTTTGAGCAATTCCTTGATATCCTTGGGTTTGAGCATCCACACACGGAGCCAGCGCCCTTCAAAATAAGCACGGGACCCGGGCAAGAACCGTGTGTTCTACCCGACGGCCTCAAATCGCCCATCCTGCCGATGGTTATTCAGGAAAGTCAGCCCAGCCGGCGCCTCGTCAGGTGAATACTTGACCGAGAATCGCGCCATTAGACCGTTCTCATCAGCCTGCCCATCACAGGCCTCGGCATGAAAGAAGGGTTCCCTTGCGACCTTGAGACTGAAATTCAAGATCCTTCGGAAAAGTCTTCCTCAGGCCCTAATAGACCTCATTCAGCAACTTGTCCTACCATGTAAAATCTGCCTTGGCCCCCTCCATTTCCTTGCCGGATGCCAGGGAAATACTCTCCATGAAGATCACTACTATCAGAAAGATTCACACCATTTCATTCAAGTTTCTTTCGCCGCCAAGTCAACCGCCTGCAAACCATGGTCATCTCCTCCACAAATCACCAACCAGTCCCATGGCCCCACCCCGTCCAGCCACTCCGGAGGATTCTCGATTTCCTCGGTCCATGGATATTCCACTTTGCGCACCCTGCGGACCTTGAGATCCAGCTCCATCAGAGTCGATATCAACTCTTCCCGCATCCAATACTTGGTGGCTGTACCCCCCACTTGGATAATCCCACTCGGAAATGAATCGACCTCTTCTCCCATCATCAGCTCGGCTTCTTTGGAATCAATCCCATCTGGAGCCCCCTCTCGTTCCCTTATCATCCGGAGGGTATGATAAACGTGAAAGACAGACTCAAGGGCTGGCACCACGATAACCGCAAGCCCCTTTTTGCTCATCGCCGAGCGCAAGGACCTTAACATCCCTCGTCGCTTGTCACGATCTGGGTCAATAAGGGCATTTATGCAGCAGACTACCTCAACCTTAAACGACAAGCGCTGACCCCGGCTCAGGTCCCGGCGGACAAACGTGACCTTCCTGCTCCGGCAACGCTGCCGGGCCTGACCCAGCAACTTTTCAGCATAGTCAACTGCAATTACCTCCCCAAAATTTGCGACCAGAAACGGAAGCAGACTCCCCGGCCCACATCCAAGGTCAGCAACGCGAATACCCTCCCCTCCCAGGACCTTCAACTCCTTAGTCAGAACCCCCGAACGGTCTTCCCGGGAGATTTCTAACAGGTCATCCTGATAATGGTTAGCCAGAGAGTCCCAGTATTGACGATCCACGCCTTATCCAAGGGTAAAACGATTGCTGGGACCATCAGGAACTTTCCATACTGGCCGATAAGACCCCTCCATCATTAATTTTTCGTGCGTGGTCTCTCCTCAGGAACATGCTAACTGAACCCGACAGTGTTTGAGCTTCTAGCAACCGACTCTTTCTCAAAGGCCCGATGCGGCCGTCTCACCACAGCTCATGGCCCTATTGAGACTCCCATCTTCATGCCCGTCGGCACTCAGGGATCCGTGAAAACCCTGCATCCCGACGAGCTCAAGCTTCTCGGGTCAGAGATTATCCTCGGCAATACCTATCACCTGTGGCTCAGGCCGGGGCACAACGTCATCAGGGACCTCGGAGGACTTCACCATTTCACCAACTGGGATCGCCCTATTCTTACGGACTCCGGTGGTTTTCAGGTCTGGTCCCTCGCCAAGACCCGCAAGATTACCGAGGAAGGAGTGCATTTCCAGAATCATCTTGATGGCTCTCCTGCCCTCCTCACCCCTGAGAAAAGCATGGAGATTCAGGCATTACTTGGCTCCGACATTGCGATGGTCTTCGACGAGTGTCCGCCCTATCCGTGCGAGCGTTCCTACGCGGAGGAATCAACCGCTCTCACAAGCCGGTGGGCAGAAAGATGCCGCACCTGGCATTCGGAGAAATCCTCCCTCTATTATCCAGAGACCATCTCTCCCGGGCTCGGAGAAGACTCATCCACGGCATCCGCGAAGCGTCAGCTTTGCTTTGGAATTGTCCAGGGATCCTCCTACGCGGATCTAAGGGCCACTTCCGCCCGGGACCTGTCCCAGCTGGACTTTGACGGGTATGCCGTCGGGGGGGTCTCGGTGGGCGAACCCGAGGAGGAGATGCTTCGCGCGGTTGAGCACAGCGAACCATTCCTTCCGCCCCACAAACCCCGTTACGCTATGGGGCTTGGCACTCCTCCCCAGATGCTTGAAATGATCGCCCGGGGCGTAGACATGTTTGACTGCGTTCACCCGACCCGCTCAGCCCGTCACGGACTGGCTTTCACCAACGATGGTCCGATTCACATCAAGAACGCCCAATTCGAGCGCGACCCCTCTCCGTTGACCGAAGATTGCCATCGTCCCCTCGCCGGCTTTTCACGAGCTTACCTCCGCCATCTCTTCAAGGCTGGAGAAATGCTGGCTTTGCGGTTGCTTTCTTTCCACAATCTTGATTTCTACCTCACCCTCATGCGCAAAGCGCGAG
>CAXEFH010000100.1:0-10809 GCA_963989605.1 uncultured Roseibacillus sp. | reverse complement strand
GTCCATCATCTCCGTCACCTTGGCCGTCATCTGTCCGACAATCTGCCGGTCGTTAATGACCGCCGGCTCGGGCTGGATCGGGGCTGAAGCCTCTTCATCCGGAGTTGAGGCGCAACCACCGAGCATCAATCCCGCGATCACCACTGAGAACAGGTTAAGGTTAATCCAATTCATTACTATGGACGCACTCTAAGATAACTGTTGCAGAGCCACCAGCGATTAGTCGCAGTCAGGAAGAGTCTCTCCATGCAGGGAACCGGCAGAAGGACGCGAGCTGGCAGCCGGCCTCCAGATACCTTCGAAATAGAATAAGGAACGGGCGCATTACGAATATTGGAAAGCGGCTTTGCCCAAGATACTCGCAAGCCCCCTTTCCGTTACCCGGCCAACTCTGCCACCGGAGCGAAAGAGCGCCGATGTTCCGGGCAGGGGCCATGCTCCCTGAGAGCTTCCAGATGGGCTTTCGTGCCATAGCCCTTGTGCTTTTCAAAGCCATAGACCGGAAACTCCTCCGCGAGCTCCTGCATCCGGCGATCCCGGCTCACCTTTGCGATGATGCTCGCCGCTGCAATAGACAGACTGATCCCATCACCCTTCACCACGCCCCTCGCATCGAGGGGAAACCCAGGGACATCCAGGCCATCAATCAGGCAGAAGGAGGGTCGAGCGGAAAGCGCCATGGCCGCTCGTCTCATCGCGGTGTGAGTAGCACGCAGGATGTTCAGCGCATCAATTTCCTCCACCTCGGCAAAGGCGACGCCCCAGCAGATACTTGGATCACTCGTCAACTCCTCATAAATAAGATCCCGGCTTCTCGCCGTGAGTTTCTTGGAGTCGTCCAACAGAGCATGCTCATATCCACAGGGGAGGATAACCGCGGCAGCAGTCACCGGACCAGCCAATGGCCCGCGACCGGCCTCATCAATTCCCGCCACCGGATCCATCCCACTCCGAATCAACTCCTGCTCCATCTTCAGATCCGGCATCAGCAGTTTCCTATCCGAGCACCCCTTCAAACTCGACCCAGAACTTTTACTCCACTGACAATATCTAATTTCCTTGGCCAACGGCCGGTCGCGACTCCTTGCTGCCCTGCCGAGCGAGGAAATACACGCCCACCCCAACCAGAAGGGTCGATAGACCCCAGAGAGCCTCCATGGGCCTGATTTTGACGAGATAAACCATCATCCAGGCATTCACCCCGATGAAAAAGAGCGGGGTCAAAGGATATCCCCATGCCTTTAACGGACGTGACAGACCGGAATGATGGATCCGCGACCAGAATACGCCTGCCACCGTTACCAGGGCGAACAGAACCAGAAGAAGCTCAATGTAGACCAGTACGGTCTCAAACGAGCTCGTCAAGATCAGGATCACCACGATTGCGGTCTGGAGCAGAATCGCATTCATTGGAATCCCTGAGGACGATTTACGGGCCAGCAAACGCAACTGGTGAAAATCCTCTCCCATCCTCTGAGCGACCCGGGGGCCCACCCACACACTTGCACTCAGCATCGAGACCAATCCGAAACAAATCAACCCTGCCATCACCCGGCCCCCGGTTGGACCCATGACATGATCTGCAGCTACCTTGGCTACCTCCATCTCCCCTGCCATCATTGCCATTGGAGCGCTGTAGAGAAATCCCCCATTCAACCCCATGTAGAGCAAGGTCACCAGGATACTCCCCACCACTAGCGCACGAGGAACCGTCCGCTGTGGATCTCGCACCTCGTCCACGATGTAGGTAGCCGCATTCCATCCCGTGTAGGCATACATTACGAAGACAAGTGCGATGGCAAATTCCGGACTCAGCAAAAGGGCGATATCACCTTCACGGGGAAGGAAGGTTACCTTCTCTCCTCCGCCATTTACAAAACATGCTGCAATCAGGATGAGGATGAACAGCACCTTGAGGCCCGTGAAGACACTCTGAAAATTCGCCCCCAAACGGATCGGCCGGAGATGGATGGCAACTACCCCGAGGACCACCCCTATCGACAGCACCCGGGGCCAACCCTCCTCCCCGAGAGAAAGAGCCGACGAAAAATAGGTCCCAAAAGCCATCGCTCCAAGAGCGATCGGAGCAGCGAAGCCTACCGTGACAGAGATCCAGCCGGCAAGGAACCCCACCCATGGATGATAAACCTTGGAGAGAAGATGATACTCCCCGCCCGAGCGGGGAAACGCCGCCGCCAGCTCCCCGTAGCAAACCGCCCCACACAAGGCGCACCCTCCTCCAAGGGCCCAGAGAGCCATAAGAACAAAGCCGGACTGAATATCCACCAGCTGATAGCCCAGGCTGGTAAACACCCCGGTCCCCACCATGTTACCGACTACCACTGCAATCGCGGGCCCCAGAGTAACCGGCCTCGATGAATCGGATCCCTTCTCCGTCACGCCCCCAGACTAACGGGCGCAGAAGCACCCAAAAGATCAATTTGGACCGGCAATTCGTTCCCTCTTTGACTAATCCCATCCTTCAGGTAAGTCCCCCATGGCAACAGCGCTCGCAAGCTTGTCACCCGGGACAAATACTGCTGGATTGGAGCTTCTATGACGTCTGGTCCTGCCGCCCTTCTTACCGCCGTTACGGTCCTCTCCCTCACCCTCGGACTTGGTTTGATGGCACAGCGAGACAGTAACAAAGCACCCGATACCATTGATTATCATTCGCTGATACTTCCACCTCCCCTCCGGGACCTCGGGAAAGACTACAAGGTCAGGTTGGTCTACTTCGTCCCCACCGACAGGGAGGTAAAGCAGGGCTATCGGGAGAAATGCGAGGTCCTCATGCGGGTGGTAGCCGACGTCTACCGGAGGGAAATGAAGGCCAACCGACACCGGACGAGAGGTCTCGACTTCGAGTTCGCCGAGGATGGACGGCTCCAGGTCCATCTGGTCAAAGCCAAGCACCCATCCACCTTCTACACTGGAGAACCCTTCGATGTGGATCGCCTCCTGGATACCCAGCAACAGGAAATCTGGGAAACCACCGGCTACTCCCGCAACCGGCCCACTCTCGTCTTTTCCGAGGCCGGCGCAGTGGCTGAGGCCCGCCCCATTCCTCATGTTTACTCCGGTCTCGCCTGCGTTTCCGGCGACATTTTCCGGGAAGAAGTGACTGCCTCAACCATCGAGGAGCAGATCCGTTACTTCATGGACGAGACCCCTGTCCGAAGGGTGGCCGGCGAAGACGCGCGTCCCCGCAAACGGGAATCCCAGACTAGTAACGGCGTCCTGATCCACGAACTGGGCCACATCTTCGGCATGCTGCATGATACCCGGGACCCCCGGAACATCATGATGCGGGGCTACGACCAGCTCGGACAGATGTTCGATCGAGAGACCGCTCCCGGACGCCCTGTCCGTTTCTCTCCCGCCCATGCCCGGATGGCAGCCGTCAGCCGCTTCTTCAGCGAGTCCTTCGACAAGAGCGACACCGAGGCCCCTCTTATCGAGGAATTCAAGATCGCGAGCCCTCCCAAGGCAGGAGAAAAAACCGTAAAACTCTCGCTCAAAATGAGCGACAACAAAGGACTGGGGCCCCTTGTCATCCTTCAGCGTGGCGGCGGACAGATCGACGCTCTCGTGAGAGACCTCTCCTTGAAGAGTGCTCGGAAAAGGGACGGGATTCTTACCGCAACCGCGCCACGCCCTCTCGTGGCCGGTCAACCGCTGATCTACATCGTCAACCTCTTCGACGTGAACGGGAACCTCAGCCAGTCGGTAATCAACTCCCGGGTGGCACCGTAGCGGCACTTCCCCGGATCACAACAAAGCGAGGAGCCCACCAGTGGAGCCAATGGCCGGAATTGAACCGGCGACCTGATCATTACGAATGACCTGCTCTACCCCTGAGCTACATTGGCTTTCGACTGGCGTCGAGGAGGAGGCTTCTATTCGTCTACTCGGCCGGCAGACCGGGCAAAGCAAGCGACATTCCAGGAATACACCCCCCTCCGGCGCGGTGTAACGCCGGACCAGGGTCTCCGCAAGCCTGGATCGCTCCCCAACATCAGAGAGGGCTGACCTCCGGCGGAACCTCAGGGCAGCTCCTGCCATTTCGGGAGCCTCTCCGGTTACAAAAAACCCCTCTTTCTGTAATGGATTTCTCCTGTGGCACCTATTTAGATGACACGATGCGACTTGGATTGTCTTGTGGAATCGATCCAATACGGTCTGATGCGGGCGTTATGCAAGTGATTGAGTGGTGGCAGAATCTGGAACCGGAGGGCATGCGAACCTTCGTCACGATTGGAATGGCTTCCAGCCTTGTTCTTTTTATCCAGATGATCGTCTTGCTGTTTGGGGGTGCGTTCGACATTCCCGACTTTGACTTGGATGTGGGATCCGGTGGTGCGGCCGGAATGTTTTCGGTTCGTGGCATCGGGGCCTTTTTCACGGGATTTGGCTGGACTGGAGCCACGGTCCTTGACAGCGGCCAGAGCCTTCCCGTCGCCCTCATCGCGGCTACCCTCGTCGGCGGGGGAACACTCGCCTGCTTTGTCCTGCTGATGCGGTGGATCTACAGTCTGCGTGCAGACGGCACCATGGATTACACCAAAGCACTCAATCAGATTGGAAGTGTCTACGTTCCTATTCCTCCCCGCCGCGAAGGACTCGGGCAGATCGAGATCCTCGTTCACGGCCGTATGGCTACGGTCAAGGCCCTGAGCGACAACGAGGAGCGCCTTGAGAACCTCACCGCCGTGAAGGTAGTGGAGCTGGTAGATAAAAGAACTCTACTGGTGGAAAAATTAAGTCCCGGCGACAGCAGCGAAGCCGTCGCCGATTCTACCAAGACTGAAGCCGAATCGGGAACCGCCCCCTCTAATCCTGATTCCCCCTAAATACACAGAAGTAATAACCAAAAATGAAGATAATCGAAAACATTATATGGCTCGCGCAAACAGACGGAGTAGAGGCGGGAAGATCTCCCTTCGGTCTGGTCTTGATCGCCTCCCTGCTCATCGTGGGCTTGGGAACAATCATGTTCTTTTTCTCGCGGTTCAAGCGCTGTCCATCCGACCGCATCCTTGTGATCTATGGTAAAACCGGCAAGGACGGTTCCTCAAAGTGTATCCATGGAGGCGCGTCCTTCGTCCTGCCCATCTTTCAGGACTTCCAGTTTCTCGATCTGACTCCGATTCCCATTGACATCAAACTCGAGGGCGCACTGTCGAAACAGAATATCCGGGTCAATACCCCGTCCACCTTCACGGTGGGAATCTCTACCGAACCTGGAGTGATGGAAAACGCTGCTGAACGTCTCCTTGGACTCGATCTTAACCAGATCCGCCTTCTGGGCCAGGATATCATCTTTGGTCAGATGCGTGTGGTGATTGCCACCATGGATATTGAGTCTATCAATGCTGACCGAGATCTTCTCATCGAGAAGATCACTGCCGGGGTTGAGGTCGAGCTGACCAAGGTTGGTCTTCGTCTCATCAACGTGAACATCCAGGACATCACCGACGAGTCCGGCTACATCGAGGCCCTCGGTAAGGAAGCTGCCGCCAGAGCTATCAATGAAGCCAAGATCAGTGTCGCCCAACAGGAACGTGATGGTGAGATCGGAAAGAACAACGCAGAGAGAGAGCAGAGGGTTGAGGTTGCCGCTGCACAGGCCACCGCTGTCGAAGGGGAGAACGTCGCCAAGATTAAAGTGGCTCAGTCGGACGCCGCCCGACAGGTTGAGGAAGCCGAGGCCCTGCGTCTTGCTACCGCCGCTGAAAAGGTCAAGGGTGCACAGGCGCTTGAAGAAGCCTATGCTTCCGAGCAGAAAGCGGAAGCAGCCCGAGCTACGCGTGAAAAAGCCACGCAGTATGCCAACGTTGTCGTTCCAGCAGAGATCGAGAAATCCAAGATTGAGACTCTCGCTGAAGCGGACGCGGAAAAAATCCGCCGAATCGAGAAAGGTAAGGCTGATGGTATTCAGTCTGTGATGGAGGCTGAGGCCCGCGGAACCCTCGCCACCCTGCAAAGCAAGGCCCAAGGTTTTGGGGACATCGTCAAAGCCTCCGGTGGAGCAGCCGACGACGCCACCCTGCTCCTCGTTACCGAGCAATTACCAGCTCTTGTTGAAGAACAGGTGAAAGCCATCGCTAATCTTCAAATTGACTCGGTCACGGTCTGGGACTCGGGCGGCAAGGGTAAGAACGGAAAGAATGATACCGCTGAATTTGTCTCAGGCCTCGTAGGAGCCCTGCCCCCGCTGCACCAACTAACCAAGAATGTTGGGATTGAATTGCCCGAGTTTCTCGGAAGGCTGAGCGAAGACCCTGCGAAAGCCGCTCAACTCCTGCAACAAGCCAAGCAGACAGCGCCCGTCGAGGTAGAGGTTGATAACCAACCAACCACCACGGAGTCTGCCGCAGATGACTCCGGCGAGACCGAATAACCGTTGCACGACCGGTGGGCCTCCGGGACCATCTCAAGCGGGCCGATAACATTCAGGGCCATCCCAGGAACGTGAATTCCGGGGTGGCCTTTTTCTTTCACACCACTGTGGGTGCCAACCCGTTTTACGCTATCCAAACTGATTCCAGAGCCTTCAACTGGGGCAGTTCGGACTCACCGCCGCCCTTATTTCCTGTTTCAGGACTGATAGTGCTCCACGATGGCCGCCACGAGGCCCTTTATATTGCTCTCAGCGGCCTGAATATCGGGCTCGATTCCATGGTCACGAAGTTTGGCACTTGTAACCGGCCCAATACTGGCAGCCTTACAATTTTCCGGCCATGGAACCCCAAGCGCGAAAAAGCTCTCCACGGTCGAACCACTCGTAAAGGTAATTAGATCTGCGCCATCTTTTGTGAGACTCTCCTGGGCTCCTGTTGGATCTCCCGTTTCGGGAACATTCCGATAGGCGATGCACCGATCCACGATTGCACCCTGCGCCATCAGTTCGTCGTAGATAATTTCCCTGGTTTCCTCCGCCTTGACCCAGAGAACGGTCTGACTCTCGATGTGCTGCTTCTTAAATGCTTCCACCAGCCCCTCAGCTACGAACGTTTCCGGGAGCAGATCCGTAGCGAATCTGTACTCCGCTATCTTCCCCGCAGTCGCCGGTCCGATGGCAGCAATCTTCGGCTTCCCGAAACTACGGGCATCCTCATACGCTGAGAAAAAAGCATCGAAGAAATGTTCCACCCCGTTGGGACTGGTGAAAACCACCCAGTCATAGGTATGGACATCGGCAACCAGCCTTGAGAACTCCTCACGCTCGAGCGGCGCTTCAATTCGAATCGTGGGCAACTCGATAACATCCGCACCGGCCTCAAACAGTTCGGAACTCAATTCTCCAGCCTGTTCCCGGGTGCGGGTGACCACCACTCGCTGCCCGAAAAGAGGCCGAGTTTCGAACCAGTTAATTTTCGATCGTTCCCCGACGACGTCGCCAAGAACGGCAACCGCAGGAGATTTGAAGTGCTCTTTTTCCGCAATGTCAGCCATGCTTCCAAGCGTCCCTTCGATCGTGCGCTGGCGTCCCGTAGTGGCCCAGCGGGTCAGAGCCATGGGAATATCCGGATCAGCACCATGTTCAATGAGGGCCGACGTGATTTTCCTGAGACGCGACACCCCCATCAGGAACACTCGCGTTCCCTCGGCAGCAGCCAACTTCGCGTAATCAAGGCTGGTCTCCTCCTTGGATGGATCCTCATGCCCGGTAAACAAGGTCAGCTGGGAGCAGTGATCCCGGTGAGTCACCGGAATTCCTGCATAGGCGGCTCCGCCAATTGCTGAGGAGATACCCGGCACGATCTCAAATGGCACGCCCGCCTCGGCAAGCTCGGCCGCCTCTTCCCCACCGCGCCCAAAAATCATGGGATCACCGCCTTTCAACCTGACTACCGTCTTTCCTTCCCTCGCTTTCTCTACGATCAAATCGTTGATGCCACCCTGAGGAATGGCGTGATCTGCAGCGCGTTTTCCTGCATAAATCTTCTCGCAGTCCTTTGGCACCAGACGCAGGAACTCAAGGCTACTCAGCGCGTCATAGACAAGCACATCAGCTACTGAGAGGCATTCCTTTCCCTTCACAGTGAGCAACCCCGGATCTCCGGGACCAGCTCCGACCAGATAGCATTTTCCGTTCATTCTCTCCATGGTCACGATGCTTCCAGATTCTTCATAGCGGCCAGCAACCTTGTGGCCAGACCATTCGGATCGTTTCCCGGCCCCAGGACTTCTCCTCGGAGAGGGGTGTTATCCTCGTCTTCAAAGACCACTGCTCTAAGCCGTATTCCTCCCGGCCCCACCCCTTCTTCGACCTCTCCTGCGACACCCACGGGAGTCTCACATCCGGCACCGAGCAGCGCGAGAAAACTTCGCTCTGCAGCAACAATCCGCATCGTGTCAGCATGGTTCACAGCCTCGCATGCAGCCAGAGAACCCTGATCCCCGGAGCGAATCTCCAGCGCAACAGCGCCCTGACCCGCAGCCGGCACAAAGACCGTCTCATCCAGTTCCTCAGCAAAACAGGTCGCCCCTCCACTCTCTACCATACCATCATCACGCAGAAGCCCCAGCCTCCATAAACCGGCCTTGGCGAGAAGTATGCCTTCCATTTCGCTTGATTCATGCAGCTTTCGAATCCTCGTGGGCACGTTTCCCCGGATATCAACCACTTCCAGATCCGGACGCAACGACCGCAAGAGGCGCTGACGCCGGACGGAACTGGTGGCAATCTGGGCTCCCTTCCGCAACCCCTGAAGCCCCCCGGGCTTCTTTGCAATCAGAACATCCTGCCGGGACGCTCTTGGAAGAACCGCTGCGATCAAGAATCCCTCGTCCAGAGTGCTTGGCATATCTTTCAGACTATGCACCGCGAGATCGATCTCACCACCCTCCAAGGCCACTTCCAGCTCCTTGGTGAACACACCCTTGTCAAGGTCAGCTGCTCGGGCCACTTCGCTGAGAGGAATATCAGTGCGAGAATCTCCCGTGGTCTTAATAACCTTACGTTCAATTTCAAGCTCCGGGAAGACTGCCCGCAGGGCACGCTCAACCATATCTGTCTGAGCCAGCGCAAGAGCGCTCCCTCTCGTTCCGAGAATGATCGACTTCATAGCGGGGAACTCCTTCACGATCCGAATAATCCACTGTCTGTCAGCTCCTGGTCAATAATGCTCTCACAAAGCTTGATCTGATCGGCTCGCTGCCCCTTACCCACGATCGCTATCTCCTTCAGAGTATCGATATCGTATAAGTAGACTTCTTCGATTTCACCGACCTCCACCTCAACGTCACGGGGCACGGCGATGTCGATCACAAAGAGAGGACGATAGCGCCGTTTACGTCGAACAGCTTCGATATGCTCCCGCTTCATCACTGCATGGGGCGCCCCGGTCGAAGAGATGACAACGTCGACCTCCTGAAGGACGTCGTGCCACTGATCGAAGCGAACCGACTCCCCATGGAGATCCTCTGCCAACTCGGCTGCTCGTTCATACGACCGATTGGTGACGAAAATACTGCGGGCACCCCGCGAAAGCAGGCTCTGCGCCGTCGTACGGCTTATTTCGCCTGCCCCGATCACCATCACCTTACTGTCTCGCAGATGTCCGAATATCTTTTCTGCAAGATCAACCGCAACACTACCAACAGAGGTCTGGCCCTGCTGTATACCGGTATCAGTCCGCACCTTTTTGCCAATTCCGAACGCTTTCTGGAAAAGCTGGTTAAGCCTTCGCGAGGTGCTCCCCTTCTCCAAGGCGGCCTGATACGCCTTTTTGACCTGCCCAAAGATCTCCGTCTCACCGAGGACCATTGAATCGATCCCTGACACGACTCGGCAGAGATGCCGAGCTGCCTCAACCTGCTGCTTTTCATAAAGATGCTCCACATGCAGCCGGTGGCCCGCCTGAGCCTGCAGGAATGCGCGGAGTTGATCGCTCGCGAGACCGCAATCTGCCACCGCGGCATAATACTCAGTTCGATTACAAGTCGAAAGAACAACGCTTTCCTCGATGCCATCCACTTCACATAAGCGTCCCGCTTCCTCCCCCAGCCTGCTTTCGGAAACCGCGAAAAGCTCCCGTACATCCACGGGAGCAGTCTGGTGATTGAGACCGAGACAGAGAATGCCCATTAGTCTAGACGAACGCAAAAACGAGGAGAGATAAAATAAACACTACGATCACGCTGCTCGACAGCCGCCGGGGAGTGATCCCACGCCAGAAATACATGAGGACCACCACAAGATAGGCCAACCACGTTGCGATAGCGGCAACAAGGTGAGAGCCAACCGCGCTGTCTCGTTCCATCAGAAAGGCCGAGATGATCCCGATGGTGAGTATTCCTGCTCCAATTGAAGTGAGCCGAATGATTGAATCCAGAAGCGACCGGGCGGGAGGCAGCTTCCGGAAGAGCGATGAACCCAGTTGTTGCTCCTTGAGCTTCTTGTTCAGCACTAGGAACATGATAGCGGCGATCGCCGCCAGTGCGAACGCTCCGTAGGACAGGACAGAAAACGCTGCGTGAGCCTCACCCCACGGATCAACTTCGTTCACCGCTACCGGATTACTCTCCATGACCCCCGGCAAAAGCGCTACCAACTGAAAAATGGCGACAACCGGTGCTGTAAAGAGGCCAAGGAGGGAGAGTCGATACGCAGGACCTACTACGAGGTAGAACAGGACGAGTGCCCACGCAAGAAAGGCGAGAATCTCCCCGTAATCGGCCAAGGGACATTTTCCCCGCATTTCACCCCGAATACCCAGAACAGCCATCTGGCAGCCAAATGCGAGAACCATGCAGGATAAGGCCCCAATGCTCCGCCCTCCCGGTCGAAACGCTGTCTCT
>CAXEFH010000099.1:0-10984 GCA_963989605.1 uncultured Roseibacillus sp. | reverse complement strand
TTTCAAGCAGAAGACGGCATACGAGATTTCTGCCTGTCTCGTGGGCTCGGAGATGTGTATAAGAGACAGCCCCAAGAACCCTCGCCATCACCCGGAAATTCATACTTTGCCACGGATTAATCTTGCCGCCTGATCTGGTCGGCATGGGTAAGTCGGCATAGGAAGGCCGTTAAGGGGGCACCAAAGCTCCTGTCTCATGTCGGAACGGTCCATTCAGTGGAGTAGCTTGAGCAATTTTTTGAGCGCCCTCTTGGAGACCATCGCATACACATGATCTCCAAGCTCTAGCGCATCGTCGGGCCCCGGGACAATCGCCTTCCCATCGCGAATCAGGCCTACCAGGACACTTCCTGGCGGCCAAGGGATGTCACGGACAGTAACTCCTATTACCTTTGCTTTCTTACCTACATCGGTTCCGATCAACTTCCCTGCCATCAGCTTTCTGACCACGTAGTATTTTTCTTCTGTCAGGTGTCGCTCAATGTAGCGCCTAGTAGCCTCCCGTGGACTGACCGCCGCCACGACGCCGAACTGGCGGCCACCAGAACTAATGGCCCGGGCGTAGTCCGCACGGTGAATGATCGTGAGACATTTTTTGGCGCCTAGATTGTTCGCCTGCAGACAAGTCATTACATTGTCCTCATCACTCGAGCTGGCAGCCACAAAGAAATTAGCATCCCCCACTTGCTCCTCCTCAAGCGCTGCCAACTCAGTAGCATCTGCATTAATCACAGTAGTTTTGCCAAGGCGTTCCGTAAGGCGCTTACAGACCTTCTCATCTTTTTCAAAGATGCGTACCCGACAGTGCTCCCAGCCCTGCAGCATCTGTGCCAGCGCAAACCCATACTCTCCTCCCCCAAAGATGACGACCCGCAGTGTCTCCGCCTTCTTACCGCCCTTCTGAAGAATTTCTGCAAGATCTCGAAGCCGCGAGGTTTCTCCCGCGATGGTCACTTCATCCCCATCCTCAATGACCGCTTCGCGATCGGGAACAAAGCCCTCGTCCTTACGCGTGATCGCCGCAACCCTGGTCCTTGCAGGAAACTTGAGGTCGTTCAGGCTTTTACCTATGGCGTCGCTCTTGGCTCCAACTCTCACCTGCTGCACCTCAATTTTACCTCCCGCCAGTTCCTCCACCCACAACGAGTCCGGATTCCGGATGAACTTGGCGAGGTCGATTGCCGTAAGCCGCTCCGAGCTGAATAAATCATCAATCCCAAAGTGACCTGCGAGGTCAAACATAGGCAGATCGCGTTGCAGCTCCGGGTGGATCCTGCACATTACGAGCTTCACCCCATGCGCTTTGGCAATCGAGGCACTCACAAGGTTCACCGTGTTCTTGCTGGTCAGCGCGAGAAAAAGGTCACATTCCGCAATGTGTGCCCGTCCCAGCGCTTCTACAGTACCTCCGTCGGCACAAATCACCTTGGCATCAATAACACGCTCCATTTCTGCCACGAGACGCGGGTCGGAATCGATCACCGTAACACTGTAGGACTCACGGAGCTTTTCACCTTCGCTCGCAAGAAGAGCAAGACCCTGCGAGAGCTCTATGGCCAAGTGCCGGCCAATTTCTCCGGCTCCGACGATGATGATGTTCATGAGAACAAAGTTCGGGCGTGTTTGCATTTTCCCCGCCCCCTCGCCTCATGCGAGCAAAATCGACCATAATGAGTTCGGGGGACTGATAATTAGCATGTTACGAAAAAACGTGTTTCCCTGAGGCGGCAATGATTCCAATTAATCCCCCCGGCAGGCGGCATCTAACCCAGTTAGGGCCTTTCCCCGCATGGTCGGCCTTGCCGCCAGACCCAATGTCACCTATTCGTTAAGTGTGCGATAGATAATGAACAAAATCCGCACCTTTTTCAGTTTTCCTAAAGACTCTAACGCCGCGCTTTCAAGTGACCTCTTCCATGCTCCTCCGCCTCGTCGTTATCTCCTCCATTCTCCCACTTTTTTCGCTCCCCGGATACTCTCAGGAAGAAAAAGATCCCGCAGCACCAAAAAATCAAACAGAGGCAGACCCCAAACTTGAGCAGTATTACGTCGCCAACGGAGCCTACAACCGGAAACTCTACCCGGTCGCCATTCAGCAGTATCAGGCCTTCCTGAAGGACCATCCCGAGCACCCCAAAGCTGATCTGGCGCGCCGGGGTCTGGCACTCAGCCACTACGCGTCGAAACAATACAAGGAAGCCAGTGGTCCTCTTGCGATCCTTCTGGCCAAGGAACAACTTGACCCTGCGATCAGCAGGGAACGGCTTGTCATGATGCAGGGACAGTGCCTCCTCATCACCAACGACAAGGAGCAATCCAAGGCCCTCTACGTCTCCGAGATCGCCAACCTGAAGACACCCGCATATCTCAACGCCGCTCTCGCCTCGATTTCTGATGTTAGCTTCAGTTCCGGAGCCTGGGGTGAGGTAATCCAGTGGACAACCAAACTCATCGCCGCAAATCCGGCCAAAAGCCGTGCGGCTAGAGGACATTACCAGCAAGGATATGCGCACTATCAGCTCAAGGCACCCCAGAAGGCAATTGAGTCCCTTGCGAAAATAGAAGCCCTTGGGGCAGATCCCGTATGGACGACCCGGGGACTCTACCTCTCAGGGGATTGCTACAACCAATTGAAGAAATCCGAGGAGGCCATGCAGGCTTTCGAGAAAGCGCTACCGGGCCTGCAGGGAAAAGATGCCATTGAATGTCGCTATCGGCTGGGACTGACGAGATTTGTTCTCAAGCAATATGAAAAATCAGCGGAAGATCTTTCCGCCTACCTCGCAGCCGATGCGGAGGGACCACATGCCGCCGAGGCACAACTCTATCTTGCCCGCACCCACTTGGAGCGAGGAGACCTTGAAACCGCCGGCGAAAAGCTTTCCTCTCTTGCTGCCGGTCAGGGAAAAGTCGCTGCTCGGGGTTCCCTCTGGTATGCGCGGGTCTATACTAGGGCTGACCCTGCTGACTACGACCGGGCATCTGGTATACTCGCTACCGCAACCGAAGAGCACGCCGACTCCACAATCATCAACGATTTGCGATTCGATCTTGCCAACTGCCTCATGGCCCGGACCAATCCTGATTGGGAAGTAGCCCTCGCTTCGCTCACCCTCCTGAGTGCTGAAAAGAGCTTCGGGCAGCAGGGCGAGGTCCTCAGCCAGATTTCGGTCTGTCAGCAGAAGCTGGGCAAACATGAGGAAAGCCTTGGCTCAAACAACAAGTTCCTCGCGGAACACGCGGAACACCGACTAGTTGCGGAAGCCCGCTTCATGAAGGCCGAAAATCTTTTCGTGCTCGGCAGGCGCAATGAAGCCTCCAAGAGTTACACGGAGTTTCTGGAGGCCCATCCTAAGCATCCCAACCAGCTGGCGGCTACCTTCCGTCAGGCTCAAATTCACCATGCTGAAGGGCGCTGGGCCGAATGCCTTGAGACCTCGGCAGCAATCGCAGCTGCCAACCCTGAGGGGCCGCTTTACGAACAACTACCGTTCATGATCGGAGATTCTTTTTTCAGACAGGAGAAATGGGAAGAAGCCGTCAAACCTCTCTCGGAATTTCTTTCCGGTCGAGTGACAGAAAGTGAGGGAGCCATCACGGTGAAATCAGGCCCAAATGTTGATACCGCGCTGATACAACTGGCCGTTTGCCACGACCGGGGCGGAAGGAAAGAAGCCGCTCTCGCCCAACTCGACCTCGTTGTGAACAGCTACCCTGACAAGACGGGCCAGTTGCCGCTGGCCCTCGCAGAGCAGGGACGTCTTGCCTACGAGAGCGAAAATCTACCCCTGTCGCGCAAGGCACTCCAGAAATTCCGCGACCTCGATACCTCCGAGGACGAACTCTTCAGCCAATCGGCAGGAAAACAACGCCCACGGGTCTACTACTACCTCGGCTGGGTCGATGCCCTCGAAGGCAAGCACGCTGCTGCCGCGCAAAGTTTCAAGGCTGTAGTGGAGACTCAGGCCGATCATCCCCTGGCGCCTGATGCGGCGCTTCAGCACGGAATCGCCCTTTTTAACGCAGGAAGCCTTGAGGAATCATCGAAGCAGTTTCAAGCGGTTCTGGCCGGCTATGAGCAACATCCCAAGCTTGCACGAGTCGTCTACCACCTCGGTCTTTCACTGGCCCGCCAGAAACTTTTTGCCGAGGCTGCCGAGCAGTTCAAGCGCATCAGCGAGGAGTTCGGTGAATCTGGTTTCGTCGATCATGCCCTCTACGAGTGGGCCTGGTGTGAACGAGGCAGCAAGCGGCAGGAGGAAGCGGTAAAGCTCTACCAAGTGCTGCTGAAAGATCACTCCGACAGCAGCCTCGCTCCAAAGGTTCAGGGTGAGCTGGCCGAGCTAAATCTCGATAAAGGCGCTCAGGACAAGATCATTACAGATCTATCTGCCACGCTTGAGACGGTTACGGAAAAATCTCTCCGGGAGGAACTACGTTATCAACTCGCGAGCGCCCATTTCAAGAAGGGCGACTACTCCTCTGCAGCCGAGCAATTCAGTGTCCTGCTAGAGGATTACCCCGAGTCACGTTTTCTCGCATCGATGCACTTTCAGGCCGGCGAATCGCAGCTTCAGTTGAAGCAAATTGAAAAGGCACAGGGACACTTTACCAAAGCAGCCGGGATCAAGGGAAGTCCACAATCTCTGGTTGAATCCATCACCATGCGCCTCGCCGAGACACAGGCTCTCACGGGTCAGCACAGCGAAGCGGCTTCATCCTACCAGGCCTTCCTCGAACAATTTCCCGAAAGCCGGTGGACTCGAAA
This sequence comes from uncultured Roseibacillus sp., assembly GCA_963989605.1. GTDB lineage: Bacteria > Verrucomicrobiota > Verrucomicrobiia > Verrucomicrobiales > Akkermansiaceae > Roseibacillus_B. The sequence continues at coordinate 6,216 of CAXEFH010000099.1, read as the reverse complement.
TGCCCGATTTGGTTTTGCCTTCGCCACCGAGAACGGCGGTGACGCAGAGGCCGCCCTTACGGAATACGCTAAGATACTGGAGGAGCCCAAAACGGATCTCTGGACTGTGAGAAGCCGATTCCAGACTGGATGCTGCCAGTCACTCCTCAAGAAGAATGATCGAGCCGTGATCGAATTCGTCAAGGTCGAGATCAGCTACCCACAGTATCCCCAATGGCAAGCTCAGGCTGTGCTGGAGATTGGAAAGATTCTTCTCGGGCAGAACCAACCTGAGCAAGCCAAAGAACGCTTCGGGGAGGTTCTCTCCCGCTTTGCCAAGGAGGAAGCGGCAACCGCTGCCAAGGCGCTCCTTGAGTCCCTTAAATCACCCGGATCCAACTAAGAGGTCAACTCCCCGCCGCGACGAACCAAATGCCGAGCGAATTGCCGCCCGAACCCGACACCAAGCACAAGCTTGCCAGCGGATTCGCACGCGTAGTCCGCAATGCCGTGGCCAATACCGGAGCTTTTTTCGCCCGGTTTAAGAAACGCAGCCCGTCCCGCCCTTCTCTCAAATCCTCTACAGAGAACGGGGCCATGATCCAGGCGCCCATCGCTCGGAATCCTGCCTCGGATTCTCAGAGTCGTAGAGTCCCATCAAGCCCAAAGACTTCCCCCACAGAGAGCAGAATTCTTCAAGCTGAAATCGTATCGGATGATGAGCCTCCACTAACAGAGCCTCCCAATAGGCAACCCCCTGTTGCGGAGCCTCCAGTCGCCGAACCTCCAGTCGCCGAACCTCCAGTCGCCGAACCTCCAGTCGCCGAACCTCCAGTTGCGGAATCTCACGTCGCGGAACCTCCGGTTGCGGAACCTCCGGTCGCGGATTCTCCAGTGACTGACCCGCCCGCGACTGACACAACTCGCAAACCTGCTCTTGCCGCATCTGTAGCGGGGGCATTGCCCCCGCCAACCTCTGGCTCATTAACTAAAGCGCAAATTGCCGCCCCTGTGATAGCCCGGTTCCGCGGTTGGTTGCAGGACCTTTTCAGCGAACGTGGAAAAAGCAGAATGACCCGCTGGGCCCTGCCTGGGGCTTTGCTCCTTGTCAGTGTCGTGATCGGGTTTTCGCTCCTCAGCAATCTCCGAACTACCGTGTGGACCTACTATTCGGACGACGAGGGAGTGGAAGCGGAAGTCAATGACGAGAAAACTCGCTTCGTTCTCTGGCAGGATCCTGAGCTCCATGTCTTCGACGAGCTGGGGGCCGGAAAACAGGACGCCGCGGGAGATGATGATCCTTCACCCTCCTCTTCCAACAATGCCTCGGAACGTCTAGAAGCTGCATTTTCTCCGGATGGAACCAGTATGGTTCTGGTCCGGGCCAGTCAGGAATCTGGCTTGGACATGTATCTTTCGAACTGGAGCGGGAGAACATGGAGTCAACCTGTTCCTATCAAAGCCCTGAACACGAGTTTCAATGAACGCGGACCCGCGTACTCCCGGGACGGTCGCCATCTGTTCTTCAGTTCGGACCGTGATGGTGGGCGCGGCGGCTATGACATTTATGTTGCTTCCATCACTGGAGATGACTGGGACATCAAGAACCTCGGGCCCGGAATCAATTCCACCGGAGACGAGAGCGGTCCTGCAGCATCTTCCAATGATAGCAAACTCTATTTTTCATCGAACAGGGAGGGAACCCGCGAGGAGGACATCTTCGTCTCCAAAAAGGTCGTTGTAGATCCTGACTCAAACAACCTTCCCATGTTCGTCGAGTCTGAGGAAGTTGCGCATCTCAATTCGAGAGACCACGATATTCAAGCTGCGCTCACACGGCGAGGAGAGCACGTCTTTCTGGCATCCGACCGTGACGGTAACGAGGGTCAGGGCTACAATGTTTTCCTGAGCCGAGTGGTAAAGGGTAAGTCACTCAAACCAGAAAAGGTCGACCTCTACATCGAGGAAGGAAACGTCACCGACCCTACGGTGAGGATGGATGGCTTTGACCTTCTGTTCAGTGCCGATCACGAAAATATCTCCAGCGCAGAAGGCGATGCCTACAGACTCTACCGTTCAACCACCCGGGAGGTGATCGCCTATACTGATCTCGCACGATGGGAACAGTTCAAGGAACTCCTTGGCAATATCGCCTGGTGGATCTTCCTCGCTCTACTCTCTCTCATCGCCCTGATTTATCTCCTTGAGAGCTGGCGGGACATCACCAGCCTTTTCCATAAATGCCTTGCGGGGTCAGCCGCAGCTCACCTCTTCCTCCTGATACTCTTTGCCTTCTTCTTAATCGCGCAGGAGATCGAACAGCAGAGCGATCCTCCCTCCGAGGTTCTCATCAGCATCGACGCGATGAGCGAGGAGGAACTCGCCCTTGAGAGTGTCCCGGAGGAAACGGAGATCAACCAGCCAGACCTCGCGCAGGAAGCTGAAAAAGTTGCTGCGAACTTTGACATTCCAGAGCTTCAGCCCCAAGAGGACGCTCAAGCCGTTCCGATCGATGCGGAGTTCCAGCAGGAGGCCATGGAAGTAGCGGTAAAGGCCTCGGCTGCTGATGCTAGTGACGAGATCGCAGAGCCAGCAGAACCCTCAGAGCTCCTCAGCGAATTATCCGAGAGTGAACTTCCAGAGCCCGACCAACCCCTTCTTGAGGAGCTCGCCGTCGCCGAAGCGTCCGAGGAGCATAACCCGGTCGACTCTGAATTCACGCCCGCGGAAACCTCCCCGACAAGTGAACAGAGCGAGATTCAGACCGTTGCAGACACCGCAATCGCCGAGTCCGCTGATGCCGCCGAAATTCGACCTTCCGAGACGGTCGCCGACAGCCCTTCTCCATCTCCCCTCGCTGAGGTTTCCCTGGAACAGGCAGAGTCCGACCAACCCGAGACTCCTCAGTCCCTCGAGTCCTTGCTTCTTTCCGAGCTCCCGGAACTTTCACCGGTTCCGACCGAGCTCGTCGAACTGGAGGAAACCAATCCGTCCGAAAGTGCTGAACCAGTAAATACCGCAGAGGAAACCTTCAATCCTGCGGAGGCCCTCACTGCGACTGAAAGCAACGACTCTCCGATCGAAACGCCAACGGATATCCCAGCCGAAAGCCGGGCCGAAGTGGCCGAGGTGACTGAGATTGCTCTCGAGGATTCCTCCTCCACCGATCCAGCCTCACCAGTTGGTGAGGCCAGCGACCAGAGCGAGAGCAGTGAATCCCTTTCAGATTCCACGGTCAGCCAGAATCTACCCGATCCCTCTCCCTTGGAAGCCGGTCTTCCTGAACTCGAGGAGGGATCCCCGGTAGATAATGTCAATCCTTCCGATGCTACAGCTGACACCTTCAGCCCTGAGGAAGCTATCGCATCAAATCCCAGCACTCAGGCAGAGGGAGAACCAGTCTCGGATGCCGCGATTGCTGATCTGGCGGATATTGCTGAGGTTGATAGTGGCGAACTGTCCCAGGAAGAAGCTGTGGAAGCTACTTCTACCATCGAGACAACGGAAGCAGAGCAATCACTCCCGGATACCCCAGGCGCCCCGAGCCTTGAGGACTCGCTTCCCGAAGTCGACTTCGTTGACACGGGAGCACCGCAGCTTGAGGAAGGAAATCCAGAATCAGCGGCTGAGCCTTCCAATCCCAGCGCAGAAACTTTCTCTCCCGACAGCGCAGCTACCGCCACTGCGACCAATCCTGCAGATACGGCCTCATTGATGGATTCCGCGATCCCCGAGGACGCGCAGGCCGCTGAGGTGTCGGGAGGAACCATTACCAAGACAGAAATAGCGTCACCGTCCTCTGCCACAATTGGCGAAGCACAGACTGAGGAAGCCCCTGAGTCACAACCGCAATCCAGCCTCGCCAGCAATCTACCGGAAACCAATCTCCTCGATCCGGGCGCACCGAGCCTCGATGAGGGCGAAACCGGTCCCGTCGGCAATCCGGGTGACGAAAGCTTCAAACCGGAATCCGCCTCTGCTCTTGCCTCCCGGCAGGAGGGAGAAACTGCAGATGATTCAGCAGAGGCCTCGGAGACGGATACTTCCGAGATCAGTAAGGGAGAATTGACATCCAGTCAGCCAGAGTCCGGAGCTGTCTCTGCGGCAGGGGAAGCCCAGTCGGAGGAGGCTCCGCAGTCACAGCTCGACTCCGGCATCGCTAGCAGCCTGCCAGCAGCTGACCTACTTGATACCGGAGCGCCGGCCCTCGAGGAAGGCGAGACCGACACCGAGGGCAATCCCGGTGACGAAAAGTTCAAACCGGAAGCCTCCGCCGCTCTCGCGTCCCGGCAGGAGGGTGAAACCTCAAATGATTCAGCAGAGGTCTCGGAAGCAGACCCCTCCGAAATCAACAAGGGTGAATTGACATCAACCCAGACGAAGCAGGGGTCCGCCGCTGCTGCAGGAGAAGCCCGGACCGAGGACGGTCCCCCGGCTGAATCGACCACCCTGACTGGAAATCTTCCTGAGGCCTCTCCCCTCGATCCTGGCGCTCCCGCTCTCGAAGAAGGTCCGCGTGCCGCCGTAAACGGGGGAAATGGGGACTTCAAGCCGGAGAGCGGATCAGTAGCAGCCAAGCAGGGAACACAAGCCGGAGCCGACGTGGCCGAATCCTCCCAGGCGAACTCCTCCGACATAGGCAGGGGAGAACTGGCTTCCTCAGAACCCGGCACCAATTCCGCTGGAGCGGTCGGTGAGGCTGCTTCTGCGGAGGGCCTTCCCGCAGAAGCAGCAAATCTGGAGGAAGCTCTCCCTGAGACCGCTCTGGTTGACCCCGGGGCCCCTGCCCTCGAAGAGGGTCCCGGGGCGGCGGCCCAGGGAAGCGCTGATGAACCGTTCACACCCAACAGCGGCGGCATGGCCTCCACCAAGGCACCGGATGCCGGGAGCGATGGAGGAGCAGCCTCCGACAGCGAAGTAGAGGCTGAATCAATCGCCTCCAACGCTCAGCTGAAAAATGATGCCGACCTGACCGATCCTCAGGAAGGCCTTGAAGCGGGAAGCTCTCAAACCGTCACCGATCCCGGGGCCCTTGGTCCGGTCAGCCTTGAACCAACTCTTGCGGGATCTCTCCTCCCGGGTGAACTGGAAGCCCCGGCTGACCTTGGCACCAGCGATTTTATCAAGAAGCAACGGGGCCGCCCCTCCATGGAGGTCATCCAGCAACTGGGCGGATCCGATGGAACGGAGAAGGCCATACGGGCCTCCCTTCGATGGCTCGCACAAAACCAGGAGGAGGATGGCCGCTGGGACTCACGCAAACATGGCGCCAAGGGAAAATTTGATACCGGCACGGCGGGACTCGCTCTTCTTTGTTTCTACGGATGGGGCGCCCGCCATGACCGGGATGGAGAATACCGCGATAACGTAAGGCGAGGCCTCGATTATCTCCTGGAGATCCAGAAGGAAGACGGAGACCTCAGCGGGAAGGGTCTGATGTACTGCCACTCAATCGCATCGATCGCCCTCTGCGAGGCCTACGGTATCAGTAAGGACGAACGCCTGCGTGAGCCCGCTGAGCGTTCAATCGCCTATACTCTGGCAGCCCAGAGCAAGAGCAAGGGAGGGTGGCGTTACAACCCCGGGGAGGACTCAGACACCTCGATCACGGGGTGGCAATATATGGCTCTGCACAGCGCCCGCCTCGCCGGACTGAAGGTCCCCGAGGACAACTTTGAAAGGGCGCGCAAATGGCTCGATACTGCCGGAGGGGGGAAACACGGCGGACTCTATGGCTACCAGGGGCCGGGGACCAAATGGCCGGCAATGATCGCCACCGGAATGTTCTGTCGCCAACTGGACCTTGTTCCTCCTACGGATCCAATGCAGATGGAGAGCGCAGAACGACTCAAGATGACCCCCATGAAGACCAGGCGGCCGGACTACTACTATATCTATTACGCCACCCTCGCCCTCTACCAGCATCAGGGCCCGATCTGGCAGGATTGGAACTCAAGCCTCAAAGACATCCTGCCGGAGCTGCAGGAGAAGACCGGACCGCAGGAAGGGAGCTGGGACCCGAGCCGGGGACTGGCAGGAAACGGTGGACGGGTTACCTCCACTGCCCTTGCCACCCTCAGTCTGGAGGTCTATTACCGGATCCTGCCCATCTATGGCTTCCGGGGAGAAAAGGAAGCAACTCCCGCTCTCAAGGTTCGGGAAATGGACGGAGAGGAGCCTCCATCTGTCTCTTATACACATCTCCGAGCCCACGAGACAGGCAGAAATCTCGTATGC
>CAXEFH010000098.1:0-11102 GCA_963989605.1 uncultured Roseibacillus sp. | reverse complement strand
GACGAAAAACGAAATCCTTCGCACGGAAGTCAAGCAGGCGACGGGGACCATGTTGTTCGATATCGAGCTGGGACAGCCGCTGGAGATCGAGACCTCCATTTTCCTTGAAACGGGACTTCCCGCCGGGATTCCAAAAGCGCCGGGTGCGCCGGGGAAAATGCCTCTCAAGACCGTCTCGGTCCAGAAGCTGGTTGGTGTGGAGGACGTGAGGGAAGCTCCGCCTGCTGGTAAGACCCAAAGCAAGGGGAAACCGGATGAAACGGCAGCGGCAGAAAGCAAGGAGGATAAAAAGGCCCGGCGCAAGGCTCGCAGGGCAAAGCGCCTTCAGGAGAAGGCGGATGCAGAATAAACGGGAACAAAGAGAAGGCAGCCGCTCAGGTGAGCCAGTCTAGAGAAGCTCTGCCTGTGCTCCCCGCGGAGGCTCCGCTCCGATCTTCTGGTAGGCCGACGGCATGGCGACGCGTCCTCTGGGGGTTCGTTTGAGGAATCCCTGCATGATGAGGAAGGGCTCGTTAACCTCTTCGATTGAAGAAGTGTCCTCTCCGACAGCGACCGCCAGGGAGCTCAGTCCAACTGGTCCGCCATTAAATTTATATATGACGGTCTCGAGGATGCGTTTGTCCATCTCATCCAGCCCATCGTCATCGATCTCGATCATCGCGAGAGCATTTCCTGCCGTGACGGAATCGATAAGGCCATCGGCGCGGACCTGTGCGTAGTCTCGGACCCACCGCAGAAGATTGTTGGCGACCCGGGGGGTGCCCCGTGAACGGGAGGCAATCGCCCGGGAGCCACCTTCGTCGATTCGTATGTTGAGCAAGCGGGCGGAACGGGTGATGATGGTGGAGAGTTCCTCGAGGCTGTAATAATCCAGTCGATTAACGAGGCCAAAACGGGACCGGAGGGGAGCGGTCAGCATGCCGGACCGGGTTGTTGCACCCACGAGGGTGAATTTTGGAAGGTTTAGCTGGATGGAGCGAGCGGACGGTCCTGAATCGATGATGATATCGAGACGGTAGTCTTCCATAGCCGGATACAGATATTCCTCAATCGCAGGATGCAGCCGGTGAATTTCATCAATAAAGAGCACGTCACCTCTTTGCACATTGGTGAGAATACCTGCGAGGTCTCCCGCCTTTTCGACTTGTGGTCCGGAGGTCGTATGAATAGTGGCATGAGCTGCGTCTGCGATGATGTTCGCGAGGGTTGTCTTCCCCAGTCCCGGAGGACCGGAGAGAAGAATATGTTCGAGAACATCTTCCCGTTGACGCGCGGCCTCGACCATGAGCATGAGGCGCTCGGTCACCTTCTCCTGACCATGGAAGTCCTCAAACCCCGGTGGTCGGAGAGTAAGGTCGAAAGGAGGATCCGGTTCCTGAATGGAGTTTTCCGCCATGTGTCCGTCTTGGTCAGCTTGCAGGTGCCTGTAAAAGCTCCCGGTGAGATTGGCTGCTGCGGAGAGGGTGTCATACCGACCAAGTGATCGCAAGTGTGCCGAAACAAGGAGAAAACCGTCCAAGAATAGGCTTTACAGGGATTTGATCCCCCATAAAGTGCGCAACCTTCTCGGACGAGTTATGAAAGTTCTCTCCTCCCTCAATTCGCTCAAGCGCCGACACGCTGGATGCCAGATCGTGAAGCGTCGGGGCACCCTCTACGTTATCAACAAGACGAATCCAAAGTTCAAGGCCCGGCAGGGTTCAACTCGTGGAACCCGTCTCTCCAAGAAGGGCGTCAAGTAGAGTAAGAGGTTGGATCAGGGTTCCCGGGGTCAAGGAAACGGCTCCTGACCACCCAGCTCTTACAGGGGTGAGGCTATCAGATTTATCACTTCTCCTGCAGCAAGGAGGCCGAAGGTTGCGGTAACATGCGTCACCGCTCCCAGACCGGCATCACAGCGTAGTCCCGAAATCGAGCTTGAGGGGCGCTCACTGGAGACGCAGCCGTCTCCCTGAGGATAGCGAACATCTTCCGGGGAAAATATAGCAGGGATGCCGAATTTTTTCCGAGAACCATCGCCACTGGGAAAGCCGTGATTGCCGCGAAGATTCTTCCGGACCTGATGAAGCAGGGCGTCATTGAAGGTTCTACTGAGATCCTCGACCTTGATGAGGGGTGCTTTACATCGCCCACCCGCTGCACCACATGTTACGACTGGAATCTCCCTTTTCACACACTCGGCCAGCAGGAGGCACTTCGGGTGGACCGAATCGATAGCATCGATTACTCCTGAGAGAGGACGATCCAGAACTGCTCTGAGCGTCTTTTCGGTGAAAAAGTATTCTTCTGCATTCAGGCTGCAGTCGGGATTAACCGCGCCAAGACGCTCTGCCATGACCCGGACCTTGGATTGACCCACCGTCTGGGTGAGTGCGTGGATTTGCCGGTTAGTGTTGGAGATACAGACCTCGTCAAGGTCTACGAGGGTAATTTCTCCGATTCCGGTCCTTACGAGAGCCTCGGCCGACCAGGAACCAACGCCTCCAATCCCTATGACAGCGATGTGCGCGGAACGGAGGGCGGCAGTTCCTGAGGACCCGTAGAGACGGCTTATACCGGAGAATCTGTCGTCGTATGAATCGCTCATCGCCGGTTCGGGGCAATGAACACTAGGAACCGAGGAGGTGCCTACGCATGTTAGCGAGAACTTCAGCACATCGCTTCCGGTTTCCTCCGCCAACCTCTGCGGTAGCCCATCCTGTAAACCTGATATCTGCTAATGCTTTTCGCACGTCCGCCCAGTCAACGTCTCCCGCACCAATCTTTGAGAATCCGGCTTTCACCCCCCAGTCCTTCACGTCGAGTTTCACAATACGGTGGCCAAGAGACCGGATCCAGGCCGCGGGTTTTCCGTATTTCTGGTGATTCCCGATATCGAAGTAAGAGCCGACCCATGGGCTGTCAATTTCATCGATATAGTTTACAAGTTTCTCCGCAGTTTGGTTATCAGGGCCATCATGGTCGTAGAGAAAACGATTCCAGACATTCTCGATCAGGATGTGGACACCCAGTCTTGCGGCCAGTGGGAGAGCCTTTCGGATTTGTTCGATAGACCGGTCCCAGGCCTGTTGTGGACTGACCTTGGAATTTACGACCGCAGGCACCAGGAGCACAGAAGTTCCGCCAACGGTATTGCTTTCCCGGATAGCGGTGAGCAAGCCTTGAAGTCCCTTTTCGCGAACCTCGGCGGATGGATCGGACAGAGTAGTGCCCCAGTGGATTGAGTCGACGACCCCGTGAGTTGGTAGCCCGACTTTAACAGAGGCACGCCTTGCTTCTTCCTTGTTCTGGCCTCCGGGAGAATCGAGTTCGACCCCGTCATAGCCAAGGTCCTTGAGAATCTGGAATTTTTCCTCGAGCGTAGCCCCGTCTCCACACATGCCACACTTCAGGGAAAGAAGAATGGGATGATCCCTGTGGTCCTTGTGCTGGTCAGCCCGGACCTGGCACAATCCGGCGGTGGTAGCGAGGGCCCCTGATGAGAGAAAGTGGCGGCGGTTAAAATGTTTCATGGGACTACTAGGCACCGGGGCTGATCTCATTGCAAGTCGTGATCGTATCTCCCCGCCAGCCAAAGGGTAGCGTGGATTTTGGAGTCGATCAGCATGCCCTGTGATTCCCTCTGCCGGAGCCACTCTCGGAGATGCTGTAAGGGCACCTCGTGAACACGAATGTCCTCGCCCGCAACTCCACCCCCGGCGGATTTCCTGTGAAGGTCTGTAGCTATGAAAAGATGTGTAATCTCGGGGGTCATTCCGGCTGAAGTCGGAGTGGACAGGAGAAGCTCCATTGAACCCGCCAGAAATCCAGTTTCTTCCAGAAGTTCCCGCCTCGCTGAGTCTGCGAGGGATTCATCGCGATGTTCCTCCTCGTCTCCAACCAATCCAGCCGGGATCTCAATGACCAGGGCATTAACGGGCTTGCGAAATTGTTCCACAAGGACCACCTCAGCATTGGAGGTCAGAGGCAGTATTCCAACGACCCCGGTAGCATTTGGCCTGTCGGCGAACTCCCAGCCGTCCCGCTCGTAGAGTCCCAGATAATTACCCTCTGATAGGGTCCTCGTATCTTCCATCAGTCACATTTAGCCCCGGAAGTTCAGCTGCAAAAGTGCAATCTGAATCCTGATTACCCGAGAGATCCTGGCAATTTCCATAGTGGAGAATCAAGCCCAAGAAACTGTGGCCAATTCTGGGAGTCTGAGTTAACTAAGGGGGTTCATGGGTCTACACGATTTCGATATCCCGGTGACTTTCAGGCATCGCATCCGTTTTACCAAGGATGCCTTTGCGGAAGGTAACGGCACGCTGGCAGATTTGCTCGAGGATGAACGAGAGCGGAAGGTCATTGTCTTTCTTGAGAATTCCATCGACCAGCTTTTCCCTGCGCTGCAGCAACAGATCAGGACCTACCTGAAAAACCGGACCAATCTCAGGCTTACCGAAATTGTGACCATGTCAGGTGGAGAGGACTGCAAGATCAGCAAGACTCAGATCATGGATGGGATTATCCCGATCGAACGCCATGGGATCGACCGGCATTCATACGTCTTCTGTATCGGCGGAGGCGCATTCCTCGATGTAATCGGGCTGTCTGCGGCCACCGCACATCGTGGCGTGCGGCTCGTGCGCTTCCCCACGACGACCCTCGCCCAGGACGACAGTGGGGTGGGAGTCAAAAACGGGATCAATGCTTTCGGAAAGAAGAATTTCATTGGAGCCTTTGCGGTTCCATATGCGGTAGTGAATGATTTTCAGTTTCTCTACACTCAAAGTGATCACAACAACCGTAGTGGGCTTTCCGAGGCGGTGAAAGTCGCCCTTGTCAAAGACGGTGTATTCTTTGACTGGCTGGAAGAAAACGTGGAAGCCCTCCATGCCCTCAAGCCTGCCGCGCTCGAGGAAGCGGTAGAAAGGTCGGCCATTCTGCACGCCAGACACATTGCCCTTGGTGGTGATCCTTTTGAGACGGGGAGCAGCAGGCCTCTCGACTTTGGTCATTGGACCGCCCATAAAATGGAGCAGTTGACCGACTTTGAACTGAGTCATGCCGATGCCGTTTCAGTCGGAGTTGCGCTGGATACCCTTTATTCTGCTCGTTGTGGCTGGTTGGCGGAGGAGGATGCGTGGCGTGCGGTTGGTCTGCTGCGAGGTTTGCAGTTGCCAGTCTGGCATGAGTCTCTTGACCTTCGGGATGGGGAGGGGCGTCGCCTTGTCTACCGAGGTCTTGAGGAGTTTCGCGAGCATCTTGGAGGAGAACTGACGGTCCTCATGCTGGAAGGAGTAGGACAGGGTGTAGACCGGCACTCGGTCGACGAGGCACTTCATGAAGCGTGCATCGAAGAACTGAAAACAGCTTCCCAGGAGGGCATTCCGACCTAGCTCGGAGGCAAGCCCGTGGACCTTCAATGAAACGTATCGCCGTCTTGAATGTAGTGGGCCTTACCAAGGGCCTGCTCACAAGAAACCTGCCACGGATCCGGCAGATTGCTGGCAATCTTGAGACAGCGAGCTTTTCCCCAGTATTTCCTGCGGTAACCACTACCGCACAGGCGACCTACCTGACCGGGACCTCTCCGGTAGATCACGGAATCGTCGGAAATGGCTGGTATGAGAGAGAAGATGCCGAGGTGCGCTTCTGGAAACAGAGCAATCATCTCGTTCGGGGCGAGAAACTGTGGGAAGCGATCGGACGAGAGCGGAGTGATTTCCGCTGTGCCAAAATGTTCTGGTGGTATAACATGTATTCCAGTGCTGACTGGTCCGTCACGCCCCGTCCGATCTATCCTGCTGACGGGCGAAAGATATTTGACGTCTATGCCCACCCTCCGGGTCTAAGAGATCAGCTGGTAGGTGAGCTGGGAGAGTTTCCGTTTCCAAGCTTCTGGGGCCCCCGGGCTGGTCTTCCCAGTACTAAATGGATCGCCGATTCCGCTCGATGGATGGAGCAACAGGAGGAACCGGATCTTAATTTGGTTTATCTTCCTCATCTCGATTACGGACTGCAGAGATGGGGTCCTGAGGCCCCAGAGATGACAGAGGAATTCGAGGAGATTGATCAGCTTGTCGCTGAGCTTGTTTCCTTTTTTGAGGCCAGGGGAGTGGAGGTTGTTATTCTTTCAGAATACGGAATCTCAGAGGTCCAGCGTCCCGTGCATCTCAATCGAATCTTCCGGGAGAAGGGGTGGATTCAGATTAAGGAGGAGCTGGGTCTTGAATTGCTGGATGCCGGTGCTTCCCGGGCATTCGCGGTGGCCGATCACCAGATAGCGCATGTCTACATCCAGGATGAATCGATCCGAAGTGAGGTGAGGCAGGTGGTAGAGGCTGCGGAAGGCGTTGCCGAAGTCAGGGAAGGCTGCTTTGGTCAAGGAATCGGGCAGCAGCGGGGGGGCGATTTTGTGGCGGTTGCATCTCCCGACGCATGGTTCACGTATTATTACTGGCGTGATGATATCGTCGCGCCGGATTTCGCTCGGACTGTCGATATTCATCGGAAACCAGGTTATGATCCAGCTGAACTTCACTTGGATCCCGCGATCCGCCTCCCACAGCTGCGGGTAGCGTTGTTCCTGCTGAAGAAGAGGCTTGGCCTCCGGGCCCTTCTTCCCGTCATTCCCCTTGATGCGTCTCTGGTGAAAGGATCGCATGGGCGGGATCATGTTCCGGAGGATGAGCAGCCAGTCCTGATCGGATCGGAGGCGTCGTCGGTTTCATCAGCGGAGGGAGTCTTTCGCTACCTAAAATCACGCTGCCTTTCATGAACGAGATCAGATTAGAAATGAAGGGCTGTTGCCAGACGGTGAAATCAGGCGCAAAGCTACGGATGCCTCGGGATGGATTCGTGCTCTTTTCCGGGACCACGCTGGTCTGGTTCAGGGTGGAAAGTTCTGCAGGCTTCTTTACCGCTCCCTGAGGAACAGGTTTATCAGCAATCCGCCAGCCGAACCCGGGTTCTCTGACGTTTTTCAAAGAGCAGGGTCTCACGATAGCCAGCCGCCACTGCCAGTCTGGTGCCCTTGGAAAAGTCCCGACCCACTTCCCCGGGAGCATGGGCATCAGAATTGATAAGAAGAGGAATGCCGGCCGCGCAGGCGAGGTTGAGGAAATCGGCAGCAGGGTACTGTTCCTCACAGGGCTTGTGCCACCCGGCAGTATTTAACTCGATAGCACAGCCGGACTCTGCAATGGCCTCAATGGCTGGCTCGTAAAAGCGACGGAGGTCACCGCCCGGGTGATGAGAGAACTTCTTGATCAGATCCGGATGCCCCAGGAAATCAAAAAGTTCACTTCGGGCCATTGCGGAATATTCCTTCCAATAGCGGGTCCAAGCTTCCTCGACCTCAACCTCCTCCCAGGATTTCAGGAGTTCAGGACTGTCAAAATTCCAGCCTCCAAGATAGTGGACCGATCCGATAAGATAGTCCCAATCTGCTTTACGAGTAAGTTCGGTGATCCATTGCTCGCACCCGGGAAGCCAGTCGCACTCAAGGCCAAGGCGAACAGGAATGCGGTTGTGCGCGTAATTGCGGGCCGCTTCAACCCACTCAAAGTATTCCGGAAGGTCAGAGGAGAGCATCCGCCAGTTGTCGAATGGCTCCTCCTCGACGGGAGCGTGGCAAGATACTCCATACTCGCTGAGACCGGCCCTCAGGGCCGCCTCGATATACTCCTGCGGGTTACCCTCGGCGTGGTGGCAGAGAGGAGTGTGGGTATGGTAGTCAGCCGGCATGTGAAATCTTTAGGCCCAGACAGCCTTTGGCGTTGTGGCTTGGGAAGAGCAATACTAGGTTTGGGGTGCGGCACAAGGAAAGGGCCATGTCAGAGTCAAGCGAGCAAGCACGGGTTTCGGCCGGAGACGTATTCACGCAGTCTCTGGTGTCAAAGTTACAAAGGCATCCCAAGAGGATCGTATTTACGGATGGCGCTGACGAGCGCATCCTGCGAGTGGCTGCGCGAATGGTGAAGAGCGGAGTTGGAATCCCGATCCTGTTGGGAAACCAGGAGGAGATTCGTGACCTCGCAGGCATCAGCGGGATCAGTCTCGATTTTGTGAAAGTGCTGGAGCCTTCAACCGCGGGCGACTTTGAAGTCTTCTGTGAGTTCATACAGCGTACGGAGCATGTCCGGGGTATTGAAATTTCCAACGCCGAGGAAATCCTCCGGCAGCCGGCATATTTTGGAGCAATGATGATCCAGTATGGCCAAGCCGACGGACTTGTCGGAGGAAACATCAGCTATCCGGCATCGATCTTTCGATCCCTCCTTCATCTCGTGAAACCATTACCTTCGGTCCCGCGGGTGTTCTCCGTGGCGATACTGTCTGCTCCGCACCTTGCACACTTTGGGAGGGACGGGGTGCTCTTTCTGGCTGACTGTGGCTTGAATGAGGAGCTAACCAGTAAACAACTTGCATCGATTGCGGTTGAGACTGGCCAACTTGCGCGGATCTATCTGGGTCGTCGTCCGAGGGTTGTTCTTCTCAGTCATTCTACCAAGGGTTCCTCGTCGACATCCTTAGCCCGCCAGGTTCGTGTGGCAACAGAGATTGCCCGCCAGCAGGTCGACCCGGAGGAGGTTGAGATCGATGGGGAGCTACAGGCAGACGCCGCGCTTGACCCACTGGCCTCGGAGATCAAAATTCCCAATGCCGAGTTCAAGCAGGCTGCGGATGTCCTTGTCTTCCCAAATCTTGATGCTGCAAATATAACGCTGAAGCTTCTTACCCACGTAGGAGGAGCCAGCGCATTTGGGCAGCTTATTCTTGGATTGGCCCGGCCTGCTGCTCAGGTCTCCCGGACGATGGATGAGGAGAGTATTTATGGCACTGCCCTCGCCGTAGGGGTTGAAGCGATCAAGTACCACGATCTTTACCCGGAGGGAGAAGCTTGAGGGATTCGAAGTTCACGATTCATTAATCTGCTCGAGCCACCGTCCGATGGCGGAAAGAACCTCATCTCTGGTGTCATCTGCATAGGGTTCGTGAAGTGCATTGGGGAACTCACGCAGGGTGAGGTTTGGAATATCGAGACCCTCAAGCAGATTATGAAGGTGCACGGGAGGGCAAACTGGATCCCTGAGGCCCTGCGTCACAAGTAAGGGCAAGCGCGGTGGGGAAGTCCGGAACGTTCTCCGCAGCTCTCTTGCTATCTGAATCAGAGTGTGCCCCCAGCGAGAAGAGATCCGGGAGTGAGTCCTGTTCGTATCCCCTTCCTCGAGATCAGGACGGGGGAGTTTACTGCACTTGTCGTGGGTGACACCTGTCGACACCGTAAACCCGGGCCAGCAGTAAGCCATGAGTCCCGCAAGACAAATAAGAATAGGGTTGTGACCTGCCTCGGGCCGCAGGAGGGGAGAACTAATCCATGAAAAACGGTATAGGCTCGGTCGCTTAAGAATCTCCCGGAGAGCCAGAAGACCTCCGGCAGAGTGTCCGATGATCCCTATGTTTGCATTAGCGGACCCTGCAAGATCACGGCAGCGGGCAAGGTTCGACGCAGCAATCTGGTCAACTATGTGGATGCCCGGTATGTGGCCTCGCTTACCCTCGGAGTGGCCATGTCCTGGAAAGTCGGTTGCTACACAGACTATACCCTCCCGAAGAAATGGCTGAAGAAATGTGCCATACCGCCCTGCAAAGTCTCCCTGCCCGTGCAGGAGGAATACGCTTCCTCGGATAGGAGTTTCCGCTGCAGGGCGAAATACATAGCGACGAAGTATATATCCACTTATCTCGATCTCTTCCTCGCTGGGAATCATTGCTCACCTTGTAGGGATAATATGAGGTCTCCTGCGAGTTCAGCGTCTTCCATGCGGTCATGCTGGGTAAATGCAAGATGAAGGTTGCGGAGAATTCGAAGAAGGATATCACGCATCGTACAAGGACCCAGGATAGCCCGGCGGGAATCGGGAGTCAGCACAGCAGAGTTACTGCGAATCTCATCCACAGAGATGAGGCGGCCTCCTCCGAAACAGTCAACGAGATGGGGAACTCCGTCGATTTCAATCCAAGCGAGAAAATGAGCGGGAAAATTACATCCACCAATCGTGAGATCCAAGCGATGACCAATCAGCATCGCGAGCACGGCGAGACCGATCGGATTGCCCTTCCCGTTCATGATAATCCATAGCAGATCAGCATTACTTGGAGAGTAGAATCCTTCCTTGTCTCCCCGGAAACGGCCGGATCCAAACAGGAATTCGCAGAGAGACCTTTCGTCGTTCTGCGCGGTGTGAACGATAGCCTCATCGGTAATCCGGTCGATAGCATCGGGAAGAGAAGACCGAAGCGATGTTCCGTCATGCAGCAGCTCACTGAGGTGACGCAGAAGCAATTCAAACGATTCCCAGTCCGCCCCGCTTTCGTCCAGACCCTGCTGCGGCACGATCCACCGATTCCGTATCTGGCGTCGACGGCCAGGGGCAAGAAGGTCACTTAACCTTGTTCGATCCTGTTCAGCGAGGTGGATCCCGAGTCGGTCTAGCTCAGCACTCACATCGCCCTCGCAGCTGGCGAAATGCTCCGAGAGAGTCTTTCTCACCACTGGATCATCGTCATCGAGCAGCTTGACTAGATGGGGAAGCTCACTCTCAACATGCATTTTCCGGTGTCTACGACGTAAGGCAGCAAGATCTCCAAGGGCTCTAACAGCACTCCTCATGGGCGAGGAATGGTGCGCGATGCTGGATTTGAACCAGCGACATCTAGCGTGTCGAGCTAGCGCTCTACCACTGAGCTAATCGCGCTTACCTTGTGGGAGGAAGATGGATCGGGCCCTGCCCCGGTGCAAGGAAGATTTATTAGACCCTCTGGATCCTCCTGAAGCGCTATCTCCGGCAGTAAACACTCTGATCCGAATACCATCACGACGGTGAATCGCTCCGGTAAGAGTCGAAAAAAGAGGGACGCCGCTGCCGGCGTCCCTCTTGCTCGAAATCATGTTTCGGCGCCAATCCTAACGACGCTTCCTTGCAGCCTTACGCTTAGCGGGCTTCTTAGCAGCCTTCTTCTTAGCGGGCTTCTTAGCAGCCTTCTTCTTAGCGGGCTTCTTAGCAGCCTTCTTAGCAGCCTTCTTAGCATAATAGAGCTGGGGCGGGGCCGGG
>CAXEFH010000097.1:0-11137 GCA_963989605.1 uncultured Roseibacillus sp. | reverse complement strand
AGACAATCGATATGACTTACTCTGATGAATAACGGAACCGCCACAACGAATCCCGGTGCCTTTTCTCCTGTAGCTCCTCGGACCGCGGGGAGGACAAAGAATGCAGGCAAGCAGCAGAGATTCAAAAAGAAGGATCTGATACACCTTTTCAGAGGCCTTTCCTCGATGCTGAAGGCTCAGATCAACACCTCGGATGCGCTTAAGTATTATGGGCAGGGACTGCCCAACAAAAGCATGGCCTCTACTCTCGAGCAGATCCGACTTGATACGGAATCCGGAATGTCGATCCACGAGGCATTTCGCAAGACCAACCGTTTCGACGATATGACTATCGGCCTGATCCAGGCCGGAGGTGACTCAGGTCAGCTTAACCGGGCGTTCAGGGAGCTCGCCGATCGGTTGAAAGCAGAGCTGTATTTCAAAAAGCAGGTTCGCAAGGCGGTCCTTCTTCCGGGAATCGTGATATCAGTGCTTATCGGGGCGTTCATCGTCTCACAGGTCAAGATCGTCCCGCAGGTCGAGGCGATGCTGGAGCAGGTTCGCCAGGCGCCAGATGGGTTGACGGCACTCGCTTTCAAGGTGAGTCATGCGACCCAGATCCTTTGGCCCTTCGCGGTTCTCAGCGCCTTGGTCTTGGGAGCTCTGATCTGGCGTTCCCAGGGGACCCGGAATGCTATTACTGCGGTGGCGATGTCCAAGTGGCGCCTGCTCAGCCAGTTGATCATGAGCCTGAGACAGATGACCTTTCTCTCTACCATGGAGCTCCTCTATTCCAATGGAATTAATCTCTCCAAGTCGATGAGGGTGGCGGCCAATTCCGTGAAGTCCACTCCTCTCTTTCCCGAGATTCGCAATGCGGCTGACCAGTATGAGCACTCCGGGGTGCCGCTCTCTCTGGCCTTCAGCAAATTCACCTCAGTCGATGACCAGGTGGTTCACATGATGTCGATTGGAGAGAGATCGGCTTCGATCGATAACCAGTTGAAGATGCTTGCGGACATGTATGAGGAGGAGTCAGAGAATTACATGAATGACTTCACCCAAGTCTTGAACTTTGTGGTCTTACTGATGGCGGTTTCATTGATCGCCGCAGTGTTTATCGGCACCTTCCTGCCTATTTTCCTCATGGGACCGAAAATGATGCAGAGTGGTATTTAACATGGAATAGATATGCAGCTGACACAGATAGACCGCTGGCTTCGAGAGAGGTTCATCTACCAGACCCACGTCTATACGAGGAGGCTTCCGGAATCAGGTCTCCCGAGCCAGGTAACGATTGAAGAGCTGGAGGAATCCCCGAGTCGACGTTACCGCTACCGCCTGATCGTGCGCGCCAAAAGGGATCTTGAATCCCTGTTGACCGCTCTCCGTTCGGGCAACCAGATGTTCGCAACAAGGATCGTTGAAACCGATCCGTGGTATCGGCCAATCATTGCCCCGAAAGGGAAGAGCTTTTTCTTTCGGACCTTCTGGTGGATGGTCATTACTGGAATGGTGGCCGTCGGGATGGGACTGGGCTACCGGATCCACTCCGACGAGGAGCTCAGGGGAGAAATCATGAAGTCACTTGAGACCCTGAGGGGAAAATAGCCGGTTAATACTAAACATATCGAGATACGTCCCATGAGAATAAATGCAGACCACAGGATTTCACAGCGAGGGGTTACTCTCGTGGAGCTGACCGTCGTGATTTTTGTGATCCTCAGCATCATGGGAGCAACGATGTACTTTGCCGGGAATATCGGGGAGTGGAATAAGGGTAAAAAGGCGTCGGCGGCGCTCCGGGAGGTCTATGTCGCACAGAGGTCCTATCTGGCAGATAATCCGAGACGTGAAGTGAGCGCGATTAACGGCAGGGACTTGATCCAGTACCTGCCAAGCGGTGCATCGGTTCTTCCGGGGGTCGAAGACCTCAATGGTAACAGGCTTTCGTTTGATGTGAACCAGTCACCTCCAGTTCTCACTGAGCTAGGAGGATCGGTTTATGATCCGTCGGGATCCCCAACAGATTCACTCTGGGATGTAGGCGAATGAAGAGCTTATACATATACTGGCTTCTGGCCCTTGTCGTTATGGTCTCACCGGGAGCGCGAAGCGTGCTGGCTGAGCAGGAGAGCCTTCCCGCCGGTTTTCGCTTTGCGGGGAATTACCGGTTCGATAAGCGCGTCAAGATTCGTGATGGGGAATCTTTCAATATCGAGAGCAAAGCCTATTACTGTCGTATCTACACGGATGGTATTACGGTGAGGGTCTATGGGGAGAGTTCAATGGAAAGTTATACCTCTTTCACAATTCATCGGAATGATGGAATTCTTACAGGGGCGGGGACTGACAAAATGGAAACCATTCCGGGGCTGCAGGCTTATTCACTGGTAGGGAATGTTCTACGGCAGCTCACGTTGACCGCGGAGAGGATGGTCGTGACTAAGTTCCCTTCCTTCTCGGATGTGATTGAGGTGACTTATGCGAACCGGAGAATTTCCCTCAGTGGCAAAAGATAATCCTTTCGTAGGAATCCATAATGAACGAGGAGTCCCAAGTCCCGAAACCCATTCCGAGTGAGTTTGCAGCATCCGGATCGGAAAGAGAAATAAGCCCGTCCGGCGGAGCAGATTCCACCTGCAGTTGCCAGCGCTGCAGCCTTTACAGATGGTATCCTCCCATGATGCTGGCGAGCACCACCCTGACGGCTGTATTTTTCTGGATGTACGTTACCAAGCCAGTGCTGTCCCCGGCACTGGATCTCAACCCTTTGACCCTAGAGCCTTCTTTTGAAGAGACAGGGTCAGGTTCGGAGGAAGGAACGGACTCCTACGCTGCTACCCCTGCTATCTTGGATCCAGGCGTCGGTCTTTTGCCGGGAGATCTTGAAAAAGAAACCGGGGCGCTGGCCGAGGAAGAAATTTCCGGGGATACATTGAGGCCTCTCATCATAAAAAGGAATGGCCCTTCGCTTTTCCGGAGGTTTACGCCGGCATCTTTTTCTGAGCGGCCTCCGCAGAAGATTCCTTCAGGCTTCAGGGAAGACGAGGTGGGGCCTGAAGAGAGCGAGGCGAGGGCAGACGTGAATCAGAACGATGAGGTGGATCTCAAGAGACATATGCAAAGTCCCGGGAATCAGGACTCTGGCGATCTTCGCGTTCATGCGTCCATTATGGGTGAGTTTCTCATCTCGCAGGATTCGAGGGAGAACCATCATGCGACAGGAAAATGAGAACGCCGTTTTTTCACATCGTCACCTGCTCGGCTCTTCTGGGAGTCATGACTGGGGCAGCCCTGATTCACGCCCTGCAGTTCATGGAGAGTAACTACGCTCCGGGTGGGAATCTGGAAATTTTTAAGAGGGAGAGGTCCAGAATTGCTCGGAACGTAATCCCTGCTGTCGCCCCTCAGGAGGGAACCGTCGCTTCCCCTCCATCTGTTCAAAGCGGCGAATTAATGACCTTGAAGGCTCTCGAGGAAATCGTAGCCCGTTTGCAGGAGCTGAAATCGGCGAATCATGAACTACGGGATATCAATGTAGATCTCCAGGAGCAGTTAAGGGAAACCAACCGGGATTTGAACGAGCTGCAGTTTCGTGTAGATACACACAGCGAGTCGTTCCGCCCCCTGAGAGTGCCTTCCAGCAGCGAGGCTTCGCTGTTGTGGAATTCAGGCATGTCCGGAGAAGCTCTCCATCCTCTTCTTCCTCCAAAGGAGTAGACGGGCGAGTCAGAACGAAAACCGCCTCCAGGGTAGGATTCACGATTCGCTGTTCCCAGCAGGTATTCGCTCAGTCAACCTGTTCAATGACCACGAGCCAGTTCATCTGGCTGATTGGGGGAAGTTGCTCGGGTGTCGTAATGGAATAGAGATCCGCTTTAATCTTGCCGGCAAGAACTTCGTCATTCGCACCTGAGCGCAGGTCGAGGGGTCGGGCGTTCTGATCACTGCCTTTTCCAACATGGTTTACCTGCCCCTTCAGGGTAATGTTCATGGGTTGATCACGAATCCCAAAACGTTTTTCCGGGGTAAAGAGGGAAATAGGGGGAAACACATCCCGCCCTTGTGAGTCCGTATCCATGGGGACGATATTGACATCATTTACGAGGTAGGTTCTGAACGGGGTCACCAGCGAGAAGCCGTTGGAAAAGGGGGTGAAGTCCTTGGTGTCCCGCATGATCAGTGCAATATCGCTTGAGAGAGAGGGAATATTTGGCTTCAGGACTCTGACGTTGTCCCGATAGTTCGCGTTCACCATCAGCGAATTGTTCACGGAAGTAGGATCTGCTCCGATGGATGCAAGAAATGCAGGTAACCTGCCCAAGTAAACGGACAGGGCTCGGCGTTCGATGTTATCACTTTCGAGGTGGAAGGGGAACAGGGCACCGCTCGCTGAGCCTGAAGTCGGCCAGTTATTTCCACGCGTGTAGGTGATCTTTCGCTCGATTCCACCCGCGAGAAAAGCAAAAGAGATGGAAGTTGGAGTCTGATCCTCTGGTGAAAGCACATCCTCAACTCTCAACTTCATGACCGTTTGCATCGCGGGTCGGCTGTAGTAGTTCCATCCGGTAGGCGAAGCGGAATTTCGATCATCAACTTCCTCAAGGTCATCAAAGGCATCCTGTCCGCGGGCGATCGGGAGAAAGGCCACGAGGCCCGAATCGGAAGAACTGGATATAGGAAAGAAGGATGCATTCTCAGACTCATACTGCTCCCGCGACGGAAGATCTCCACTAAAGCTGTCCAAGGCGACCCCTCCCACTGATGAGTCGTCAGCGAGCGAAATTCCTCGTCGGGCGGCGAGCCGGTCCAACTGAATAGTTCCCTCGGTAAAGGCTCGGGAGGCAAAGACGCCCCCAGAAATACGAATGTTGTCCCAATCTGATCCATTCTCATGTTTTCCGAGTATTGTGCTCCCTGCGCTTCCGAGGGCCAGTTGCGAGGGGACCTCGTATATCGAGAGAATGAAATTTTTTCTGACCGTAGCGACTCCGGTTGACGATCTTGAGTCTTCTCCGGAAGACAGTGAAAAAGCCCACCAGTTACGTTTCGCTACAAAATTTTCCGATTGCGCGACGTATCCGAAGTGAACATCAGGGTAGGGTATCTCCTTGAACTGTACCCCTCCCGGATAGGTTTTTGTCATGCTGATGATAGGGCGGTCCCGATCCATTTTTTCGACGGCTCCGTTCGCGAGCCTGAGTGACTCGGGATATTTTCTTCCAAGAAGAGTAGTGGTGTAGTTTGTGCCGGCATTTATGTAGAACCAGTTCAGTGATGGCTGGCTCCGGATAGTGTCAACGCTGTGCTTGAGACTTCCGCGGCTGCCATCGCCGGTATTCCCGGAGATCGATTGCCCGCTGATCCCAAGAACGGTGGCCTGTTCCTCTGGTAGGGCCTGTTCGCTGTTTGCTTTCGCGAGGGCTCGCTCAAATATCCATCGCCAGCGGGAGGGAATCTCGCCACCTGATAGGTTGGAATCTGCCATCATGTTGCGAATCGCGCTGTTAGGCACCTCCGTGAGAACTGCTCGAAGGAACGCTTGTTCCCGATTGGTGTAGTCCACCCTAATCTGCGTCTTCTTCTGGGCCTCCTGGTTCTGGATACTGTATCTGAAGGAAGCGGTCAGCATTAGCAGCATGATCGAGGCCAGCGTGACAACGGACAGGATCGATATGTAGCCCGAGCGGAGATTTTTTTTCATGGGATCAGGTGGATAGTGTGAAGTTAAAGCCTCGGAGTGCCGGAGTAGGTGATGATTTCGCCAGCTGGTCCGGTGAGGCTCATCCGGAAGACCCCGTTTTCGACAAAAAACCGGGCGTCATCCACCTGTCGGGAGATGAGCCAGTCCGGATTTCCAGCCTCCGCGACGGTGGCATTGGAATCCATGTTGTAATAGGCCAGGACATCCTGCTCTCCCTCGGATTCAAAGGAAATCATGCCAAGATTCTTGGACCCATCGGGATTCATGAATCCAAGTACCAGCACCTTTCCCCCGTCTGTCACCGCATTGGCTCCAGCTATGGCATCACCAAGGTTGGAGTGGATGCGGTAAGCGTCAGCGCGTGAAAGAATCTGTGTGATGGTGTTATTGATCTGCGGTGCATCATCAACGAGAAATTTCTGGGACCTGATGATTCGGTGAAAGGTTACCTGCTGTTGCAGGAGGGTCATCATGATTGCTGCAATGGCGAGGGCCAGTCCGATTGCGGTTGCAAGTTCGGGGAGGGTGAAGCCACGGCTGCGGCCGACCCGGTTGTAACCGGTTTGTGCGGTGTAGATCGTCTTCATTGGGTGCGTACTATTGTTCTCGATTTTACGTATTCCCGACCACTTATCATGTAGGTGATGTGACTCTGTAAGATCCATGTCTGCATTTCGGCCGGGTTGGTAGCGGTTGTTGCATCGCCCCCGAACGCCGGCAGATTGTTGGCATCTGGGGTTCTGGTCCGAATGACGTTACCGGTAAGGGTTCGCCCACCTGGAAGAGTGCCAAGAGTCACGGGGCCTTCTGATTTTGCGGGATAGACCGGCCAGGGGGAGGAAGCGTCTGTCAGCGTGTCGAAGGGAATCCTCTGGGCGTAAGCTTTCTCATAGGAAAGATAGGCGTCGGACACATTCTGAACCATCGTCCATTGGCGAGGTGCAAGGATGTTCATGGTCCCCTTCAGGATCACAAGGCTGACAACCAGTAGGAGGGTGAGCGCGATGATAGCCTCAATAAGAACACTGCCCCGTTTCAATGGGGGGGAGGACCTGGGGGTGCTGCTGAACTTGAGTTGAGAATGATTTAGGGTAAGCTGACTCAGGTTATGCCCCGGTTTTTTATCTGCAATTTCCTCATCCACGGGACTTTCGTCCTGCTGGCTGCTGAGCCACTGTTGCCGCCCTTCGGGCTGAATTGGGGGGACTCGCCCAATGGCCTCGTTGAGTGGGCCTCGCGAACGGGTCTCGACCAGACGGTCAAGGCTCCAGCCTCCGACCCTCGCCTGAAGGTCCTGCTCGTCTCTTCTCCCAAGGGTAAATTGCCGGGTCATGAAGCGAGTGTTGTGGAGGCCCGGTTCAATCACGGAAGACTCTTCGAGGTCACGCTCCACTACACCTATCCGGGAAGGAAGAGTAGTTTCGTGCGTGGACGGTTCGCCGAGTTGAAGCGGATTCTTGCCCAGCGGCATGGGCCCTTGTCTCTCGGGGCGAAAAGTCGAAAGGAACCCCTCGCAGGAGTGGCCTCCAGCTCGATCGCTTACCAGCTTGAGCCCGCAGCGGGACGCAGTCTCATGCTGGTTATGACAGAGGTTGTCGATGCGAAGCGTGAAGATCGATCTGCGAGGTTCTCTGTGGTTTATCATAATAGCGGGGTCATTGAGGATGAGAGTCCTTCGGTGATTATCCGGGGAGATGGAGTTGATACCCCTAAGAAGCCCTAGCCTCTGGAAGATTTTCTGTCGGGACGGGATGGTGAGGGGGTGATTTAAGTGAGAAGGTGGGGGTAATGATCATTACGAATCATCAGCGCGCAGGAAGCTCAACGGTCTTGCTGGATTTGGTCATTAGTGGATGAATCCACCCGGACCAAGGGCCAGCAGGCACCTCGGACTCCTCTACGAATTTCCAGTCGACCTCAGCATTACCCTGCATGGCGAGGAAGTCGCGGACTGCAGGACTTATATCGATACCTGCATTCTGATTTCGGTTCGGGCGAGGTTGTTCGCCCTGAAACACATAGAGCCAGTCATCTACTCTGAATGGTCCAACATCCTTCCATTGAGCGTAGGCAACTTTTCCCTCGTGATGGATTGCGATCCATCGATTGTGGCAAACGGATACCCCGGGGCCCCGGTACGATTGCCAAAACCAGGGAATGACCGATGATGCTTCGGGGCGATGACCGCCTCCTTTGGTGAGGTCGTTATAGGGGAGAGCCACATAAAAAGGATTGAGTTGGGGCTCAAAACCGGTGGGGAAAAATCCGTTGCGTTTGAACGGATGATCGTAACCTCCGAAATTCTGTTCCCAACTAGGATCCCACGCGCTTGCGCTATTGGGAGTTGGGTTTCCCGGCGTGGGACGTTCACCGACCCAGAACACCGTGGCACGAATCTGGTAATGCCACGGGTTCACCCTGACCTTCCATGGACGGGGAGGTTCATTGATGATTTGGGCCACCCGTGGTCCAAGGTAGGGATTTTTGCGTGCTGAAATGGCCGCCCTGCGATCCTTGAGGAAAGCATGGTGAATCTGGGCCGCTCGTTCTTCCGTCCTCAGGACTTCGGCAGACGTAGAATGGGGTGCGATATTAAAGGCTCCCCCCAGAATCACGGCCACACGGAGGAGGGCCGAAATCGTATTATCGATTCCAGAACGAGTCATCTTGTAAGGGGGAACTAATAGTAAGTATCGTAAAAATTTTTAGGAGAGTCAACCATATGGGCCCCAAGGGGAGAAAAAATACGAGCAGAGCGTAAATTTGAATCGGGCCGGCCGGCAACTGGCTTTCCTCGAGAGTGTAAAGGCCAAAATGGGCCATAAGCTGCCTCCAAACCTTGATTTCAATCCCGCTTGGGAGTTCCCCAGGGGAAAAAATCTCTACCAAATTTTGCGATAAGGTCCTTCTTTTAGAGTCTCCAAGGCCAAAATATCAGGTAATTTTAATATTTTTGTTGCCCAAGAGGTCTTGGTTTGTAATTTTATTGGAAATTCGAAAGAATTAACTTCCGCACACCCCGCAAGCATGATCATCAAAGCAGCACAACTGGCACTCTTCCTCGCCCTGGGATCTTCCCTTTCCGGCGACACCATTGGCACGCCTTCCAACGGCAGTGCCACTGGTCACAAGGACCCTTACACCCCCGTTGGGTCTATCTCGGTGACCCCGACCGTGGTGCAGCCGGGAGTCCGTCCAAGGATGGTCTGGGGGATCAAGTATCCTGAATCCGTGGCTGACATCAGCGAGTTGGATCCAAACGGAACCGTCACTCCGAAACAAAAGGTCGATCTCAAGGTGCGAGTCATGGGAGTCGCTCTACAGGCTGGTTCAACCCAGCTCCCTGCTGCTCTCTGGGTGCGGGTTGGGGAAACTGCACCTTGGGAACTGATTTTCTACGGGAGAGAGGGCGATGTTCAGCCAGATGAGATTGTCTTCGAAAAACGTGATGTTTTGCCCGACACCAAAATTGACTTTTCCGCCCGGAGCCAGACCGCGACCGGGACCTGGTATGAAACGCAGTCAACTTCTGGATCCAGCCTCTCCGTCATTGGAATGGTGAACGGAGACAGGGTTCCTGACTTTGTTCCTGCCTACGAACAGGGACGGATCGAAAGTTTCATGACGCAGTTTCTTACTGACAATAACCATGTTGCTTTGGGCCCGCGTGACATCATTCACACCTTTGAACTGGGTAATAGCAGGCCGGGGGCATGGTGGTTTGATATGCAGGACATCGTGTGCATGACAACCTTGAGTCAGAGTGCGAGTGAGCAGAGTGGCGTTGATCGGAGCCAACTGGCTGCGGGCCTGGCTCAGGCCGTTAATACACCGGCTTCCCCCGCGACTATTGATGACAACGGAGTCATCAAGCGGGGCCGCAGATAGGCGAGCGCCCGTCATGCGGCAATAGTAGAATTTAATACAATATCCACCCGTCTTTTAACATGAAACAGTATCTAGTTTCTCTTTTAGCTCTCTGCCCATCTTTGCTGGGGGCGGCTCCTGATGAATACGTCAACTTTGTCCGCCAGATCCAGCAGGATAGTGGGGTCGAGTGGGACATGGGCATTGCAGCCAGTGGAACCAAAATCTCACCTACGGGCGTAAGCAGTGCAGGATCCTTCTTTGAACTATGGGCTATCCATGACCAGAGCATCACGGAGTATCGTCTCGATGAGCAGTATGTGACGGCATATACCCCTAACGCCACAGTCAGGATCCTGACGGGAGACCCCTACAGGGCGATTCCCCGGACCCGGGTCGATCAGCCCTTTCAGGTTCACATCTCCGTCAGGGGACTGATTGATGAAAATGACCCAAACTACGAGACTGCGCCAGATGCAGCAAAGTGGGTAGATTACACCAACTATACCTTTGCATATCCGGAGGGCGTATACAGTTTTGAAGGCGTAAAGAACCCGGTGGGAACTGTGGTGACGGAAGGATACATGGAGGAAACCGCCAACACTACCGTCACATTTTCTGCAACAAACCTCACTGGTGCTGATTTGACACAGGTGAGCGGTGAGGAAGTCTTCACCATTACAGCGCAGGCTGATTTTGGAGTCTCAGCGACCATTCTGGACTCCGAAAAGGTTCAGATCTGGCCTATCGCAACGGGCACGATCAGTGGGCTTGATCCGTCGAGATATTACGAGGAGATCCCGCCCGTTTCAGTGAACCTCGAGAACTTGTACCCTGACAGCACCACTTATCTCAGGGTCTATCAGGGACCAAGGCGGGAGGACCCAGGCAAAACGCAACCTGTGAATTCAAGTTATGTGATCATCGAGGATTCGATTCCGCGGAGTCGTGACATGGTGGTCAGGAGTATGGACCAGTATTTCACGGAAGAAGGGCTCCACACCATCGAGCTCCTGCACAGGACGCCCTTTGGGACGGACCTTCTCGATTCTACCGAGATCAACGTTGACCGCACCATCGAAATCAATGGTGGAGTCGTTGACCAGGAGTAAAGGCTATCCAACGAACCTTCGCGAAAAATCCATACGATGAAAACAGCAGGAATCGCACTACTATTCATTGCGCTGGGCTTAAGCACCTTGGGCGCGGTAGAGGCTGTCCGCCTCTCGGGCGGTGCAGCGAAGGCTGAAGAGCACGTCAAGGTGCGTCCCCGTATGACACATGAGCAGATTACCAGGCTGCAATCTCCTCGTGACCCAAATCTGAAGCAACGAAAGGTGCGGCTCGCTGATATCGAGCAGCCGCGAACCGGAAAAGTGGACTCAGAAGTTTCTTCTCAGCTTGCAAAGCGTCGGGAAAGCCTGGTGGCACGGTCAACGGTGGTTTCCGGGGCCTCATGCTGGACAATTCTGCCCCGGGGATCGGTCTTGCTTACGCCTTCAAGGTTCAAAATCCTGTCTCTTATACACATCTGACGCTGCCGACGAATAGAGAGGTGTAGATCTCGGTGGTCGCCGTATCATT
>CAXEFH010000096.1:0-11273 GCA_963989605.1 uncultured Roseibacillus sp. | reverse complement strand
ACGATTCGCAAGATCGACCCGCTCCTTCAGAGATAAAAACCGATCGGAGTTGCGGGTCATCACGACTTTGAAGCGGCGGGCTTCAAGCTGTTCCTTGAGAATTCTGGATACGGCAAGATTGTATTTGGACTCCACCCCAAGGCGGTTGACCGCCCCGGGGTCGCTGCCGCCATGACCGGGATCGATAATGACCGTGTCGAATGGAGTCGCCGTCTTGATGTAGGATGGCCTCAGAACCGGGTCCACCAGCTTTCCAAGGTCTATCCGGGAAATGAGATAGCGCCCCTTGAGGGGGACCACTTTGAAGCTGAAGACAAACTTTACGTTGTTCATGAACACTTCCTGTCCGCCTATTGTGAACCGTATCTTGACTGCCTTATTTTCGAGCTCAAGAAAGGAGCCTTTGACGGTCAGGGATTGGAATCCGTAAAATTCCTTGATGCTGCGTGCGGTGACGTAGTCCTGGCCATTGTGTCGAACCGTCTCCCATCCCGATGAGGCCTGTGCGCTGGATGGAAGCTGTCCCCCTAGCACGATCAGGGCTACTAACAAGAGGACAGAGGCTGGGACGGCAAAGTTCATTGATGAAGTGACCCCATGGAATCAAGAGGGGGTTGGATCACGGATGGAGATTGGCGAGGCAAGGGTGGCCTGTCAGGCAGATCCTCGCAATTAGAAAGCTTCTGGACACGAGTCGAGAGACAACTTACGGATCGCAGTGCTGTGATTGCTCAGTTGGCCGGAAAATATCGTGCCCAATGGGGTGAAGGGCCTATCTGGTGGGACGGGAAACTTTATTACGTTGATATTGAAGGATGCAGGGTCGTTGAGTTTACTCCCCGATCGGGTGAGGAGAGAAGCTGGGATATCGGAGAGAGAGTAGGCTCAGTGGTCCCCAGAGCCGGTGGGGGCTTTGTGGTAGCAGGCGATTCCGGATTTGCGTTTTTTGACCCCGGGACTGGTCAGGTCAGCACCCTCGGTGACCCGGAGCCGGACAAGCGGGATAACCGTTTCAACGATGGTAAGTGTTCGCCGGATGGGCGCTATTTCGCGGGAACTATCAGCCTGACAAAAACCAAGGGGGCTGCCGGGCTGTATCGAATGAACCCCGACCTTGGAATCCACCAGGTTCTGGGAGGTATTACGAACTCAAACGGACTGGTATGGACCGCGGATGGTGAGACGCTCTTCTACATTGATACTCCAAGACTTTCTGTGCTCGTATTCCGGTATGAGGAATCAACGGGGTCTCTGTGGGACGAGAGGGAGGCGTTCTCGACCGCCGGGCGGGTTCCTGGAGTGCCAGATGGGATGGCCATAGACGCCGCGGGCAACTTGTGGATCGCATTTTGTCATGGCAGCTGTGTGGTCTGTTTTGATCAGCAAGGGAATGAATTGGAACGACTGTTCCTGCCCTGTCGGGAGGTGACGGCCCCTGCGTTTGGTGGCGAAAACCTGAGGGATCTTTACGTAACGACGGGTCAACCGCGTGAGGGCATTGAGGAAGATGCGGGGCGCCTTTTTGTTTTTTCAGGGCTGGGGACAGCGGGGTGTGCGACCCACTGCTTCCGGGGATAGAAACAAATTCTGATGGGTCTTCCGGTTAAGTAAGCAAACAGGATCAAGTGAGCTCAAGATGAATTGGGCTGCGGCGGCGGGTGCTCTCCCGATCCCTTTGAAATCGTTTTCGGTGCTTGATGCTCTTGGAGTTGACGCGCTTTCGCCAGCGCCGAAAACTTGTTTTGCTGAGGTTGCGACGCATTAATTTGATCACCTCGGCCTCGGTCAGGCCAGCGACGTGGAAAATGTCCTCGAATGTGATACGATCGGCCCATGCCGCCCACATTACCCAGTCTCTTGTCCCCCTCACAGGTTCTGGATACGCTTTCCGGGTGACAGGCCATGTTTGTTTTTTTCTCATGGGGGTAGGAGAAGGTAGCTCCAGACGCGAGCTTCGCTACTGGTTTCTAACGGGTGCGTTGATTGGTGTTCCAGCACTCAGGCTAGCCGAAATCGTAAGCATCCATGTCAAACACCACATTGACTTCCTCGGGCAAGCTGGTCGCTGAGAGAACCTTCTGAACATGACGTGAGAGGATTCGAGGGTTCTCTGATTTCATGAGGAGCTGGAAGCGATAAAGGCCATGAGCCTTCGGGGTGGGAGCTGGGTTTGGAATTCCCATATCGATTCCGCCAGGCAACCTGGCAGAGAGGCGCTGATGTAGATTCTGGAGGGTGAATTCCGCAAGTCGCTCATGCGTGGATTTGCTGGTGAGCAAGGCTGTATGGGTGAATGGGGGAAACCCGAATTGCTGGCGGAATTCGTATTCCTGATCCGCGAAACCATCATAGTCATGGTGCCGGGCAAACTGAACGGAGGGAGAATGCGGGGTGAAGGTCTGGATAATCACTTCTCCTTCCATTTCTCCCCTTCCGGAGCGGCCGGCTACCTGGGTTAGTAGCTGGAATGTGCGCTCCCCAGCCCGGAAATCAGGAGCATGGAGGGATAGATCGGCGTTCAGGATCCCTGCCAGGGTCACGTTGGGGAAATCGAGGCCCTTTGCGATCATCTGTGTGCCCAGAAGAATATCGATCTTATGGGAGCGGAAGTCGCGCAGGATATCACGAAGAGCATTCTTCTTGCGAGCTGTGTCGGCATCCAGACGGGCGATACGAGCAGCAGGGAATACCTTTTTTAGGACCTCCTCAACCTTCTGGGTTCCATAGCCCTGCAGGAGGATCGAGTTGTCGTGACATTCGGGGCATGATCGGGGAACGATGGACTGGTAGCCGCAGAGATGGCAGATCAGCCTCTCCTCCGTCCGATGGTAGGTCAAGGGAACGGTGCAGTGTTGACACTCACAGACATGCCCACAGCTTGGACATTGCAGAGATCGAGCAAATCCACGACGATTGAGAAAGAGAATCACCTGCTGGCCAGCTTCAAGTTTCTTTTCCATATCAGCCCGGAGCCGATCAGAGAGAATCGCCGGACCACCTTTCTGTTTCCGGGTCTCGTTTCTCATGTCGACAATTCGAATGAGAGGGAGAGATTGACCGTCTACCCGGTCGGGAAGCCGAACGAGCTTGTATTTGCCAGATTGGGCGTTCTGGAAGGATTCAAGAGAGGGGGTAGCGGAACCGAGAACAACCTGACAGTGCTCAAGATTCCCCCTTACCACGGCGAGGTCACGCCCCTGATACTTGGGAGGATTCTCCTGTTTATAGGTATTTTCGTGCTCTTCGTCCACAATGATGAGACCGGGTGACGGAAGGGGGGCGAAGACAGCTGAACGGGCACCAACGACTACCTGTGCCTCACCTTGTCTGATTCGATGCCACTCATCAAAGCGCTCACCCTGGGACAGGTTTGAATGAAGCACGGCCACTTGGTCATGAAGTGCGGAGAATCTCGATTTGAAATGCTGAACGGTCTGTGGAGTCAGTGCGATCTCGGGCACGAGGACCAGAACGCTTTTGCCACGATCGAGGCAGTGTTGTGCCGCCTGAAGGTAGACCTCTGTTTTGCCAGACCCGGTGACTCCGTGCAGAAGGATGGGTCTTGGTGGTCCGTCTGGCGGATCGGTCCGTGAAATCCCGCTTATTGCGGAATCTATCGAGGCACAGATAATTTCGTAAGCATGCTTTTGGCTGGCGTTCAACTTGTGAGGCCTACTCTCAAGAAAAATATCGCCGGCATCGGGGTCTCGCCGCA
This sequence comes from uncultured Roseibacillus sp., assembly GCA_963989605.1. Taxonomy (GTDB): domain Bacteria; phylum Verrucomicrobiota; class Verrucomicrobiia; order Verrucomicrobiales; family Akkermansiaceae; genus Roseibacillus_B. The sequence goes on along the minus strand of CAXEFH010000096.1, from coordinate 7,558 downwards.
CCTCCTCTGACTGTATGGTGATGTATCCTGCTTCCTTGAGGGCTTTCACGCTGCCTCCGATCGAGGATCCCCCAAGCTCGTTGAGGGGAATTGATCCGGATGTTTCGAGCAGTCTGAGGATCGTGTGCTGGCGGGGAGCCCGCCGTGAGAGCTTATCGAGTAGTTCCCGGTCAGGCATCTCAAGCAGCGTAACAACCTTATGTGTCTTGGCAGAGTGGGTTTCCTGACGCACGGTGCTCGGGAGCATGGAGCGCATGATCTGCTCTAATGGAGTCCCGTAGTAGTCTGACATCCAGCGAGCCAGCTGAATAAGGTTTTCTGTGACGACAGGCTCAGGGTCAATCAACGAGCTTACAGGCTTAAGCTCGAAACTTGCCTTCTGTCCGGCATCAACAGCCAAGACCGTACCGGTAGCTGATTTATTACGGAGGGGGACCCTCACACGGCATCCGGCATGAGCAGAAATCCCTTCCGGAAGCGCATAATCGAAAATGAGCTCCGAGGGTCCATCAATCAACACTTTCACAGTGTCAGGCACGCCATGACGATATGCAGAAACAGGAAGCTATCCAACGCTGCAGATTGTCACACAGGCCATCTGAGACCGATTTTCTGAGGCCGCCTACAGGGTTAATCTCAGGCGGTCGCAGCCTTGGTCGGCAGATAGGGAAGAACTTTCTCTACGCCGGCTCCTGAGGTGATTCCATGCTTTTCACGGAGAATATCGACCTTGCCGTGCTCTACAAATTCGTCAGGCCAGCCGACCCTCTCGACTGGGGTGTCGACGCCGGCATCATGTAACAGCTCAATGATGGATGCCCCGAATCCATTTTTCAGGACGTGATCTTCAAAAGTGCAAACCACCTTGCAACGCTTGGCCACGTCAATGATGAGGTCTTCGTCAAGAGGCTTGATGAAGCGAGGGTTCACCAGAGCCACAGAGTAACCCTGCTTTTCAAGCTCCTCAGATGCCTCAACCGCAAGGTCGTGAACAAAGCCGAGCCCTATGATCGCAACATCGGTTCCATCCTTGACGAGTTCGCCCTTGCCGATTTCAAGGAGACGTGGATTTTCCTTCGGCTGGGCTCCAGTCCCCACTCCCCTGGGATAGCGAATTGCGATCGGTCCTTCTTCATGCTGGGCCATGGTCCAGAGCATATCTGTAAACTCATCCTCATCGATCGGTTGCATGTGCACGATGTTGGGGACGTGTCTCAGGTAGCCAATGTCAAATAAGCCATGATGAGTTGGACCGTCGTCTCCTGACAGTCCTCCCCGGTCCATGCAGAGCCGGACCGGAAGCTCCTGCAGCGCTATGTCATGAATAATCATATCGTAGGCCCTCTGCATGAATGTGGAATAGATTGCCAGAAATGGTTTCAGTCCCTGGGTGGCTAGGCCGCATGCGAAAAGGGCAGCATGCTCTTCCGCAATACCGACATCAAAGTAGCGCTCTGGAACCTCCTCCTTGAAAATCTCGAGTTTAGTCCCTCCAGGCATGGCTGCCGTGACCGCAACGATTTTTTCGTCTTCCTTTGCGAGGTCGGTCACGGTCCTGCCGAATACTTCAGAATATGTTGGAGGGCCGCCACTGCTCGTGCTGCCATCTGCCACATTATAAGGCCCGAGTCCGTGGAACTTCCCTGGTTTTTCGAGCGCAGGCCTGTAGCCCCTGCCTTTTTCCGTAATGATGTGGAGGATTACGGGTTCTTCCTGCTCCTTCAGATATTCAAAGGTTTTGACGAGGAGGGGAAGATTATGGCCATCGATGGGTCCGAAGTATCGAACACCGAATTTCTCAAAAAGAACATTGGGAAACAGAAGGTTCTTCGCGCTCCGCTCTATTTTCCTGGCGAAGCGCCGCACCCCCTGCCCGCCCACGCGTTCGACGAATTCTGCCGCCTTCTGGCGCACGTCGGAGTAGGCTTTGTTTGTCTGCAGGGCGTTGAAGTATTTTGCGATTGCCCCGACATTCTTATCAATTGACCACTCATTGTCATTGAGGACAACGATGAAGCGTTTGGTCGTCTCCGCAATGTTGTTGAGAGCCTCGAGGGTGGGGCCACAGGTGAACGCCGCATCGCCTGCGATGGCAACCACGTGCTCATCGCCTCCCTTGAGGTCTCTGGCTGCCGCCATTCCAAGTGCTGCTGAAAGAGCTGTGCCAGCGTGGCCTGCACCGTAACAATCGTGATCAGACTCGGTCCGAAGCAAAAACCCATTGAGTCCTTCGTATTGGCGGATGGAATCAATCTGTCCGGCTCTTCCTGTGAGCATTTTGTGAACGTAGCCTTGGTGGGAGACGTCCATCACGAACCGGTCTAACGGAGTGTTGAAGACTCTGTGGAGGGCGATCGTGAGTTCCACTACCCCAAGGTTAGGACCAAGGTGCCCGCCGGTTCTGGCCAGAGACCGAATCAGGGTTTTGCGGATTTCGGCCGCAAGGGGTTCGAGTTGCTCGTCAGCGAGAGCCTTCACGTCCCCGGGACCTTGTAGTCCGGAAAGAAGGTCGATCCCTGAGTCGTGCTGAGGATTAGAGGAGTCGGATGTCATCTTCAGAAGATTCGGCGGTTGGTCCGCCACCTGCTGCGGGGGAATCCTCAACTCCTTCCGGGGATGGTGCGAGGTTCTTTTCGGGAGAGTTTCCTACCTCGATCAGCTCAATCCTCTTTTTAGCAGCGGCGAGCACTTTTTCACAGTGTTGGAGGAGCCCCGCTCCCTTTTCGTAGTGAGCGACAAGTTCCTCCAGGGGCAGCTGGTCCCCCTCCATCGCTTCCACGAGGTTCTCGAGTTCCTCCATGGCTTCTTCGAAGGTGCCGACCTCCGCTTCCTTGGGCTTCTTCTTGGCAGCCATTACTTTTTGAAATCAGGGGGTAGTTGAATTTCCGGATACCGACCAGAACACTAGAAGACTGTCTACAAATCGAACAGGAGATGGGTAGCGCGTCAGGATTGTCCTCATTTCAGGATCAAGATTTGCGAGAGTCCCGGGGCCGTTGCGTGTTGCAACGGAAGCCCACCCATCCAGCACAAGTGGAGCCCACTCCTCATATTCGTTATAGACCCCCGGGAGGACTCTGGTGCTGTGGGAATAGGGGGAGATAAGGAGGCCTGCAAAAGGAGTATCCTGAGTGGCCGAAAGGGCTTCCAGGTCCTTGAAGACGCTAAGACGGTTAGGCAGCCAGAGCGCTGTTCGGTCAGCGTACCAGGCGACTGCCCAAGGCTGATCCGTGACAACGATCTCATCCTCCCGGACCTGCGGAGCAAGTCCTGTATTCAAGGCGGCAGGGTAGTAGGGAGGCCAGTGTGGGGGAACCGTTCCTGTCCGACCTACCTCCCGGACCTGTCTGGGAAGATCAAGAATCAAGGGGCCGGCACTGATCAGAATTGCTACCACAAAGTGTGCGTGTCGCAGGGGAGGAATCAGCGAAACGACCTGGAGCCGACTCCAAAGAATAGCGACAAGCGCGAGGCCGTAGCCGGCAAACAGGGGAGCGAAAAGAACATGAAGCTGGTTAGGATCGGTGCTCGCTCCCTCCTTCAGTCCGAAGATCGCCATGCCAACCGAGGCCATGAGCCACATCAGAAGGAGACACCATCGAAAGTTTGCGATGGATTTCCGTTTGAACGGATGAAGTAAGGCCAGAAAGAATAACGGCGCGGTCAGGAGTGATCCAAGGTTGGTGAAGAGGTCGCCAGCCTGTAGAATCGTCGTTCGCACGATCTTGAAAGGAAGGTTCTGCAAGGGAAGGTAGGCGTCCTGCAGGTTATAGGTGCGCATAACCGAGTCCTCGCTGCCGCCAAGTCCGTTAAACACGGCAAGAATCGCGGTGCCGCCCATGCTTCCTCCATACTGCATGTTTTTCAGGAGGGGAAAGATTGCTAGCAGCAGAACTACCACCAGGGCCGCAAGGCCAACTGCTCCTCGCGGGCGCAGGAAAAATCCCGCATAGATGGCAAAACCTAGAACGATCCAGATTGCAAGCCAGTGCGTCAGGGCGAGAAGGCCGAGAAACGCAGCAGCAAGGAGAGCCGGGACAAGAGCAATTCGCCCCTCGGAGGTTGCTTCTATCGCCCTGTAGGCAAAAAGACAGGCGCAGGAAAAGAGCAGAAGCATGAACATCTGGGGGAGACCTGTCTGGGTGAATTGCCAGTTAAGATCACAGAGCAGCATGAGCAGCGCAGTTACGCCTCCGATCTTGGGATCGAATATCCTCGAGATCAGAAGGTAATTTATACCAATCGCGATGAGGAAACAGATCACGGCCGTAGCCGCCACAACCCGGTCCAGTTTATAGACGGTGTCACTTTCCGTCATGCGCCACCTGTCAGCATCGTCGCCCCCGACGATTTTGAGAGCCCAGCTCAGCAGGACTGGATGCAGAGGTGCATGATAGGTGTCCCTGTTAGAATTTTTTATGATCGGCTCGGCCTCCCTCGTCTCTCCATTCTGCCAGATTGAGACCGGGCGCAGGACTTTCGTTGTGAAGCTCTTGCCTCTCGCGATTTCTCTCGCAATCTGTGCCTGATCCATTCCCTTTGGCGAGTCGAGGCCCCGGAAGGTGACCAGAAGGTAAAGGAGCGAAAGCCCAATCAGCAGAATGAAGAAAAGAATGCGTCGGATGATAACACCTGCCTCGATCGGGCTTGAGGATTCTGCGGTACTCATAGTGAGAATTTGAAATCAGATTGAACCTCCGGGGGTTGAGATTTCTTTCAATTTACGTTGGAGAGTGCGGCGGCTGATGCCCAGCAGATCCGCTGCCTTGGTACGATTGCCGTCCGTGTAGCGAAGAGCGCCCCTGATGGTGGCCATTTCGATGTCATGCAAGTTAAATTCTGCTCTAGGCGCAAGGTCCTTTTCGGCATCGCTGTCCGGAATTACGAGCTCTGATGTGCCGGGTCGAACTTCCGGGTCCAGAAAGCCGGGGAGATGTCGTATTTCAATGGTTTCTTCATTGGACATGACAACTCCATGTTCGATGGCAGTTCGTAGTTCACGGACGTTGCCAGGCCACGAGTAGAGTCGGAGGAGATTGAGTGCCTCATCACTCAGTGGCTTCAGGGAACGTCCGTTTTCCTGTGCGAATTCGCGGAGAAAGGAGTTCGCGAGCAGAATAATATCCTCAGCCCGGTCCCGGAGGGGAGGCATCCGGACTGCTACCACATTCAGACGGAAGAAAAGGTCCTCCCTGAATTTTCCTATCGTCACCATTTCCCGGAGATTCCGATTCGTGGCGGCTACAACCCGGACATCCACCGCGATTGGCTTGTTAGACCCGACTCGTTCTATCGTTCTCTCGGAGAGTGCGCGCAGAAGTTTGACCTGGGTAGCAGCATCGATTTCGCCAACTTCGTCCAGAAAAAGAGTTCCTCCATCTGCTTGTTCGAAGCGTCCGATTCTCCGCTGGTGCGCATTGGTGAAGGCCCCCTTTTCGTGCCCGAAAAGTTCAGACTCGAGAAGTTGTGGAGAAAGAGCCGCGCAATTTACGATTACCATTTTGTCAGCAGGACGCCCGCTCAGGTCGTGCAGCGCGTGGGCGACGAGTTCCTTACCAGTTCCTGACTCTCCTTCAATGAGGACCGTAGCCCGCGTTGGTGCGATCTGCGTGACCATTTCGCCTATTTTAGTGATGGCCTGAGATTTACCTATGATGCGGTCGAGGCCTGCACTCCGGATCTCGGCTTTTTTCTGGAGTTCGTAGTTTTCCGTCGTAAGCCGACGGTTTTCACTCTCGATTTCCCTGCCTCTGGCGGCCCGGGCAACCAGCAATTCGACCTCCTCGAGATTGAGAGGTTTGGTAACGAAGTGCCAGGCCCCACGCCTCATGGCTTCGACTGCCGTATCCACCGAGCCGTAGGCAGTCATCATGATGCAGACTGGGGGCTTGGGCAGCATCAGGGCCTCGTCGAGGAGATCCATTCCTGAGTCCGGACCAAGGCGCAGGTCTGTCAGGAGGACGTCAACGGGCTCACTCTTGAGGACTTGCCGTGCCTCCCGGGCATCAGATGCGACGTAGACTTCGAATTTCTCGTCGAGAGCGAGACGTAATCCATCACGAGTAGGCTTTTCGTCGTCGACTATGAGAATGACTGCATTCATTGGAAGGGCCCCAGACGGGGTGTTTCATGGTCTGCTCAGACTTCGATAATAGACTTGGTTCTGGGGGTGGAGTCCTCAATGAGCCTTACACGCTTCTCAACAAGCGGAAGGTAAATGTGTACGCTCGTTCCCTTCCCCTCTTCACTTTCTACCTTAATTTCTCCCCCGTGTTCCCGGACGATCCGGCGAACGATCAGGAGACCCAGTCCTGTCCCGGATGCTCTGCCGGAACGGAAGGGCTCAAAGAGTGACCCCATCAGTTCCGGAGAGATTCCAGATCCGTTGTCCTTTACGGAGACGACGATCTCAAATTCATTGCTGACGGAATCAATATGGACTTCCCCACCCGAGCCAGGCAAGGCCTGGTAGGAGTTCTTGAGCAGGTTGAAAAAAGCCTGTTTCATTTGATCACCATCGAGAGGGAGCGAGGGTAGCGTCTCATCAAGGTTGAGATGGACAGATACGTTCCGCTCCTCCATCTCAGGCGCCAGCAGGGCGAGGGTATCCTCGATTACCTTGTTGAGATTCCCGGATTTTCGAATCGGTGTAGCGGGGCGGATAGCGTGAAGGAATTCCTTCAACAGGCTATCCAGTCGCTGGATCTCGTTTTGCGCTGTTGTTAGATGCTCTTCCAGATTTGCCCTGTCTCCCGGTGAAAGATCTGCGATTTTTCGTTCAAGAAGCTGGAGATGAATCCCGAGAGAATTCAGGGGGTTCCCTATTTCGTGTGCGACACCGGCTGCGAGGAGGGTGAGAGCGTTCAGCTTTTCACTTTCGATGGTCTCCTCGGTTTCCCGGCGCGACTGTGTGATGTCCCGGACAAGCATGACGTAGCCAAGTAACTCTTCCTGTCCATCGACATCCTCTACCAGTGGAGAGAGGTAGAAGTTAAGGAAACGGTTTTCCGGATAGAAGACCTCGAGGTCTCTGTTGACCGCCTGGCGCCCGGGACCAGCGAGAGAATTCCAATCGAGCCCCCGCACCACGGCTTCCAGCGGTTGACCAACGGATTCCTCCTCGCGAAGACCAAAAAACCCACATGCAGCTCGGTTGAGAAAAGTCACTGCGCCATCCGGATCCAGGATGAGGACACCTTCCTCGAGCGACTGAAAAACGTTCTCAAGAAAGCCTCGCTCCCGCACGAGGCGGTCTACGAGTTTCTGGACCTGACGAGGATCGAGGCGATCCAGCCTGGCAATCAATTTCTCTATGAATCCTGTATTCAATCCTGTTTTCCTGGTTGCCGGGTGAGCGGTGTGGGCTACTGAGGGGGATGAGCAAAGTTCAGATTGTCCTCTGCAGCTTCCCGGACCTCGCGAAGGCGCGACATATTGGCACACTTTTGATAGAAAAGCAACTGGTTGCCTGCGTAAATCTTGTTTCCTCCGTTGAGTCGATATTCCGATGGGAGGGGAAAACCACCTCGGAGCAGGAAGTCCTCGCCGTTTTCAAGAC
>CAXEFH010000095.1:0-11291 GCA_963989605.1 uncultured Roseibacillus sp. | reverse complement strand
GTACAATGCTCTACCAATGAGCATGGCGGCAAAATCTGTGGGCGAGATTGGGGAATCCAGAGAGCCCCAACTCTTTTACGAGGAAGGCTATCCACTCTTCGTTCCCGGCGCCCCTTACCCGAAGAGTGAAAAAAAGCTGGAGAACCCCATGTTTGCAATCGGCATGAATAGCCGGCTGCAGCGAAGAGAAAATGAGACGGGAAATAAGCCCCAGGGCACACTGGCCTCCATTCAAGCCCCGGTGAACACGGTCATATTCCTTGAGCGTGGGATGCCGAAGGACCAGATGGTGATACGGTCTCAGGCAAACTTTTCAGCCTCGCCGAAAGCAGGTCCAAAGGCCTTCGCTGGAAGGCATAACCAGAAAGGGCTCCTCTTGTTTGCGGATGGGCACGTTGAGGTAAAGTCTCCGAGGGAAATTCTGACCGGAAGTGGGGCGGTGAAGACCCTCGAGGAGGGAAGCAGCGTGGTCTGGACGCGGGATCCGGACGATGACCCGAACTAAGCGATTGGGTTGGCCGCATTCCGCCCTTGCAATCGGGGATCAATTCTTGCGCAGTCCTAGAGGCCGTTTAGCCGGTTGTGCGTAAGCCAGCGGCAATGGCATTGATCGACAGTAGCATGCGGGGTAGCAGGGCTTCTGCCTCACTTTCTCCACCGGATCGGAGTTGCTGGCGCCATTCCCTGAGGAGCGCGACCTGCTGCTGGTGAAGAACCCGGAGGGGGGCTTCCCGAATCTCGAGAGTTTTGGCCATCCGGGGCCTCCGCTTGAGCATGTCCCCGTCATACAGCTCGGTTAGCAGCTCACGGGTTCGATTGAACTCAGCGACAATGATCTTCATGAACCGGTCCCGAAGAACCTCATCCTCAACCAGGGAGGAATACTGGGTCATTACGTCAATGTTTGCTGAGGCAAGATTCGTTTCGACATTGGTCAATGTATACCCGAGGAAAGAGGATTCGCGGAACTCCTGCTTCATTCGTGCGAAACGATCTGGTTGCTGAAGCCTGAGAGATTCCAGAGCGGTGCCTACTCCAAACCATCCTGGGAGGTAAAAGCGCGCCTGTGTCCATGAGAACACCCATGGGATTGCCCTGAGATCTGCTATGGAGTGTCCCTTCTTTCCCGTCCTCCGTGTCGGGCGGGAGCCAATACATGAGTTCTCAAGAGCATCGATCGGAGTGACCTGCCGGTAGAAATCGATGAATCCTTCAGAGCGGAGTAGCTCTTGGTAGGCCTCCTGGCTGGCCTTGGATAAGTCAGGCAGGAATTCGCCGGCAGGATCCTTGCGACCTTCCGGTCTGCTGTGAACCGCGGTAGTAATCGCGGTGCCTGCGAGGAGGAGTTCAAGATGGTAGGTGGCATTGGCCAGGTTGGCATATTTTTGCGCAATCGTCTCCCCCTGCTCAGTCATGCGAAAGCCGCCACTCAGTGAGCCGTGCGGAAGGGAGGCCATGAACCAGTGAGTGGGTCCAGCTCCCCGCGAAATCGTGCCGCCCCGCCCATGGAAATATCGAAGTTTGATCTCGTGGCGGCGCGCGACCTCGGAGAGATTCCGCTGGCCTTCGTGGAGGGCCCATGCTGCGGCAAGGATGCCACAATCCTTGTTGGAGTCTGAATACCCGAGCATGACCTGCTGCTCACTCGATTGCCGTCGCTGAACGATTGGATGCTGTAGGAATTGGTCAAGAATACCCGGAGCACGATGGAGATCGTCGATCGTTTCGAATAAAGGAACCACCTCAAGGGGACAGATGAGTCCTTTCTCGGTATGAGTCATCAGTCCAGCCTCGCGGGCAAGCAGAAAGACCCCCAGGAGATCCGAGACCTGACGAGTCATCGAAACAATCAGGCCCCCGATTCCAGCCCGACCATGCTTCTCAATGTGCGCTGCCACAATGCGGTAGGAGTCAAGGACGAGCGTTGCTTCCTTGCCAGAGTCGAGGCTGTCGTGAAGAAACGGCCGGGTAGATTGCAGCTCTTCAGTGAGAAATTCGACCCGTTTCTCCTCACGCCAATCAGGATAGTCTGCCCCACCCTCGACGCCAGCGGCGACCAGTAACTGAGAGATCGCCCGGTCGTGGAAGTCGGAGTTTTGCCGTATTTCCAACGCAGCAAGGTGGAAGCCGAATATTTCAAGTTTGTGTCTGAGAGGGCGGATGTGCTGCTCCTCAATCAGCGCGCATCCATTTGCAATGATGCTGTCTGAGATCAACTCGAGATCGCGTCCCAGCGCCTCGGGGCTCGAGTAGCCAGGAGAGCCGCTACTCTGACTCTTCAGTCGCGCGGCCATGAGACTTGCCAGATGGCGCCATGGTTCCTGACCGACCTTGTGCTCCAGCTCGCTGACAATAGCTTCATCCCTCAGGGAGAGGCCGAGCTCCTCGATTCGGTCCTCCAACTCCTCCGGAACTTCATTATGGTGAGTAGAGAGGGTAAGGATGGAAGCAAGATTCGTGATTTCCCGATGAAGCAGCTCAAGAGCGGCGCCACGGAGCAGCTCCAGAGAGCGTTCGGTTACTTCCGGAGTGACAAGTGGGTGGCCGTCGCGGTCTCCACCAATCCACGTTCCGAAAGACAATCGCGGAATATTCCCCGCCTCACGGAGCTTTTCCAACGGAAACCCTGCGTCGCGCCATGCCTCCGTGAAGTGCAGGTCAAGCCGGTTCAGTGACGCCGGGAAAAGATCGCGCAGGTAGTGGATCGCCTCGTTCAGTTCATGGTAGATATCGGGACGGACAAGGTGAATTTCTCCCGTCCGCCACAGGCTCTCAAGTGCAGTCACCATTCGTTCCCGGATTCTCCTGCGCTCCCGCTTCGTGTATTTTGGATACTCGCTCCGGACCAGCTGATCGTAGAGGGCGCGAAGGCGCTCACGGATGGAAGTTCGCTTGGCCTCGGTCGGGTGAGCGGTGAGGACGGGTTGGACGTTCACGTCTCTGAGGACCTCAATGATATCATCCGGTGAAAGGCCGGCAGCGGTCATATCTTTGAGTGCGTGGGGCCAGAGACCACGGATCGAATCGGCGCCCAGCTCCTTTTCCCGTTCGCGCCTGATTGCGGAAGCGACCCGCTCTTCAACCATGTTGAGAAGCTGGAATCCTACCGAATAAAGCTGCTGTGTCCCCTTCGGCAATTCACCCTCCGGCACTGAGCCGCTCCATGGCAGATAAGGGATGAGTTCGTCTTCTCCGAGCGATTTCAACGCATCAGACAGGCAGGAAATGAGGGAGGACAGGGTTTCGTCAATCAGATCAAAGCCCTGAATCCGTAGTTCTTCCCGGGTGATGCTCGAGGAGGTCATGGCTGAGGGAGTGAAGCCGCCTTCTGGCTGGAAGGGAAGTGTTCTCTTTCCCGGGAGAGAATTTGAAGGCTCGAGAGATGAGTGTGAAAATGCTCGCGTCAGGCCACTGCATCTGGAAAATCGCCGGCCAAACCGAAAAAATGAAATACCTAGCTACCCTTGCAATTTCTTTCGCCCTTCCTGTAACGAGTCTTTTTGCGGAGCATCACGAACTGCCAAAGCCTGACGAGGATGGCTGGATTACTCTTTTCAATGGAAAGGATCTCGCCGGGTGGAGCGGCAACCCTGATGTATGGAAGGTGAGGGAGGGCTATATCTCGGGACAGATTGCCAAGCTGTCAGGAGGAAACACATTTCTCATCTACCATCACCCTTTCGCTGACTTCAAGCTTGAGGCCGAATGGATCCTTGTGGACGGGAAAGGGAACAGCGGGATCCAGGTCCGCTCCAAACATTCTGAGAGCGGGGCGAATAAGTGGGTGGTAAGTGGATACCAGGCCGACATCGGAAATGGATGGCATGGTAAGTTATATGAGGAGAGGGGTCGTGGTGTGCTGGCTGGAAAATACAAGAACAAGCCCACGATCAAGAAGGACAACGGATGGAATAAATATCTGATTACAGCAAAGGGATCAAAACTGACGCAGGAACTTAATGGGGTGGTAACCATCGAGTTCGATGACAAGGACCCGAAGAAGAGCTCCAAGAGCGGGGTAATTGCCCTGCAGTATCATTCTCCGGGAGGGTTCGAGGTTCGATTCCGTAACATAAGAATCAAACCGGCCAAATAACGCGGCACCAGAATTTCATCTGCCCTGCCCGGAGGTTTCTCATCGTCGAAAGAGCCGGTGACGGACAGGCGGCCGGATCAGATTTACCGGGCGTCGATAGCGACATTGTCAATCGACCACCCACTGAAGGAGTCACCGCTCGCGTCACTGGTGAACCAGAATTCAAGAATGATCTGCTCGCCGAGAGCAGCGGCGGGCAGATCTTCGCTGAGTGGGGCCCAATCGGTATCAAAAATCGATGGGTCCGGGTCGATGCGCGCCAAAACACTACGGTCCCCGGCCCGAAGGACGCGTATCCCAAACTGGTCACCAAGCCCATCGGCATCACGGAAGTGGTCCATCATCAAGGTGGCCCGGTTGAGGTTCCGGTCAGAGAGATCTATGACCGGAGATCGAAGGAAGATATTGGCGTTGTCTCCATAGTTTCCGAGATTGGTGCTGAACGCCCGGGTCGATCCGTCCGCTCCTATTGCTGGCCCAGTGCTTGCTCTCGGAGTGCCCAATTCCCAGGAAGTCTGGTCACCTGGATTATGAGACCCCGCCGTCCATCCAGCCTGTCCTGATTCAAAGTCCTCGAGAAAGTATGGGGGGGCATCCCTTTCCATGACGACGAGAAAGAGTCTTTGCTCAGCCGGGCGTCGGAAAGTTTCGATATTGATAGGAGGAGTAGAAGCGATATTCCTCTGCCAGGCCCGCCATTGGGCAGGGTTGCGTTCCTTGGAAGGATCTTCGCTTACGAGGATGTCATAAATCTTTCCGGACTGACTTTCGAATGAGACTTGCAGATCACTTCCCAGGCTTCTGATTTTCAATTGCTTCTCGGTGGACGAAGCACTGGAGATGACAATATTGTCGATGAGCAGGGTCTCGGTGGCGTCTCCCACGCGCGCCGAAATGACGAAGGAGTGAGAATCATCCGGACTGAAGGCTCCAGTGCCGACATTGATGAAATCGGCATTAGTGTCCAGTCCGCTCGTTACAAAGGTGGCCCCATCACCGGGATCCCAGATGACAGAGACTGTTCCGGAAGCGGTGGCTCCGTCCCTGAGGATGGGCCCGTTCACAAAGGACAAATTCCCCATGTCTTCTCCGGCCGCCTTTCCGGAGATGCCCAAGCCCTGTTCGGTGTCGAAGTTTCTCCAGGTATCCACCTCGAAGGATAAATTTTCCGTCACGCCGTCCTCATGCTCCATTCCCTCCTCGCCGGACCCAAGAATTCCAAGAGGAGCGTTTCCGTAATTCAGGGAAAATCCGTCTGCCGGCACATTTTGCAGGGGGCCATCGGCGATGGTGACATCGAAGGTTGCCGTCCAACCCCGCGATGATCCGCCGAGGGCTGGAATCGAGAAGCTGGATCGATCCAGTCTCTGGCCATCAATCGTCAGGCGAAGCTGTCCGCCCTCGACGCTGGCTGCGGAACCTGCGATCACGGTGCCGTCACCAAGGTCAGTCGTTCCGTTGGGGTAGCTGTCGAAATCCTGATAGTAGCTGGTGGGAGGAGATGTGTAGACAGTCGGATTGCGTCCGCTCGCGATTTCTACGTTATCTCCCACGCTGTCCCCATCCGTATCCGGGTTATTAGGATCAGTTCCCGGCTGGTTACTATCGATGAACGGGAGGTCTGGGTTTTCGACAGCATCGGGAATGCCATCACCGTCCGTGTCAGGATTTACGGGGCTTGTTCCCGTGCGAGTAATACTGATAAAGGTCCCCGAGTTGTCTTCAACGCTGTCGATGAGCCCGTCCCCGTCGGTATCTTCACTCCGCGGATTCGTTCTGAGATCACGTTCCTGAGAGTTGGTTAATCCATCTTCGTCAGGATCTCCCTCGGATCCATGGGGCCCATCCCTTGCTCCGGGAGAGCTCTCTCCGATGCTCCCGTCGTCATCGGGATCAAGGCCATTTGCGAGTTCATAGGAATCGGAAAGTCCATCGTTATCACGATCGCCTGGAGCACCGGTGTTAATTCTCAGGTTGTCCACGAAGAGGTCCTGGTTAGCTCCTCCCACCCGGGCAGAAATGATAAAGGTATGGAGATTGTCGCCGGTGAATGCTCGCGTGTCCACATCAGTGAAATCCGCATTGGTTTGGAGGCCGGTAGTTCTGAAGGAAGCGCCGCTTTCCGGGTTCCACTCGATTTCCACGGTGCCACTGACGCGCTGTCCATCGTTGAGGATGATGCCATTGGTGAAAGCAAGTTGCCCCACATCCAGCCCATTGCTCAATCCGGATATATTTACCCCCTGCTCCGAATCTCCATTCCGCCAGGTGTCGACTTCAAAAGAGAGGTTCTCAGTGACCGGGCGGGTTCTCATTCCCTCTTCCGCTGCACCCCGGTCGCCCATTGGGGCATTACCGTAGTTGAAGGAGAATCCATCAGCTGGCGGATTGAAATTAACGCTGTCGTAGAGCTCGATATCGAAGGACGCCGTGAAGCCACTGGAGGAACTCTCCATGGCTGGGATTGAGAAGCTGGCGAAGCCACTGGTCCCGCGATCTCTCGTGAGTTGCAGCCTCCCATCCTGGACACTGGCAGAGGATCCCACAATGAGGGTGCCATCGCCAAGGTCGGTGGTTCCGTCAGGGTAGGAATCAAAGTCCTGCTCGTAGGTAGCTGCGGTCATCAGACCGGGAATCAGCAGGATGCAGAATGCCACCGGACGCATCCGTACTGGGAGGATTCCATGGTCATTCATTTGTTATGATTCCGGCTGATTGAAGGTCAGTTTTAAAGGGCCCGATCTGCTTGGCAAAGTAAAACGGCCTACCAAAAGCGGGTATGGTTCGACTCCAGCGAGGGAGAATCTACGAGGATCATGGATTCATACGGTGGCGTTTTCTCGGCATTATCTGTAATCGGTCTTCTTCCGGAAGAGCGCGTTTAATCACTCCCGTGACCAGAGGCTATTCGTCGTCTCGGACCTGATCATGACAGGATTTCTTGCACGATTTTACCATGCACGTCTGTCAGCCGGAAATCACGACCTTTGAATCGGAAGGTTAGAGCTTCGTGGTCAATACCGAGAAGGTGGAGGATCGTAGCTTGCAGATCGTGGACATGAACAGGCTTCTCGGTCACATTGTAACTAAATTCATCGGTCTGACCATGGACTATGCCCGGCCGAATTCCTCCGCCCGCCATCCACATTGAGAAGCACGCGGGATGATGATCCCTGCCAAAGTTCCTATTGCGGGTCTGAGCGTAGGTGGTGCGGCCAAATTCTCCGCCCCAGATCACGAGGGTGTCTTCGAGCATACCACGTTCCTTGAGGTCTTTGAGAAGAGCCGTGGTCGGACGGTCTACAGAAGCGATTTTTCCCTTGATGGCGTTTGTGATACCATCGTGGTGATCCCACCCCCGGTCGTAGAGCTGAATAAAGCGAACTCCTGCCTCGGCCAGGCGGCGGGCCAGAAGACAATTGGAAGCAAAGGAGGCCTTGCCCGGTTGCGCTCCATAACTTTCAAGAACATCCTTCGGTTCCTGAGACAGGTCCATCAGTCCGGGCACTGAGCTTTGCATTCGGTATGCCAGTTGAAAGGCATCCATGCGGGCTTCTATCTCAGGATCTCCGGACTGGGCGTATTTGAGTTGATTGAGAGCATTGATGCGGTCGATCGTTTTCTTGCGATTCAGATCCGACATTCCCTTGGGATTAGAGAGGAACAGCACGGGGTCGCCAGACGATTGAAATTTTACTCCCTGATGTCTGCTGGGAAGGAATCCATTGTGCCAGTAGCGAGATGGAACGGGTTGCCCTCCGCCGGACAGGAGAACCACAAAAGCGGGAAGATTTTCGTTGGCGCTACCCAACCCGTAACTAAGCCAGGAGCCCATGCTGGGCCTCCCAGACAAGGGGCTCCCAGTCTGCAGGAAGGTAACAGCCGGGTCGTGGTTGATAGGGTCGGTAGTAGCACTTCTAATAAGGCAGATATCATCTGCAATTTCGGGCATGTGCTTGAAAAGGACGTTCATATCCATTCCGGCCTGTCCGCACTTGGCGAACTCGTGCTGGGAGGCCATCACATTGAGATTTCCCTGCCCGCTGGTCATGGTTGTCAGCCGCTGGTTGCCAATAACCTCGGAGGGAAGAGGCTTTCCATCCCAACGGGAGAGTCCGGGTTTGGGGTCAAAGGTTTCTAATTGAGAGGGGCCTCCTGACATGTGGAGGTAGATTACTCGCTTGGCTTTTGCCGGGTAGCTAGTCCCGACCGCTCCTTCTTCAGCCGGCACCGACGGAGAAGAGGCGAAAAGATGCGAGAGGGCGGCTGTGCCGAGTCCAAATGAGGTACGGCCAAGAAACGTGCGCCGGGTGAGATAGTCCTGAAATTCGCTCATGGCTTACTCTCGGGTGATTGTTTCATCGAGATTAAGCAGGATACTTCCGAGGGAGGTCCATGCGGCTAGTTCGACGGGGTCGTGATTATGGGTGGGTTGAGATCTTCCGTTGCTGATGAAGTCTTTGGCGCGTTCGGGATGGCCGCCAAACTCCTTCCGCTGCCCGGACAGGGTATCGGTGAGAATGCGAATCTCGCTATCACTAGGAGCTCGGGATGTAGCCATGATAAAGGCAAGGCGGATACGGCTCTGGTCGTTGCTTTCTTTCCACGACAAGGCCCGTTGTGCAAAAACACGGGCAGCTTCTACGAATGATGGGTCGTTGAGGGGGACGAGGGCCTGGAGCGGCGTGTTGGTGCGGGGCCGGTTGACGGAACAGAATTCGCGGCTGGGGGCGTCGAAGATCTGAAAGCTGGGATAGAGCATGGTCCGGCGCCAAAAGGTATAGAGCCCTCTTCGATAGAGGGCCTCACCCTTGCTTTCTGTCCACCCTTTTCCGATGCTACTGAGATAGTTTGCTGGTTGGTAAGGAAAGACGGAGGGTCCGCCGATACTTGTGTTGAGGAGGCCGCTGATTGAGAGAGCAGAGTCCCTGATTTCCTCGGCTGAAAGTCGAAAGCGGGGAGCACGATAGAGAAAACGGTTATCGGGATCCCGGTCCTTGTATCGGCTCCGATTCTTGGACGATTGCCTGTAGGTAGAAGAGCTTATAATGAGTTTTTGGAGTCTCTTGATATTCCACCCGTTCTCGATGAAGTCTGCAGCCAACCAGTCGAGAAGTTCCGGATGACTTGGGCGTTCACCCTGAGTGCCGAAGTCTCCGAGGGTTTTCACCAGTCCGGTGCCGAAGAGCTGCTTCCATAGACGGTTTACCATCACCCGGGAGACCAGAGGGTGGCTAGGGTCGGTGAGCCAGTAGGCCAGTCCCAGGCGGTTACGCGGTTGGTTAGCGGGCAGGCGGGGAAAGATGGCTGGCACGTCTGGCTCGACCTCCTCGCCCGGTTGTCGGAAGTCGCCGCGCATGAGGACGTGGGCTGGTTTACGGTCCTTCATTTCGACCATTACCATGGTGGTGGGGAGGGACTTTTCGATCTGATCGATTTCTTTCTTCGTGGTTGCCACCTCGGACTCCAACTCGCGGAAGAGGTCACGCGACTCGGCGTGAACATAGGTAATGAAGTAAGAGAAGAGCTTCTTCTTTTCGTCTTCCGTGCGTTCTTTCCCGGGCTTGGCAGCGAGGGCCATGATCTCGGGGGGAGCTGGGTTCCATTCCCCGTTGATCATGTATTTGGTGCCAAGATAGAATCCTATCGCGGCTTGTTCATTGGCATCGAGAGCACGATCGTAGACAAGGATTTCCGCAAAGTCGGCAGCGGTCTTCTCTGCTCCTGCATTGTTGGCTCCGATGGTGATCGATTTGTTCTGAAAGTCGGAAAGGCTCACTCCGCCGCCTCCTCCGTCCTTGCCGTTTAGGCGGAAACGAGTGTCATTGTCGGGACCTTGCTGGGTGATAACTGCTACCACTGGCACTGCACGCTTGAGATCCGCATTGCCTATCACGTCAGCGCCATAACCATTGAAGCTCAGCTTACTCTTGTTATTCTGCTGATTGCCCCCGGTTTTCCAGAATGCGCGCCGTTTGCCCTGGGATTCGTCACCCCACATAAGGGCCATTTGGTGCCGAGCAAGATCGTTGAACTGGATGACAAGCACCATGGTGAAGTCGCCTCCCAGACGTCCAGCTCCGGATTCGGTACGAAGGAAGTCCTGCTTGCCATCCAGTCGGATGGCGGGATGTCCGTTAAGAGCTCTGCCGAACTGCATGGGCTGGCCGGTAGCCAAAGCGGTGTGCTTGTTCCCGGAAAGGTCTGGCCATTCCTTCACCAATCCTCCCGGAGCGTCGAAGGAGCCTGCATCGAGGTGAAGCTGCAGGCCGTTCTTGACGGGTAGAGTCCCGGTCTGAGGCAAAGTGAGAGAAGTGATCCACTCCTGGAGAGCCGGGGCGAGATCACCCTCGAGATCAGTGAACTGCGGTCGTTCGCGAGCGGTCTTCAGTTCTGCGGTCCTTGAGTCCAGGCGAGCTTGAAGGTCGGCCCGCTTCTGCTGGTGGGAGGTGGTGCGAACCTTGAGGAGCGGAGGAAGTGGTTTGTTGTGGTAGCCGCTCCGGCCTCCGGCCCCGATCTCGCCATCCACGCTGTTGAAGAAGGCGTAGAGCTGGTAATATTCCTTCTGCGAAATGGGATCATACTTATGGTCGTGACACTGAGCGCAACCAACCGTGAGACCGAGGAAGACCTGGCCGGTGGTGTTGGCGCGGTCCACTGCATAGGTGACGTAGAACTCATCCGGATCGGCTCCTCCCTCCTCATTGAAGGTCACGCAACGGTTGAACCCTGAAGCCACCCGGGTAGTATTGTCGGCGTCCGGGAGGAGATCACCTGCCATGTTCTCCACGATAAAGCGGTCAAAGGGTTTGTTCTGGTTGAAGGACTCGATGACGTAGTCACGGTAGAGCCACATGTCGCGCACGGAGTCATTGTGATACCCGTTGGTGTCCCCGTAGCGTGCGAGGTCGAGCCAGTCCTGAGCCATGCGCTCCCCGTAGTGAGGAGAATCAATCATGGCGTCGACGAGTTCAGAATATTGTTCTGGCGAGAATGGGGCGTTCTTGGTTTCTCTCCCGACAGGTGAAGATGCGAGAGTTGGCGCAAACCTTTTAAGATCACTCAGGGTTGGTGGTAGCCCACGAAGGTCGAGGGAGATTCGTCTTACTAGGTTCTCTGCGCTAGCCCTGTCTCTTATACACATCTGACGCTGCCGACGAATAGAGAGGTGTAGATCTCGGTGGTCGCCGTATCA
>CAXEFH010000094.1:0-11456 GCA_963989605.1 uncultured Roseibacillus sp. | reverse complement strand
GGCATACGAGATTTCTGCCTGTCTCGTGGGCTCGGAGATGTGTATAAGAGACAGACAAGAGGGCGATCGGCCTCCTCCAGAAGAGCGTCACCTCATTCGCAGCGGGAAACCTTAAACACGCGCTTGAAATCAGGGCCGAGGACGCTGAGCTCAACGAGGCCCAGAAATCGGTTTCCAAAAAGCTGACCTCCCGCATGGAAAACGATGGTGATCGCATTAAGGACTATCTTGACCTGCACTTTATTGTTCGGTGGCTTGAGCGGGTAGGAGATCACGCTAAGAATATCGCCGAGGAAGCGGTCTTCGTGACTGCCGCGATGGATATTCGCCATGGCGCTGACCGACCGGAAATTCAGTAGGTGGCACCCCACTCCCAAACACGCCGAGTAGGGCCAGAGACCTTGAAACTTTTGCTCCTTCCGCTACTGCTTCTGGTCCTGCAAGTCTCTCAGGCAGCCGCCAACAAGCCAAACATTCTCTGGGTCTTCATTGAAGACATGTCCCCCCTGCTTGGTTGCTATGGGGATCCCATCAACAAAAATAAAACTCCCAATATTGACGCACTCGCTAAATCAGGAGTGCGGTTTTCCCGGTGCTATGTTCCTGCGCCGGTCTGCTCGCCTTGCAGATCCGCAATGATCACCGGCACCTATCAGACAACGACGGGTTTGCACAATCACCGGTCCTCCAGGACCAAGGCGGGAGCAATTCAGCTCCCCGAGGGGATCACGACGATCCCCCAGATTTTCCGAAAACAAGGCTACCTCACCTTCAACAGCGGAAAAGAGGACTACAACTTCGTCTTTCAAAATTCCGACCTCTATAGCGTCAAAGGCCAGCGACGGGATTTCAGTGCATGGCGCAGCCTTCCGAAGGGCAAACCTTGGTTCGGTCAGATCCAGCTTGCAGGAGGCAAAAGTAACACAGGAAAGTGGCCTGATAAGGTTGATCCCGATTCGGTCACCCCTCCCCCTTATCTTCCAAACACCGCCCTGTTCCGTAAGTGGCACGCCCACCACTACGACACCGTCCGACAGACAGACGAGGACACCCGGAAAATTCTGGCCAACCTCCGGGAGGATAACCTTCTTGAGAACACCCTCATCTTCTGGTTTACAGACCACGGGAACAATCACTCCCTCAGGGCAAAGCAGTTCTGCACCGAAGCCGGCACTCATGTCCCGCTGATTATTTCTGGTCCTCATGACCGCATCCAACCGGGAACAGTTCGCCATGAACTGACATCAACCCTGGACATCTCTGCCACTTCCCTTGCGCTGGCGGGAATTGAAATCCCCTCCCACTACGATGGAGTCGATCTCTTTTCCCATTCATTTTCGCCCCGTGAATACGTGATCTCTGCCCGGGACCGCTGTGACTACACGATCGATTACATCCGGAGCGTTCGCAGTGAACGGTATCGCTATATCCGGAACTTTCTCACCGACCGCCCCCTCCTCCAACCCCAGTATCGGGACAACCGGGAGTACGTGGTATTCCTTCGGGAAGGTCATGCCAATGGCACCCTTCCCTCGCTGACTGATGAGATCTTCTTCGGGCCTCGCCCTGAGGAAGAACTCTATGAACTCAAGCGAGATCCTCATGAGATAAAAAACCTCGCAACCGACCCTGCTTTCGCAGGAATCATGGAGCATCACAGGCAAATCCTCTCTCAGTGGCAGGAGCGCACTAACGACCAGGGACAATACCCTGAGTCAGATGCCGGCTTGCGGGAAGTTCTCAATCAGTGGAAGGAAAAGTGCGTGAACCCGGAATACCGCAGGATCCGTAGGTAATTCCCCATCCTGAGGGATGATCCGATTACTCCGGAAACGGGTCCTAAGCCGTATTCCTGCTCATGGCCCTCGGAAAGATTCCGGTTCACTACCCGGCCATCCACCTCTAGCATCCAACTATGGCAAGAGCCTTCATGGATGAAAACTTCCTTCTTCGGAGCGCCACAGCCGAGCGCCTCTTCCATGAAGTCGCAGCGACCCTGCCAATCATTGATTACCATACCCACCTTCCTCCCGGGGAAGTGGCAGAGAACAAGCGCTGGACTAACATTAGTACTCTCTGGCTCGGCGAAGATCACTACAAGTGGCGAGCCATGCGGGCGAACGGAATACCGGAGTCTCATATTACCGGTGATGCGTCGCCCCGCGAAAAATTCCAAGCCTGGGCTGAAACAGTTCCCTGTAGCGTTGGCAACCCTCTCTTCCACTGGACTCATCTGGAACTCCGTCGCTGCTTTGGGATCACTACTCTGCTCAATCCAGACACCGCCGAGGCCATCTGGAATGAGGCCAATGAACGCCTCGAGGATGACTCCTTTTGTGCGCACGGCCTTCTCGATCAATTCAAGGTCGACACCGTTGGCACGACCGATGACCCCTCCGAAACCCTCTCTTATCATGAGGCCTGCGCCTCCCTGGAAATCGAGACCCGGGTTTATCCAACCTTCCGACCGGACAAGGCCGTCATGGTCGAACGGCCGCAGATTTTGAACCCCTTCCGAAAAGCACTGGGAGAACGGTGCAACGTTGAGGTAGAGACTCTGGAGGACCTTATCGAGGCCTTACGTGTCCGCCACGATGACTTCCACCTTGCCGGATGCCGCCTCTCGGATCACGGGATGGCCTACTGCCCCGCCCAACATGCGGCCAGGACGAAGCGACGAGAATTTTCGCTCGCGCTTGTGAAGGAAGTCCGGCCACAAAGAGCGAGGCGGATGGATTTACCGGATTTATCATGCAGCATCTGGGCCGTTGGAACAATGAGAAGGGATGGACCATGCAACTCCACCTTGCGCCAGTAAGGAATCCAAACACCCGTCTCTTTGAGAAACTCGGTCCAGATAGTGGCTTTGACACCATCGGTGACTGGCCGCAGGGAGAGCGTTTGCTCAAATTTCTGGACAACCTCCTTCAGCATGACTCCCTCCCCAAGACTATCCTGTATAATCTGAACCCCAGGGATAACGCACTTTTCGCCTCAGCGTGTGGGTCATTCCAGGAAGGGCCTGTTCCAGCTAAAATCCAGTGGGGTTCCGCGTGGTGGTATAATGATACCCTGCGGGGCATGACTGAGCACCTGCAAACCCTTGCCTCCATAGGACTGCTCTCTCGCTTTGTGGGGATGCTGACAGATTCACGATCGTTTCTCTCGTATCCGCGACACGAGTATTTCCGCCGACTTTTGTGTAATATCATTGGCGAGGATGTGGAGAATGGCGAGATCCCGGATGATCGGCACTTCCTTGATTCCCTCATCCGCAACATCTGCTATGAAAACGCCAGAAGCTACCTTGCTCTTCCTCACCATGTTTAGAATCAGAACTTTACTTCTGGCCCTTCTCCTCGCGGGGGCCGGACTATCTCCCCTCATAGCCCTTGATCGACCCAATATTCTCTGGCTCTCGGCCGAGGATCACGGTCCGCATCTTGGATGTTACGGGGACCCCTACGCCGACACTCCCAACCTCGACACGTTCGCGAAGTCCTCCCTTCTCTACCGCAATGCCATCTCCACGGCCCCAGTCTGTGCCCCGGCCCGGACAACCATCATTTGTGGCATGTATGCACCCTCTCTCGGGGCACATCACATGCGTTCTCAGGCAGCCAGACCAGAGTGGTTGAAGTTCTATCCGGAATACCTGAGAGAGGCCGGCTACTACTGCACCAACAACTCGAAGACCGATTACAACATTGAGCATGACATTCGGACCATCTGGGACGAATCCTCCAACAAGGCACACTACAGGAAGCGAAAGAAAGGACAGCCCTTCTTCGCGATTTTCAATCAGACCTGCACCCACGAAAGTCGTATTCGATCTCGCAAGAGCAAGACAACACACGATCCTTCCAAGGTTCAGGTTCCTCCATACCACCCCGACGTCCCAGCCGTGAGAGACAACTGGGCCCAGTATTACGATGGTCTCACCAGAATGGACGATTGGTTCGGCGCCCATCTCCGTGCTCTCAGGGAGGAAGGTCTCGCGGAGGATACCATCGTCATTTTCTGGGCCGATCATGGATCCGGCATGCCTCGGGGCAAGCGCTACGCAGGATGGAGTGGCCTGCATGTTCCCATGATCATGCACATACCGGAGAAATGGAAACACCTCCGACCACCGGAATACAAATCTGGTGGAGTTTCGCAGAGACTTGTTGGTTTCGTAGACCTGGGCGCAACGATGCTCTCTCTGGTCGGGATAGAGCCTCCCGCCTTCCAACAGGGGAAGCCCTTCGCTGGTAAACACGTCACGGCCAAGCCTGCTCACTCCTTCGGTTTCCGTGGCCGCATGGACGAGCGCCCTGACTGCTCGCGCACCGTGACCAACGGCACATTCGTCTACATCCGCAACTTCATGCCTCACCTTCCCCACGGGCAGGCCCTGCATTACCAGATGGAAACCCAGGCTACCCGTATCTGGCGTCGCCTCTACCGGGAAGGTAAACTCAACAAGATTCAGTCTGCCTTCTGGCAAAGAAAGCTACCAGAGGAGCTCTATGACATTTCAAAAGACCCCCACGAGACAAGGAACCTTGCGAAAGAATCCGCTTTCCGAAAGACGCTCTTGTCGATGCGCGAGGCACTCTACCGGAACATGGAGGAGACCTTTGATGTCGCTCTTCTTCCGGAAGGCATGCTTCATGACCTCGCAGGGAAGCACTCGCTCACACCTGCCGATCTTGCACGGGACAGAACTCTCTACCCCATTCAAAAGATTCGCAAAGCTTCTGACATCCTCCTTGATCCCAGGGGGTCGGAGAAGGGAATCCTCCAGATGCTTCAAGCGGACCTTCCCGCCCAGCGCTACTGGGCTGCTCTGGCCTGTCTTTACCTTGGCGAAAAAGTGACTCAGAATCATACTAGGCTCCTCACGACCCTGCTGGAGGATTCTTCCCGCAGCGTCCAGATCGCTGCCGCCGAGGTGCTGGCGACCTATCCTGTGAGTGACGCTGGACAAAAGCATGCGATCGAGGTCCTTCTCGCTAATGCGGATCCAACGGTCTCGAGCGCTTATCATGCGGTATCGGCTCTCAACGCCCTTGAACATCAACCACAGCGTATTCTCGAACCGTATAAACCGCGCATCCTGAAGTTGCCAACCAAGGACCCCGACGTCCCCGGAAGACCGAACGGATACGCTGGACGCATGCATCAGCACATTTCCTCCCCAATTCCTGACTACTTCTCATGGGAAAAAGGCAACCGCTGACCATCGGCTATTTCCGCAAAAACGAGGAGGGCTTCCCTTGCTCCCACCGTCTTCCCCAAGTATAGTTTCCCTATTATCCCTTGAGCAAAGCTCCCCCACAGAAGCGTAAGCGCGTCAACGTGCGTCGTCCCGATGTCATGGAAGAGGTCCAGGCAGAGGTCGAGAAGCACTATCGCTCTCCAATCGTCGAAAAGCTACGAAAAGCCGGAGGAACGCTTACTATTGGCACGACGACCCTGCGACTGGCACAGCAATTCGGGTTCTGCTATGGGGTGGAGCGAGCGATCGATCTGGCATATGCCTCTCGCCGCGTCTTCCCCGAAAACCGTATTTTCCTGATTGGAGAAATCATTCATAACCCGGAGGTCAACAGGCAACTGGAGGAAATGGGGATCGTCTCACTTCCATGGAAAGAGATGGATGAACAGTATGAATCCCTCACTGAGGAGGATGTCGTTCTGGTTCCCGCCTTTGGCGCTCCTACTTCGTTTATGGATAAGATCGGGGAGGCCGGCTGCTACGTCATAGATACCACCTGTGGGGATGTTATGAAGGTCTGGCGACGAGTGCGCAACTACGCCAAGACCGGGGCCACCTCCATCATTCATGGAAAAAAGGGACACGAGGAAACCCGAGCCACTGCATCGCGTGCCGAGGGAGAAGACGGCAAAGGCCACTACCTCGTCATCCTGACGCTGGAGGAAGCGGATTACGTCTGTGACTACATCCGTGGTGCAGGAGACCGGAGTGAGTTCCTCGAAAGATTTGCTGGCGCGACCTCGGACAACTTTGATCCAGAAGTTCATCTCCATGATATTGGCGTCGCAAACCAAACCACCATGCTGAAAAGCGAAACAGAGGAAATCCAGCGACGGATCAGTGCTGCGATTACGCAACGGGATGGATCTTCTGAGCGCTTCCAGGTTTTCGATACAATCTGCGGCGCAACTCAGGAACGACAGGATGCGCTTTTTGAAATGCTCAGAAACCCGCTGGATCTACTCCTCGTGGTGGGAGGTTACAATAGCTCCAACACCACTCATCTTGTGGAAATTTGACAGGAAGAACTACCCACCTTCTTCATTCAGGATGCAGGTTGCCTCGCCTCGTTTGAAAAAATTGCTAATTACGACCTTGAGTCACGCGAGGAGATTGAAAGCAACTATCCCTCCAAGATCTTTGACGAGGGGCCGGTCGTCGTAGGAGTCACCGCAGGTGCATCCTGCCCCGCGAATCTTATCGAGGCCACCATCCTGCGGGTATTTGAACTCCGGGGCATCAAACCCACGGAGGTTGAAGCGGCCTGACCTCAGGCCTATTGCTGCACCGCCGAAATGACTGTCTCAACTTGGGCGGCCTCTTCCTCCCTCCCTACTGCGGCGAGAGAATTACGGTAGCCCCGCAACGATTGAAGATCATTGGGCCGACGCCTGATCGCAGACTGGTAGCTTTCCACAACCTTCTGGCTCTCTCCTGAAGCGTAATAGTATTGCGCAAGTCGCACCTCCATCGGGGAGAGCACCACTGGAGGCATCAGAAGTGCCGGGCGCTGCTGCTTATCTATGGCGGTCTTGAACCAGCTCCGCGCAATTTGCCGCTGTGAATTTGAGGTGGCTCGCGCCAGGGCAACCAATCCCCGGACCTCTGCGGTGTAGACTTTCACACCTGATAGGGCTCGCACATATTCAGAGAGAGAGGCGCTTTTCATGGCCTGACTTTTCAAGGCCTCCATCCTCTCCTGTATTGAGCCAAGCGCCAATGCCTTCTGCTCGGCTTGGTCGATCTTCTGCTCCTCAAGCGCCCTTCTGCACTCGAGATACTGCATAATGCACTCAAGATAAAAGACAGACAGCGTGCGCTCCTTGACCTTCTCGAGGAAGGGATCTCCTTTTCCGGGGAGGGTCGCAATGGCCTTGGAAAAATCACCCCGATCGCCTCTCGCGATATAAAGACGAGCAGGTAAGGTTCTGGCCTCCCACATCAGCATACTCGCTCCCTTGGAACCCAACCGTTCAGGATCCACTTCGAACCGTGAAAGACTGAGCGCAATGGCCATTGCTTCGTCAAAACGTCCACGACTTTGCATGGCAGTAGCAAGATAGAGCTGAGAGCGGATCCAGCCATCGTGCTCATGGATGCTCAGCTTATGCTTTTCCATGTGAGCCCTGTAAAAGCTACTTGCCCGTGTTAGCGCAGCTTCGGCGAGGGCATGGTTTCCACAGCGCCATTCGAAGTGTCCCAGTAAATGCTGGTAGGGAGGAAACTCCGGCACTGTCCGAGCAATCTTTCTCACAACAGGTAGAATCTCCTCCCGAAGTTTGGTGGTCGCCTGAGGCGCCTCACCATGCAGCATCACCCAGAACCCGAGAACTGCCAGGTTGTCAGGGTGGGTCTCAACAAGTTCCGCCATCTGATCCATCGCCTGAGCCTGCTTCGCCCTGGGCCCAAACCGGTCAAATCCATCGCGCTGCAGGTAGATGGCGAGGCACTTCGCCAGGAGGTTGTTCGGGTAGGTCTCGGAAAGCTTTCCAAAAGCCTCGCCTACCCTGCCCCGCAACCTGAACAATTCGGCGAGGGCCAGCGCATATTGCTGCTCCATTTTGGTAGCAATCGGCACCTGCTTACCCTGGACCTCACGAGTCGCATCGATCAACTCAATCATCCGCATCACAGCCACCTGCCGCTGTTGGGTAAACTCATTATTCGGAGCGGCCAGGGCCAGCCCGATACCCCAGTAGGCCATAAGACAGTCAGGGTCCAATTTCAACGCCTCACAGAAATGTCGATAAGCCTCAAAATCCCATGCCGCCTGGATATGAGCAAGCCCCTGTAAAACGTGTCGGGATGCCAGTGGACTTCCTGAGGAAATCGCCATTGGTATCGACACGATCTCATCAACAAAATCCGGAGTGGGCAGCTTCGCAACGACCGGATGAACGACCTGCCCCACAGAGAAAGGAAAGACCGTCCTAGCCTCAACAGGAGGTCCGATAAGAGGAATAGTGTCTGCCTTCAGCCCCACGCTGCAGAAACACGACAGAAATACTGCGATGAACTGGGACCTATCCACCAACTTTCGCATGATCCCAGTCTTCCCTGAGCTGTCGAGTTCTCAAGAAAAAGCTGAATTATCCGGAACTATTCTGTTTATCCCGAGCCCCAAGCACTTGAACTTTGCTTCCTTAAACTTGAAACTCTCCCACATGAAACTTGGCCTCATCGGATGTGGAAAAATGGGCAAAGCCCTCGCGGTCGGAGCAATCGACGCCGGAGCGGTCCCTGTAGAGAATGTCATGGTGCACGATATTGTGCCCTCATCACAGGAGTCCTTTCTTGCTGAACGAGACGTAACCGGAGGCAACTCAATCGCTGAGGTAGCTCTCTATGCCGACGTTCTTCTTCTCGCCGTGAAACCCCACGATGTCAAACCGGTCATGCATCAGATCAGAGATTCCGGTAGCACTCCTGAATCCCTGCTCGTGATCTCGGTGGCAGCTGGCATTACGATCAAACGCCTGGAAAATGAAATCAATGGAGGTGGCCGCATCATTCGTTCCATGCCCAACACCCCTTCGTTGATTGGTCAGGGAGCTGCTGCTTACAGCCGTGGCACTACCGCGACAGACTCCGATGCAACCACCACCCAGAACCTGCTGGGCGCAGTGGGGTTGGCTGTCGAGGTCAAGGAATCCCTGATGGATGCCGTAACAGGATTATCCGGGAGCGGTCCGGCATACGTCTATCTTTTCATAGAAGCTCTAGCGGATGGTGCGGTGCAGAACGGATTGCCGCGTGAGCAAGCACGCCAACTGGCAACGCAGACCGTGCTTGGCGCAGCGGCCATGGTTCAATCCACGGGCGAGCACCCTGCGGTCCTCAAGGACATGGTGACTTCTCCCGGGGGCACTACAATCGCTGCGCTCGAGGCCCTTGAAGCTCACGCTTTCCGGGCTGCCTGTATTGAAGCTGTTAATACCGCCGCGGCTCGTGCTCGTGAAATGGGCATGGAGTAAATCCATCTTTTCGGCGGAATTTGCTGGCCTACTCCTGTCAAATCACGTGGTTGATTTGTATTTCTTAGGCGTCCAGAATCGCATTGGATTTTCTGGTATTACAACTAGCGTGAAGCCATGAACGGTCTCTGCCGGTCTTCCTTTCATTCATGCTGGTGGATCCTTCTCCTGGCAGGTTGTGCCACGGAACCCGACAACGATCTTCCGGTTGCCGGTAGTCGCGATACCTCAGGGAATAAGTCAGGAGCGATCTACCAGCGCGCTGAATCTCTCGATGATGCAGGTAGAAAGAAACAGGCTCTCCGCCTGTATGCGACCACTGCAGATCGATTCCCGAACGCGAGCGTTGCCCCCGCTGCGAGATTCCGACAGGCCCAGCTTCTCGAAGAGCTTGGAAAAATTGATGAGGCCTTTGATGCCTATCAGACATTGATTACCCGTTACCAAGGATCCGTGCTTTACACGAAGGCACGGGACAACCAGTCAAGACTAGCTCATTCCGCCGCGGCTGGCCAGTCAGCCGGCAAATTGCTTTGGTTCAAGCCGGGGTTCGACACCAGCAAAGTGGTATCGATGCTCGAGACTGTCAGAGATAATGCACCTCGCTCACCGTCTGCTGCCAAGGCTCAGTTCGCCATTGGGTCGGTCTACGAAAAAAAGAAGTCTAAAATGAACGAGGCCGTAGCAGCCTACCAGAACGTCGTAGATGAGTATCCTCGATCCTCATGGGCGCCTGAAGCTCAACTCAAGATTGGCGAACTTTTGCTCACGGGAGCAACCAAGGGAAATCGTGATAATTCCAATCTCGATCGTGCACTCCAC
The DNA here is from genome assembly GCA_963989605.1 of uncultured Roseibacillus sp. Lineage (GTDB taxonomy): Bacteria > Verrucomicrobiota > Verrucomicrobiia > Verrucomicrobiales > Akkermansiaceae > Roseibacillus_B. The sequence continues at coordinate 1,397 of CAXEFH010000094.1, read as the reverse complement.
ACCTTTGAGGACCTGCGTCAAGCACACCCGGAATCTAAATCGGCCGCTACTGCTGGAGACCGGATCTCGGAAATTCGCAACCGGGACATTCAACGCACCTTCGAGATCGGCGAATTCTACCACAGTAAGGGAGAATTCAAGTCGGCCGCTCTCTACTATAGGGAGGTCATTCGCCAATCGAACGCGGGTGAACTCCATGATCGCGCCCAGAGCCGTCTGAAAAGCCTGGAGGGCAGCGATTAGTCAACCTCATGATCAACTGTTCAAGGTCAGCTCTGGCCCGTAGACTTCTACCGGTCATTGGTGCAGTCAGCCTTCTTTCCCTGGGCCAAACCAGTTGTAGCGGATACCGCTGGGGCAATGCGAAACCTGTGCACCTCGCTGGGATCAGCACAGTCAGCGTTGCGACTGTCCAGAACAGCACTCAGATACCCAGGGCCGCAGCCCTTGCCACGAGCAGCATTGTCGATGCTCTTGCCAGAGATGGCACCTACATTATCGCTACGATTGACCGAGCGGACGCTCACCTTCGTGCGGATCTGAAAACCATTGAATATGCTCAGGTTCGCTCAACGAGAGAGGACACTCTGCGGTCTGAGGAACTGGAGATGAAGGTTCACCTGGCATGGACTCTTGTAGTCGCAGAAAACCCCGCCACCATTCTCGCAACCGGAACCGCAACCGGAACCACCCGTTTCTTCGTCGATCCAAATCTGCAAACGGCGCAACAGAGCGCTCTTGTTGATGCTATCAAGAGAGCAACAGACAGCATGGTCGCACAATTTGCTGAAGGATTTTGAGGGGTCCTCTCCTGAAGCAGACGGTGATTCGAATTATACCCGGTTCCAGATTCTTTTAGCTCCCTTCCCCGTCCCGTCAGGAGAAAGAATCCATATGATCTGTTCATTCCTTTCTATCCTTCCGGCAGGATAATGACTCCTATATATTTTTCCCATGCCCGCTGAGCCTGCCGCTCCCAGTATTTCCTTCGTTCCAACACCAATCGGAAACCTGGCGGATATAACTTTACGAGCTATCGAAACACTCCGTTCAGTGGACCTGATCGCCTGCGAGGACACCCGGCACTCTCGAAAATTACTCAGGCATTACGAAATCGATAAAGCTCTGACATCCCTTCACGATCACAACGAATCGCGAAAAATTCCTGAAATCATTGGGAAAATACTGGAAGGGGAAAAAATTGCAGTGATTTCAGATGCTGGCATGCCATGCCTTTCCGACCCCGGCTACCGTCTGCTGCGCGCGTGCATCGAAAAGCGAATCACCTACGAAGTCCTTCCTGGACCCAGTGCAGTAACAACGGCCTGTCTCTTATACACATCTCCGAGCCCACGAGACAGGCAGAAATCTCGTATGCCGTCTTCTGCTTGAAAAAA
>CAXEFH010000093.1:0-11553 GCA_963989605.1 uncultured Roseibacillus sp. | reverse complement strand
GTACTTAGAGTCCCATCCAGATTTGCGTCCCCGGTGGGATTAGGTGGGTCTGACAGGAACTCGTTCAGGACCAGAATCGTAAAGGGACCGTCACCATCGTCTTCGACCTCGAATGTTGCAGACGCCGTGGTATACCCCGGAGCAACTGCCTGGATTCGAACCTGCTGGGTGCCATCCTCGGCGATGTCATCCTGCGCAATAATATTGATGGTAAGAGCACTCTCACCAGCGGCAAATGTGGCGCGAGTACCCGCATCTGCAAGAGCTTCAGTCTCATCGCTGACGAAAACAACTACGTCAAGTGCCTCGATTAAATCGCCAGTTCTGCGGAGAAGGGCTGCTATACTCCCTCCGTTCTCGTTCATGGAAGCCGCACTCAGGCTGAAAGATAATTCGCCAGAGGGGGGACAGAAGTCGCTTCCATCGCTCCGTGTTCCCGGAGAGAAAAGTCGCCCATCCCCAATACTACCATGTGGAGCGAATCCGCCTGTAATTTCAGGATCTCTGACCAGAGCCTGGTCATTCCCCCCTTCAATGCCGTAACTCACCGAAGCCACAAGTCCACCTTGGGCATCGTATATGCTGACGGTATCGCCGGTATTGTTCAGGCCAAGCCTGATACTACTCACGGTCTGGAAAATCGCCGAACCTCCGAGATTGTCTACTGACCCACCTCCAAAGACCACGATCGCACAGTCTGTTGGAAGAATGGTTCCTCCGGGGAAAAGGTGCCTCTCCTCGCTCCGATCACGGAGTGACCAGCCACTCATATCAATCGGAGCACCACTTTTGTTGACGATTTCGACGAATTCATCGTCGCTACTGTCGGTATTACCATCCCCGTTGGCATCCCCTGCACTACCTGATGGAATATCGGCGAGGATCTCGGTGATTGCGATCGGTGAGAGGTCATTGTCATCCGTGACCGTGAGAATTGTGGTGCCTGAAGCGAACCCGGTAGCCGAACCCGTGATGACCACCTCCTGATCTCCATCTTCAATTTCATCGTTAACGGCATCAATCACTCCCGTCAGCACTACCGAATCCTGTCCCGCAGGAATCACAAACCTGTCGATGCTGATTAACGCTTCACTCTCGTCGTCTGAAACGAGAGTTACCGTCAGATCTTCAAGTAGGCTTCCGGTTCGCGTGACTGTTACATCGACCTGGCCACTACCGCTATCTTCCACGATAGAGAGGACGCTGAGCGATAGACTCAACGATTCAGAAGCCGAATCACTGAAATTCTGGAGATAGAATAGGTCCCCCGGTGTGGCCTCATCGACCTCTGCGTTGCTTACGGTGGCCCATACCGCCGGGAAATCTACCGCTGTTGACCCTGGCGTAAGGTTATAACCCGCACCTGAACCAATCCGATAAAAGCTCCTGTTCGCACCCTCATTACCGGCGTCGGTAAACGAGATCGCATCCACAATTGCAACTGTGTCTCCCAACAGCCCCAGTGAAGTGTCATAAAGCACCACGCTATCATCCCCATTAAAGTTCGGGGTTTCGTTAGTCGAGAGGTCAGCGGCAGCGTAGGCAGGAATTACGGCGCGCGTATTACCAAGGAGCAGATATCCGTTCGCTGGTATTGAGAGACCATCGAGAATATCACTGCCACCCGGACTCGCTCCGTCCTGTTTCCACGACTCCGTTGAAGCGTTCGCCCAGCGGGTGAGAACATAGCCATCAAGAGAGATAGCTGTATCGCTGGTATTACTGAGCTCGAGCCATTTGTTGTAACTCGTTCCCTCGTAATATTGGGAAATAACGATCTGACCTCCGGCTGAAGGGAAGAGGCCGGTGAGCAGAAAAACGAGTGGTAGAAATGCGCGATAAGACATGTCTGGAGAATTGAAACAGATTTAGTGCCGTTTAATCAACTGGTTCAAAGACAGTCAAGAAGTGTCGCTTCTTCGAAGGGTGCTGCCGCCGGCTACCGCCCCTCTGAGCACTCTGATCCCCGGGACGATGGACCCGGCAGAAGTTTTACCAGTCGACGTTGTAACCCCGGGTATCCACGTGCGTGAACCCCGTGTAACGACCAACGCCCCCACGGAACTTTCCTTCCTCCCTGATATTACGCGCTGCCCGTGCGACTGCATGGGTGGAGGCGTGGAATTGAAGATCGAGTGCCACGTTTTCCTTATGGCACGAATTTGGTTTCGCTCCTGGACAACGAGCATTGTAGGAGGGACTGCGAAAGGCAGAAGTCACACCCTTTACGGAAGTAGACAAGCGGACCGATATTTCATCAACTACCCTGAGCGTCTGGCTGATCTGCCGCCAACTATCCCTCCCGGGAAGGGCGTTCCAGACACTCCCTTTCTTGCGGGCATGAGAGGCAATGATCTGCTGCACACTAATATGCCTCAGTCTCAGGGCCGAAAGATACCGTCCGTAGGCGTGCAGATCAGGCCCTTGCCTCCGCACCCACTCTGCCGGTAACTCGGCGAGGTCAAGATCCGACCGGCCGCTGAACACCGAGACAGCCTGCGACACGCCGGCCGGGGCAAAAAGACCGCCGGCAGTGAGGAGCGATGCCCTCAGAAAGTTCCGCCTACCCCCCGTTTCGCCCCCTGGGCCAACTGATGACCCTGCGTTCTGGGAAAGCGATTCTCTCAACATATTTTTGGAATCTTTGCCAATTGCAGCCTTGAGGCGAGTCGAAAATGAGTTTGTCGGGCAAGCCCATACTCCTGTTAAAAGCGGAAATTTAGGAGATGTCTGAGTAATTTTAGCCGATCTCCCAGTTCTGTGAATAACCTTTTAAAATCGATCGGATTTACGTCCGAACCGCCACTACGTTTCCCCTATTTTTAAAATTAAATCTGTGGACTGTTCTTCGGTATGGCTAAAGTTTTTTCGGCAAGGTGATGCCGGAACGCCATTTTTGCGGTCCAACCGGCGAGATCATTCACTTTCTGACCGTGATGCAACAGACTGGAAGCAAGAAGCATGCCCTCCTGGCCCCGATCGCCGTGGTGTCAACGCCACTCGCTCTTCTCCTGCCCGATCAAGTGATCGCTCTCTGGCCGGCGCTCGTTGCCTTGACTCTTGTCTTCCTGAATAAGAATGCCCCGCTATCCCTCGGCGTCTCCTGCCTGAGCGCCTTGCTGCTGATCCTGTTGGTCGATCGCCTGGCGTTCCTTAATTGGTTTAGCCTTGAGGGAGGCCTGGTGGGAACACTGAAAAGTCCATGGCACTCTTACGCCCTCGTGTTCACCCTGTTACTGGGTGCGCTCTCGGCGATTATAGAAAAGTCAGGCGGACTACTCGCTCTTCTTCAGAGGGGGAGCGCTCTCACCGACAGGAACCGGCAACGTTTCTTGAACAGTGTCATGGGAATGGGCTTCCTCTGCTTCTTTGATGGTCTGGCGAATGCACTGATGCTCGGGAGAGTCGCCCGTCCTGTCGCCGACCGTCTGAGGATACCGAGGGCTTATCTTGCCTACCTTGTCGATACAACAAGTTCAGCGGTAGCCTGCCTTGCCTTTGTCTCCACCTGGATCGTGACCCAACTCGGCTATATCTCAAACCATAGCCCTCTCGAGAAAGCTGCCTATCTCCAGTTTCTCTCGTCCCTCCCCTACAATTATTACTGTATCTTTGGCCTTCTGATCGCGATCTTGTCCGTTCAATACCGCTGGCTGATGGGGCCCATGCGGCGCCGATTCCAAAAGTCTAACCCCTCGCCTGCAGGAGGGAAAGAAGTCGAACCGGAGAGAACTTCACCAGCGCGTGCCCTCGTGCCTCTTTTCGTTCTTCTGCTGAGTCTGCCGCTTGTTATCTTCTGGTCCTACAGCCCCGAACAGGAAATTTCCTTCTCGCTAAGAATCCAGAAGGCGCTCGACGCGTCCTCGGTCCCAAGGGCCTTCGTGATCTCAAGTCTCCTCGCCCTGGCAGCAGCTTTTGCCGTCTACCCGCGTGGCAGACTCCGGGAGGCTCCGAGGGTCGCCTGCTTAGGTGCAGGACAACTCGCTCCGGCACTCTGTGTTCTACTGTTGGCTTGGATTCTCGGGAGCCTCTTCAGAGAACTGGGCACTGCGGATGTTCTCGCCAACCTTCTGGGAGGATGGCTTCCACTGAATGCGCTGGCCTCGGGAGTTTTTGTTCTCGGATGCCTCATCTCATTTGTGTCGGGAAGTTCATGGGGCACCATGGGACTTCTGATGCCACTCGTGCTTCCTCTCTCGGGCGCTATAGCGGCTGCCCAGGGTGCTTCCCCAGAGATTCTTGAGACCATCGTTCCAGCTGTGATTGGGGCTGTCTTCGGCGGAGCGGTCTTTGGAGACCACTGCAGCCCTTACAGCGATACCACCATTGTAAGCGCACTTGCCACAGGCATCTCAACCCACGAGCATACAATTACACAGCTTCCCTATGCCCTCGTTGCCGCGGTTGCCGCGGTATTTCTCGGATTCTTTCCTGTCTCACTTGGTGTGCCCGCATGGGTGGCCCTCCTCCTGGGCTGCGGGCTACTAACTGCCGGGATTCGAATCATCACTCGGAAACCAAGAGCGGAGTCGGCCCGCTAAGAGCAATTTGCTTAGCGGTATCGATCCTCGACAAATCCACCTCAAGCAGATCGCACTCTGCCTTCGAACACATCAATTCAATTAACCATTGAGCTGGCAACGCACAGTCGCACTCCAATTCCTGCGAGGTGAGATGTTAAGGCGCGCGCGTGGAGGACATGCTTCACTCCTTTGTCTGGCAGTTCTCCATGACCCCTACCAACTCGCACCGGGAGCAGTCGATAACCTATGCACCCATCATCCCAAGAATTCTCGCGGAGATTCATGTATTTCCAGAGATGCGTCGTCCATTCCGATCTTGATTCCATCCAAATAGCGGTAACACTGCGGCCGGCTGGTGCACCCGCACGGGCCACCACACACGGAGTCGAGCAGCCCAACAGGCAGTCGGCGCCCACTGCGGGCCTGTAGTTCAACGGATAGAACGGTGGTTTCCGGTACCACAGATCGGGGTTCGATTCCCTGCGGGCCTAGGTGGATGAGTCCACCGGATAGAAACCTCAGACCAATACTATCTCGAGGAAGAGGTCTGACCTCCGATCCTTCCGAGGTGGCCCCGCAACCCACATCCGGAGCGCGGGTAAGGCAGCTTACCGAACGGAAAGCATGAGAGTCTAGTTCATCATCTCTCGCTCGAATCCCTCCCCGCCTACGGCAAGTCCGGGATCGGAGGGCGGCTCCTTCGGCGAGAACCAGCATCGGTGACCTCGTCCTGTTTGGCGCTTGGCGTCGGCCACTCAGCGCGACACGTTCATGCATGCGCGTCGAAGGTGAACACTACCGAACGGTCTGGCCTGAATGTTCGCGAGGTTTCGTTCGGATCATTGACCAACGCCAACTTCCCTGGCGCTTTGTTGTTGAGGATCTTGCATCTGTCACAGACGTCGCTAACGCCATCAGGGACATGCATGTCAGAGGTGCCGGTTGTATCGGGGTGCTCGCCGGCTTTGGAATGTGGCTGGCTGCCCGGCAGGCGGCAGGATCAAGGACCACTCTCACGAAATTTGCCAATGATCTTCTTTCCACCCGCCCGACCGCACGCAACCTCTCATGGGCCGTGGAGCGACAGCTTTCGGTCCTCACCGAATTGCCAACTCCGAACTGGGAAACAGCTGCGCTCTCCGAGGCTGAATCCATAGCGGACGAGGACGCCTCATGGTGCCAGCGGATCGGTCAGCATGGACTTCCTCTCCTCGCAGACCTTCATGCAAAGAAGTCGAGCGGGAGACCTTTGCAGATTCTGACCCATTGCAATGCAGGTTGGCTCGCCTTTGCCGACTGGGGGTCTGCCACCGCCCCGATCTACGCCGCACACCGCGCGGGAATACCCCTTCACGTATGGGTCGACGAAACGCGGCCCCGCAATCAGGGCGCACGCCTCACAGCCTGGGAACTCCAGAACGAAGGCGTTCCTCATACCGTGATCGTTGACAATGCCGGGGGCCACCTGATGCAACATGGCGAAGTGGATATCGTCTTAACTGGCACGGACCGAACGACAGGCAAAGGCGATGTGGCCAATAAGATCGGAACGTATCTCAAAGCTCTTGCCGCGAAGGACAATGATATCCCCTTCTATGTGGCTCTGCCATCGTCAACCTTCGACTGGGATTGCGATGATTCGTTTGCGGAGATCCCAATCGAAGAGCGCGACCAAAGCGAAGTAGTCCTGATGGAAGGAATGATGGATCTCAACACGCTTGTTGAGATCCAAATCGGCAACCCGCAATCTCCCGCCCAAAATCCAGCGTTTGATATTACCCCTGCCTCTCTGGTCACGGGCCTGATCACCGAACGGGGAATCTGCGGGGCCGACAGTGAGTCGATCAACCGGCTCTTTCCGGAAGGCTCAAGGCCCTGAGTCCCTCCTTTAGCGATTCTGTTCGGGGTGATTGGCTCCCTGGTAGCCAAGGGAGAAATAGCCCAGAATCAGGAGACACATGCCTGCCAGCACAGACCAGTAGCCGGTCCACCCTCCCACACCACCGACCACCATAAGATCGTAAAGCTTGCCACACACCAGTGTTCCTACAAGTGAGCCAAGGCCCATCGAAGCAAAGGTGACCAGCGCCTGGACCTGGGCCCGAAAACGCTGGTCGACCCGCCGGTTCAAGAAAACTCGCCCGGTCTCAAAGAAGAAGGTCCAGCAAATGCCGTGCAGTGACAATCCGACCAGAATCCACAGGTAATGGGGCATGATGCCACCCATCGCAAAGATTACGTAACGCGCCACCGCACACGCCATCGCCACAATGAGCAAGGTTCGGATTCTCACCCGTGTCAGCCAGAAGCCCATCATCAGGAAGGCCACTATTTCAAACACCTGACCCAAGGTCATCCCCGCGGCGACCGAACGGAATCCAAGGTCTCGCAGGTGAATGGGAGTGTGCATGTAAAAGGCGGCGAGGGGAACGGAGAGAAGAAAAGTGGTGATCAAGTAGACTCGGTGGTCACGATTTCTGAATATCGTAATGGAATCGAGTCCAAGAGCGCTTTTCCACCCCTTTGAGTCATTCGCCAGCGGAGGAGTGTGCGGCAGCAGGAAGGCACAAAGCCCTGCTACCAAACGCAGCCCGAACGCTACGTCTCCAACCCGGGTGGAGGAATCGAGCCCAAACCAGCTCACGGACCACCCGACAAGCACCCACCCGACCGTGCCCCAGACGCGATAGAAACCAAAACTCCGCTGCTCATCCTCTAGACTATTCAGTGCGATTGTTGTGAGAAGGCCCCATGCAGGCGCGGAGATCAGAGCGTTGATCATCATGAAAAGCAGAAACAGGTTTGGCCTGTCTGCCTCCAAGGCCCGGAACGCCGCCCAGAGGAACACTGCCCCGCCGGTAATGATATATCCGACGAGCTTCTCAGCCGGAATTCTCTGATCAGCGCGAGCACTGAATAGGAGAGGCGAGATCATCCCCGCAATAGGACCAACCAAAAAGGCCCACATGGTTATCCGGCTCCATCCCCGAGCCTCAAGAACATTGGAGAGAACCGGAAGCCACGCACCCGGAGCGGCAGCCAGAAGACAGAAGACCACCGCAATCCAATAGCGATGTCCAACAATGCCAGGGCGAAACACGGCGGGAGTATCGGGGGGAAACCTCCGCTGTCGAGCGCTCAATAACTATGGTGGGCCCGGCGGGACTCGAACCCGCGACCTAACGATTATGAGTCGTCAGCTCTAACCACTGAGCTACAGGCCCCTCTCGAGGTGCGGAGATAATACACAGGCGATTAAATTGGGAAAGCCCTCTCACAGCTACATTTTTCGGCCGACCTTAATCACCATGGAATCAACGGGTTTCCCCTTGAAGAGCATCCGCGTCCGTAATCGATAATTGAATAAATCCTCACTTAGGTCAGGTTGCCAAAAGCTGATGATAAAGCGTCGTTGTGCCTCCCTTGCGTCCCTGACCGTCCTTGCTCTGGTGCTGCTGACGCAGATCAATGCACAGGAAGTTCAGAACAGAACGGTCCGGGTGGACGATGTTCAAAGACAATTTCTCGTTTATCTCCCCGAAAATCTGCAGCCCTCAGAATCCCTGCCTGTCCTACTCTGCTTTCATGGCGGTGACGACTCCGCTGAGGACATGATGCGCTTCACTGCAGATTTCCGGCCCCTTGCCGACTCCGAACGGTTCATTGCAGTCTACCCACAGGGTCTGTTCTTTGAGGGCTCCTCCTACTGGAACTCTGAGGGCCCTTACGACAATGGGACTGATGAAATCGGCTTTACACGGGCAATGATCGACTTGCTTGTGAGAGACTATGCGGCAGACCCTGCCCGGATTTATGCCTGCGGCTTCTCACTCGGTGGGAACCTCATGTGGGATCTTGCCTGCTATCTGGGAGACCGGGTAGCCGCGGTTGCCTCGGTCGCGGCCAGCATGTGGGAATGGACTCAGGAGGATTGCTCCACCACGAATCGCACCGGGATTCTCTCCATCCATGGAACCGAGGACTCCTACAATCCCTATAACGGCAATCAGTATTCTATTTCCATTGCCAGCCTTAATGCCCACTGGTCATCTTTGAATGGCGCGAACAAATCTCCTGTCACATCGACAGTCTCCCCAGGAGTCACCCGTTACCTCTGGGACAAAGGAGACGGCTGCCATACCGTGGAGCACTATCGCATTCAGAATGGGCCACACGGCTGGCCCTCTTTTTCAAGGGAGGTGATCTGGGAGTTTGTATCTCAATATGACAGCTCAGGCCTTATAGGTTGCGGGTCCCCGGTGGAGCTGTTGATCGACGGTTTTGATCGTAAGACTCGGCAGGTAACCTTGACCGTGCGCAATCTTCCCCCGGGAAATTATGAAATCCGTAGATCCTCCTCGGGTTCGTTCCAATCCTTCCGGCCTCGGATCGAGATCACCGAGGCCACCGAATTTCCTCTCACCATTCCAAGGGTTCCACGTAATACCCTCCTGCTTCAGGTCTGGCAGCGCCCATGAGCTCGAATCAAGGCTGAAGCGCCCTATTTCCCGCCCTGCGCTCTGGTCCATCGGTTACGATTCCAGCTTCGCTCGGAAAGGGCCTGATGAATGAGTGAGTCTTTACAGAGCTCACTTACTCAGTTCGATTAACTGCCAACCCCTTCGAATAAAGAGCATAACCATGCAAGGGTAGCAGGAGGCGCTCTAAAACTGCTCCTCCCAGTGCCCGGCGTCCCTCTGCCCCCTGAAAAACAGAGGAGTTCACATCTGAGAGGCCGAAAATGGCTTTCCTTTCAAAAGAGGAATCAACGCGTCGCACCCATCATCGCTCCGGTGTAGGATCATACAAATGACCACATGCAGCTTCTCCCTCCTCTTCCAGCATATGGCCAGTGATGAATAAAAAACCGCCTCCAACGTTTTACGGTAAGAGAGATAACAACCCTCTTGGATTATGAATATACCGGGCCACTTCAAGTTCCTTCTGGACTCCGTCGAGAATGCCGCACTCCAGACGGAAGCTATCCTGCACTCCGAAAGCGAAAACCTCTGGGATGATATTGTCGAAAGCTTTGAGGAGAGGCATCACAAATCAAATTACTGGCTTTTCTGCACCCGGTGGCTGAGGGAACAGCTCCTTACCGTCATGGCGGGCGGCTCCCCTCGTGCGCTGCTCGCCATCCTGTCGGTTCTCTGCCCCGAACAAGTTCCCGCACCGAATCATGCCGGGGAGCCGTCCAAGGCGATGGAGCGCCGGATCGCTTCCGTTCTCCTCCCCATTCTGATGCTGGAAATTGTGGTTCGGGTCCGAAATTCGGCCGCCGAGCGCCTGGGGCCCTACAGCCCTGCGGTTGAGGCCTACCACTCCGAGGACCACAGGGACTGACTCTTCCTCAAGAGGAGAGCGAAAACGCCCTCAGCGAATCGCCTCAAAGGCTTCCTCCAGTCTCCCAAGGAGTTCTATTTCGGATTCCCTGCCTACCGAGATTCGCAGAAGTTCCGCGCTCACTCCGCAAGACTCTGCCCACTTTATCTCCCGGTAGTGTGCCAGTAGCGTATAAGGACACACGAGCGTGTAGTCGGTGCCCAAGCTAGGGCCCTTACAGAATCTCATGGCTTCATAGAGTGCTGGGGTTTGCGATGGATCCGTAAGGCTAAAACTGATCAACCCACCAAAGCCACCGTCGGGGCGGCGTACTGCATCGTAATGCTCTCGATCGACAAATGCGGGGTAGTAAACTTTTTTTACCTCCACCTGCTCCTCGAGAAATTCAGCTACCTGCAATCCATTGCGATTGCATTGGGCAACTCTCTGCCGGAACTCAGCTGCGTTAGCCAGCAGGGCCTCCCCATCACGGGAGTAGAGACGAGATCCACCGGGAACCTCATGTTCAAGAGCCTCACGAAATTCGTCGGTGAACGCGGAGTCACTTCTGAGACGCACGGAGCCTGCCAGCACGTCACCAACCCCGGACACCCATTTTGTCAGACTGGTCGAAGCGGCATCGGCATAGGCAAGAGTGTCGATGTTCTCATGACTGCAAATAGTATCGTCGATGAGAAGCGGCACCCCGCCCTCCTTGCAGGCTCCAGCGACAGCAGGCAGGTCCACAGTCCGAAGTAACGGATTGCTCGGGACTTCACAAAAGACCGCGGCGTAGGCTCCAGCCCTGACATCGGTCAAGGCCTTGGCGAGAGCGTCACCAGTTGGATTGTTGATGAAATCCACCCCTGAGCCGAATTGTTCCTGTACCTTGAGAGCATCGACATAGGGAAAGCACAACTGGAGGGTTTTCAATCCCGGGCGGCGTTCCGTGACAACCCGGAAGAGCGTGAAGATCGCGGCCATTCCACTTTCAAAAAGAAACGCATCACGTGTCTCAACACCCAGCAGTTCTGCCATCGACTCCCGATGCCCTTCTCTTTCCTCGGACCCGATACACCGATCCTGCAGGAGATCATCGGCCTGTCGGCTGCTGATTATTTCACCTGTGTGTCTCCAGTAGTCGCGGGCCGCTGTATATCCAGCTTTGGGAACCACCAGAAGCAAGGGCTGATCACTGCAGATACGCCCTCTGATTCCTGTGTGCCGAACTATGTATTCGGCAGCCCGCTGAACAGCCTCGGGCGAGGAATAGGCCATGATTCTCTCCTGATGCCCTGCAATCCGTGCCTCCATCTCCTTCAAGTAGTGCGCCGTGATCGGATGAATGAAGAACCTCGGATAGCCTGAGCGCATTTTCCCGACTACCTCTGGATCGTCCTCCTCGTATCCAATCACTGAATTCCAGGTTGGCAGGCTAACAACACACGCATGCGGTGAATCGGGCAGAGGGAACCCAACATCCACCTCCTGCCAGGCAGGGTCTCGCAGCAAATCTCGCACCAGCGCTTTCTGACTCACCCTCGACAAACCACAAGAATCTTCGCACCCAAAGGTGGTATCACTCTCTCTCCGGATTATCGGATTGGGTTTTCTTTACCCCCGGGGAACTGTCTCTTATAAACATCTGACGCTGCCGACGAATAGAGAGGTGTAGATCTCGGTGGTCGCCGTATCATTAAAAAAA
>CAXEFH010000092.1:0-11576 GCA_963989605.1 uncultured Roseibacillus sp. | reverse complement strand
CTGAGTTACAGCCTTCATGGTTCCGGAGGCGATATCAATGAGATAGATATGGCGGTGGCCGTCCTTTTCCGAGAAGTAAAGGATCTCCCGATGATTGAGCAACCAGTTGACCTTGGGCATTCCGAGTCGGAGGGCATGTTCGGTCCAGATGAAGGTATCGGTCTTCTCATCAACGATATTCCTGTGAGCACCGGTTGAGACATCAAATTCAATCACACGAAAGCGCTGGTGGCCGCGGTCAATCTTCTCGTAACGGAATTTTGTGCCATCCCTCGTCCAGCGCAGGCGCGGACCTCGGAAGTCGATGAGGCCCACCTTTGGTTTGCTCTGCAGGCGCTTGCGAAGGTTGAACCAGTTTAGTTCGTAGGTGGTAAATTTATCTCCGGGAAGTGGGTAGCGGCGGGAATGCAGTTTTGCTCTTCCACCCTCCTTGGGAGAGGATTGGATCATGTGAACTTCACCTACGTCGCCCGGTTGGGCACGGAAGGCAACCAGGTTATTTGAATTAGGGCTCCAGAATGGTTGCTGGTAGCTGTTCTGCTCCTCACCATCCTCAGAGAGTTGAATTTCCTCACTGTCATCGATGTTGGCGCGAATCCAGAGGTTGTGGTTTTTGATGTATGCCTTCCATTTTTTATCCGGTGAAAGATCTCTACTTGGGCGATAGGGTTTGTACCTCGAGTCATCCTGGGCTTTCTTTTCCTTCTCATCGCTGGCTCGAGAAGCTGGCGGCCGATTGATTTTTTCAAGCTGGCAGGTATCGATATTGCATCGGTACCACTTACCTCTCAGCGAGAAGGTTGCTTTCCTTTTTTCGAGGTCGAAGGAAAGGTTCTCGAGTGGCAGCTGTGCTCCGGTGAATTCCCCTGAATCTTCCCTCCGGAGAGCAGCAGCCAGTCTGTCATGGTCAAATGCGTGCTGGCGTAATCCTTTCTTGAGGTCGACCAGAATGAACTCACGTTCCCCCTTCGGCAGATTGTTGCGATACCACATCCATGACCCATCGGGACTCCAACTGGGGTTGATGCGAGCCTTGTAGACATTGGCGTGCGCAACTGGGAGGATGCTCAGAACGAGGGTAAGGAGGGCGCAGACGGATTTGATGCTCATATGCTTTGTGCAGTTTCAAATGAAATATGGCCGGGTTACAATCACACAGTCCTGCCGCGGGGAGGCATTAGGGCCCGTTTACAGCAATCTTCAGGACGGAATGGCCCAAACTGTGGCCTGAAGAGGTTCCCCGGGCCTCCGAAACCAAGATTACTGTCCCCTAAGTCGCACGAAGAGAGGGCCAGATCGGCTCTCGGTAGGCTGTTTCATGCGCAGGGTTGTCATTTGAGTGCCGTCTCCCTGATTGACCTGAGACAGGAGCTCGGTGAGCTCCTGGGCAGAGTTCCATGTAATGAGGTCGTCCGAAATTTCGAGTGAGAGGGATCCGAGTGCCTGCATGCTCTGCCGGAAACTGATGACGAAGTATTGACGGACCGCATTGCCAACATCAAGGGCGTCCACCCGGAGAATCAGGACAGGTTCGATGGTGAACTCCAGAGGATCCGTCCCTTGCAGGAATTCCATGAAATTGCTGATGGTATCGTGGTCCTCGTCATCCTGAGGTCCTCCCTCAAGATTGTTTGCTGTAGACCACGTATCGTAGTCGAGGCCAGATGATCCCTCTTCCCCGGGCGTTCCTCCCGGAATACGACTGGCCCTCCAGTTGGAGGGATCTCCGCTTTCTCCCGGGGAATCTGGATTGAGCAGGACGAGACTTGAGCCTTCTCCGTCGGCGGCTGCAGGCCAGGGAGGCTGGTCGTTATAGGTAAAATCCATGATCGGCTGGGATGCTGGTCCGGAAAGAAGGATCCTCTCTCCGTCGTTGCTGAGGCGTCCGGTATACTCGAACATCTGGATGTTGGGAAGAGAACCGTAACGCGCTTCGAAGGCGATTCTTTGTCGTAGGAGTAGTAGGCGCTCGCCCGGCTCGAGGACCGTGTTGTCCGGAAAGGCAAAGTTTACGGCGGAATCAAATCGAACTCCCGTAAGGTCTATATTTCTGGAGCCTGTGTTGAGGAGCTCGATGAATTCGTAGTCATCCCTGTCGTTGCTGATGGCCGATTCCTCGGCCGAGGAGGGTTCGTCCGGGTGATAGTTAAGTTCCGCGATGACAAGGTTGCGGCTATTCGCTGGTTCGCTGTCGATCGTGTAGAGTGCTTCGTTCAGCGCGCTCCACTCTCCCGTGCGTGTATCGTAGGCACGCGCCTTTAACCGGGTTGGGGACCGCAGAAAGAGCGGATTTGAAACGTTGTTGGCGCCAGCTCCACTTCGGAGGGAGAGAACATTGGCAACCGGATTAGGGACTCCCCCGGGCAGGCGGGGGTCATTCCCGTCGACGGTATAGTAGATTGTCCGCGCATTCGATGACATTGAAATGGGAGTAGTCGGCATGACGGAACCTCCATGCTGGCTGAAGACCGGAGCGACAATATCGGGATACATTCCATTCGATTTAAAGCGACTCACCATGGTATCAGTTAGTCCGCGGAAGTGGTTGTTCATCAAGTTGGCCTGATAAGACTCCCATGAGTTTGGTGAGCGGAAACCCCAGCGGGCAGACTCTGAGATGAAACCCAGACGAGCCTCCGCAGTCCGGACCCTGAGGCGTCTGATGTTATTTATTGGGGTGAAGGCACCGTCGTTAAAGAAGTGCTTGTGAATGCGGTCAGCTACCAGCATTCGGAAATCCTCCCCTCCCAGACCGCCCCTCATCTCAGACATGATGTTGAGAGGCCCGGGATGTCCTGCTTTGCCGGAACTGGCAGGGCGCAGGTAGCCATCAGCATCCTTGATCATAAACTTGAAGGGCACCCCTTCCACGGAAGATCCAAATGAGCGGAATTCACTCTCCGAATCACCACTAACCCAGACGAGCATGAAGTCGATTATGTTGGCGATATCAATGTGACTTGAGGCCTCATTGAAGGGGTCAGGTCTGAGGACAAGGGACTTGGCTGCGTTCCAGAACCGTCCCGGTCCATCGTAGACTTCCTCATCATTTCTGAAGTTATCGTTGGCGTTTACGGCCTCGTAGGCGTCTTTACTACCTCCATAATAGCTGGAGGCCATGTCTGCGCTCCATCGCTCGCGCATGTGGTATTGCCCCCAGTACCTTCCGTTCAGGTAGACGTGAACGAATCTTCCATGAGGTGCGATATTGCCCATATCCAGCATGGTATCATCGGTGAAGCGGTTGGACATGTACGCTCCTCTTGAACTCATGTCATGTGAGCCGCTGCGAAGATTGATGACGTCAAACTCTTCTGCGGGGGGATGATGCTGGTATTTGAAGCCTTCAAAAATCGGGTAGCGCACCTTGGTGGGACCAAAGCGCTCCCGGAAGGCGATCCGGAAGCTCTTCTTACGGAAGTTGGTGAACCGGCCGCCGTAGTTGCTCAGGCCTCCATCCTCCTGAAATCCCTCGCGGCCATCGGGAAAAATCATTTCAATAGATGCTGGATATTCCTCCCGGATATTTCCACCCCCCTCGTTCAGGAAGCTGGAATTCTGCGTGATGAGAGATATGGATGGGACTGCTTGCAGTGAATCCAGCATACGCGGTCCGTAGGTCGGGCTCTGCGTGATGCTGGTTCGCATGTCGCTCTGGTCGACCACATCGGACGGGAAGATGTAGGTGTGGGTGTCTACGTTGGTGGGTTGCAGGTCGTCCTTGTAGGCAATGGCTCTGACTACAACCGTGCGATTAATATTCAGAGGTTCGCGATAGACTCTCCCGGAGAGTGGGCCCGGCGTAGACCCGTCGATCGTGTATCGGATCTCGGCATCTTCTGTAGTGCTGGAAAGTTCAAGGTCGAACGGTTGAGTGAAGAAGCCCCGATTCACGCTGAACTTGGTGTCTTCCACAAATCCCCCAAGGGCCTCTCCATTAAACGCAGCGGGGGTTGGGATCTCGAAGAAGCCGCTCTCTCCCACTGAAGGGTTCGTAATCCGTATTCCCCGGAGCTCAGGTGAGATGAGCATGTCCGAGCTGTTCAGGCCATTGTTCAGACCGTGGATGGAGAGAATATTACGGCCTTGGGCCAGGAGGTCTCTGTGCTCTGAGAGATCGAAGATCTCATATTCCAGAGCAAGGGTATCAGCATGACTGGTGGTAGCCTCAGAGTTGTATGAGAGAGTCCCGGCGGGAGGGCTGTTCTCCGATAATATCCATGTTCCATTCAGGTAGGCGACGAAACCATCGTCGTATTTCATGCCGAGGGAGAGATCCGTCAGGGTAGAGGGCTCGTTGAGATCAAAAGGCACGCGGAGGTAAAGGCTTGTGTTGATGCCGTTGAGATCTTTTCCGAGGTTTCCTCCCGCCCCAAATTCCGGGACATAGGTACTATCCTCATCATATCCGATTCCGGTGAAGACGTCGCGCCAAGCGGAGTCATCGAATCCTGGTTCCGTCCAGCTACTGCCGAGTGCAGCATCATCCGGGGTTGGCACGCGCGCCTTTGCCGCTGCGTCCCGGGTCAGCAAGGTTGCCGGAGTTCGACTACTTGTCTGAGCAAGCCCATATGAGATATCCTGTCGCTGGTCGGGAAGAGGGGAATCCGCTGATCCAAATTCGGAAATAACAGAGATGCCATCGGGTGCGACAAGTCCGAGGTACTCACCCTCCTTATCAATCTTGAAATTGGTATGTAGTTCCGCCTCTGGATCCCTGCGGTTCTTCTCTGATGCGAATACGAGCATAAATTGACCCGGCCCGAGCTCGACCGCCGGGAAAGACCACTTCGTGAGAGCGCTTTCGTCATCGGTAAGATAGTGTCCTTCGAGATCAGCCGGCACAGGGCTGGCGTTGAAGATCTCTATCCAGTCTGAGTATTCTCCGTCGCTGTCACGCAGCCCGGCTGTGTTGTCGGCAAGAAACTCAGTGAGATAGAGATTGGCTGCCGCTGGCATTAATGAAAGAAGCCACAGAGCCGCGAGGCCTGAGGAACGCTGAAGGTAGCGAGGATGAGAGGAGGATTTTAATGTCAAATTCACAGGAACAGCAGTCTGTGGAGCTTACCTGGGATAGGTTTTGAGGACACCTCAAAATATCAGGTATCAGGGAAAGCCAGAATGAAGATAACGTTTAATCGGGAGGCATAGAAACAGGCATGATCTTAATCCGGGTGGGTAATGTGGGCCTGCCTTTGATGGGACCACTGTGGTTCCACACAGGAATATCCTGTCGAACAATTACCTCGGGTGAAGTTGTACTCCGGGCCATTGGACAGCGTTGGGGAAGTCACCGCTTTCGGTTGGAACAAACTTCAGTTGTCCAAGGTCGATGAGAAAGCTGCTCTGGAGCGGGCCCTTGCTCTGGGCCTTCATTCGGTGAACGCCGCTCGTCAGAGATAATGTGGCCAATTTAGCCCATTTGTAATCGTCCCAGGTGCCAGTGTCTGGGACAGCTCCCGATATTTCTCGCTGGCCCACTCCAAGACTGATTGAGCTTCCGACAGTATCCTGTTGCAGCGCCCAGTTGATCCATAGGTCAAATTGTCCTTCCTTCTGGACCTGAAAGCGCCACTCCGCGCGGTCCCTTTGGTTTCCCCAGTGTCCAAGGTTGCGATACCGCTGCTCGAAGACGAGGCTGGGCCCATAAACTTCTGCTGCCGATGCCGGTAGTGTGATGACACCGCTGGATTCCTGATTGATAAGCTCGGGAGCGTTGTTTGCGAA
This sequence comes from uncultured Roseibacillus sp., assembly GCA_963989605.1. Taxonomy (GTDB): domain Bacteria; phylum Verrucomicrobiota; class Verrucomicrobiia; order Verrucomicrobiales; family Akkermansiaceae; genus Roseibacillus_B. The sequence goes on along the minus strand of CAXEFH010000092.1, from coordinate 5,849 downwards.
TACCTTACGGGGGGTTCCCGCGACCTGAAGGTAGGCGAGCAGGTGACGCATTTGGGCGAGGTCCAGGGATGATTCCAGACCTTCTGGCATCAGGGAACGCCCTGTTGAGGCAAGGGATCTGATCTCATTACGCGGAATGGTCGAGCGATCCCCGCCAATATTCACAAGGGTGATGGCAGAGCTTGTTTCCTGGGCGACGGCTCCGGCGTGGGTCGTTCCGTCCCGCAGCGAAGCAATGAACATCATCCAGTTTTGGGTGATAGCCTGGTTCGGATCGAGAATAGCGGTGAGATATGCTCTGGGACTTCGATCGGTGAGAGAGGCGAGATCCGGCCCAACTGCCCTGCCGACCCCGTCGAGTCGGTGGCAGGAAGCACATTGCCCGGCGAAGATTTCCTTTCCGAGTAGACGATCTCCCTCACCACCGAGTGCATCGGAATACTGTGCGATGACGGCCTGACGATGGGGAGTAGTAGCTCCTCCTAATAAGGCTTGGGCTCGGGTCCGAACCTCCTCATTTTTGTGATTGAGGAGAAGCTGGCGGCGCCCGGTATCAATCGAAGCCTTGAGTTCAGTCATCGTCTCGGTGACCAGGGAAAGAAAAAGAGAGGTCAGTTCTGTCCTGCTCATGAGGGTATCGAGGATGGCGCGGCGCAGGGCTGGACCGTGTTCACCCCATCGACCGATCAGGGATCTGATCATTGCCGGATTTTTTTCCCGGAGAAGAACGGGGATGATCGCAACCTGTAAATCAGAAGGTGTCTTTGGGTTAAGGAGAGATAAGAGGAGAGAAGTATCAGTAGCTGGCTCACCAGATTGGGAGATCAACTTAAGTGCGGCCAGCCGGTGTGGAAGATGTGATCGGGGGTCTTTGATAGTTCGTCGAGCTTCCATGAACACCGGGGCAAGAGCCGTGCGCCACGTTGGAATTTGAGGAGATTCCGAGCTGATCCGCATCAGCCCTGCTGCACTTGAAAAAGTCGACTGCAAGTTATCGCGCGATTTACCCAATCTATCGATCAGCTCTTGTATAAGCTCTGGAACTACGGAACCGGCCTCCTCGGGAGGGAGTTGGGTTATGATCGCTTCAACGAGAGCGAGGGAAGAGGCATTGTGCTCTTCATGCAGGACGGTAGCGAGGATTGCGCCGATATGCTTACGGGCAGCGGTGAGACCTGAAGCCCGAAGATAGGCGTGGTCCGGGTGCGCCAACAGAAAGCGCCCCAGCGCGGATCCAACCTCCTTGTCGTCTGTATGAGCGAGGGCATAGGCAGCCTGCATCTGAACTTGGGGGCTCTCATCCTTGAGGAGATTCGTTGCTTGTACAAGGAGTTTATCCGAGGTGAGGTTTCCGATCCGGAGGCCGTTCCGGCGTACTTCGGGATGAGAATCAGCAAGAGCAACGGACAGATCCTTCCCTTCAAGTCCCTGAAGATCTGAAAGGGCACTGGACGCCTGCAATCTGGCTTCCGGCATACTGCTATGGCGCAGGATGCCGCGGAGCACGGGAATGGCAGCCTCGCGCGCAGGTTGATCGAGCCATGTGAGCATCATATGGGCGCTGTCCCGCTGCCAACCATTGGGAGAGTCGAGAGCAGATGCTAGCTGCTCTGGTGATAAACCGGCGAGTTGAGGGGGTTGGGGGGCTTTCCCGGTGGCGGGAAGGATGCGGTATATTCGTCCACGATCATGCCCTGCACGAAGACGCCCATCGGCAATCATTTCACGGGTAAGGCCTGTATCAATCCACTCGGGATGCTCAATAACAAGGCGGTAGAGGTCAGCGACATAAAGTCCACCATCGGGACCGGTCCGCAATGAGGTCGGACGGAACCAGGAGTCCCGGCTTCGTAGAAATTCGCTTTGCGCCTCTTTTTCCGCTCTCCTTGTTTGCATGAGGACTCCATTCCACGATACCTCGCGCCTGCTGACACAGTTGTGAACGGGACAGGAAAAATAAATTGATGGGGCGACGACATCGCTGAACAGGGAGCCGCGGTAAAAGGTGAAGCCGCAGGCGGAGGTGAGCCTGCCCGGAGATCCCGGGGGTGGGCGCTGGTAACCCCTGTAGTGGCTCAGGACCTGGCTAGAAGGATATAGGTCTACTACTCCGAAGAGGCTGTGACGCGCAGGGGGTTGCTCAACTCCGGGGTTCAAGCGCAGATTGTGGTCTTCCAAAGCGATCTGCCAGGCGTTCGAGTTGTTGCCGGCAACCCAGTTTCCCCAGTCATCCCTGTTGCGGCCATGCTGGGTTACACCAGTCGCGAATTCCATCTGGCCTGTATCCGGCCTGATCCGAAGATCGAACCCTCCGAGGGTTAACTCCTTTCCCGTCCGGGTGGACCTGATCGTTCCTCCATTGTCGCCGTTAGCGACATAAATCCATCCGTCGAGACCCCATGTCAGGCCGTTCCCTCGATGTTGTTCGTTGCCGCGACCAAACCCTTCATAAAGAATCTCTTTCCGGTCTGCCTGCCCGTCTCCGGTAGTATCCCGGAGAAGCCAGATCTTCGGAGGGGCTACCACAAGGAGCCCGTCCCGCCATGGGAGGACCGTATTTGCAGTTTGCAGTCCATCACAAAACAGCGTTCGCTGGTCGTAAGTGCCATCTCCATCACGATCCGTGAGAAATGCGATCCGGGATCCGGGCGTCCCCTTGTTGTCGATCCCGAGGGGATAATCTGCCATTTCAGCGACCCACAGCCTGCCGTCTGGTCCCCAGGCAAGATCCACGGGATCCATGACGAGGGGCTCCGCTGCCACCAGTTCTACCCTGAGACCTTCATGGACTTCCATCATGTGAAGCGATGAGGCAGGGCTCCGAGGTTGGGTTGCCTGTTTTCCAAGAAGATCACTGAAAGACCGGAGGTCTATGTGGTGAGGAAAAATCGCGCCGGTATCCTCGTTTTGCCAGTAAAGATGGCCACGCTTTAGCCAAGCTCCATTGTTGGTGCCATCCTTTCGGACGATTGGGGGGATCACCTCTGGTTTGCGCGAGTGCTGCTCTCCCACACCATCACCTTCCCGGACCCCCTCGATTCCAACCCGGGTCCAGCCCTTGGCGAGCGACTCAAGCATCCGCGTGCCGTACCGCGTACCGTTTGAGAAGATGAGATCTTGCAGTCCATCGTCATCGAGATCAGTGAATCGCAATCCAGCATCGCCCCCTGTCCGGGTTACAATGGGGAAGTGCTGTGGCAGGGAGAACGGAAGTTTTCTCCATCCGGATTCGCCAAGTTGGTATACTGCGGAAGAGTCTTTCCGTCCCACGATGATCTCGCAGATGCCATCGCCATCCAGATCACGCAGGCGGACTCCACCATCCTCTCCATCCCGATGAGAGGTGACATCTTTCAGGCCTCTGGTGAGGCTTTCCCTCTGTTCCCACTGATTCCCGCGATAGATCCAGAATCTGTTTATAGCGTCGCTTCCGGTTACGAACATGGCTGCTTCCCCGCCCCTGCTGACTACTCCGAATCGGACGGACGGCGTAATCTCGGCAGGAAAAGGAGTCTCATGCCATGTCCCGTTTTCGGGTTTCCAGACCCTGCAGATTCTCTTGTCGGGGTTTCCAACGATCACATCCATGAAACCATCATTATTGACGTCGAGAATTCTGATCCCGTTGTCACCGCCATCGGACCTTCGGATCGGATTTCCCATCAGCAGGTTTTTGGTCATGAGCTCGTGCATCTCGCCCATGCTCAGGAACTTTACCTTCTTGCCGTGCCTTCTGCTGGCATGATCAACGATGTCCACCATCTGGGAATTTCGCATCCAGTTACCGGCATGAAAGCAAAGGGAAACAGCGCCCTGCTTTGCAACCGTGGCGTCAACCGCCGCCTTATAGTCAGAAATCGTCACCGGGTTTTGCGCGCCATGCAGGACCTGCCCGGTGTAGTCGTTGGGATAGACGAAGGGGAGTTCCCATATTTTCCTGCCTACCACGAAGGGATAGGGGTAGTTCTCGATATAATTGACGAATCCCCGGGTGAGATAGCGGGCAAAGCGATCAGGTCCCCCCGAGTTCGGCTTGAATATTTCTGCCGGAATCACCGGGTCTTCCGGAGAGAATACGACCCCCACACTGGTGGACATGGAGATAAAATTACCCTCCTCGCTCGTAGACCCGAGGATCTCCTCATAAGCGCGAGGGCTTGGAGTGTTCTGTCCATCCATGCACCCGAACCGGAATCCAACTGATTTATTGTTCGGGATCCGGGCGAGCAGGTCCACACAGCCATGGTAGTCATTACTGGCGCGAATAAAGTCAAGGTGTTGAAGAAGAGGACAGGGATGATTCAGAGTATGAGTTTCAAGGGAAACACCCTGATTCAGGAGCCACTGCATGTTCGGGTGTTCCGGGTTGGGCCGATTGCAGGTGATGCTGACTGGTCCACGGCCATCGATGACTTTCAGTCGTTCGATAATCGGTGTCAGGTAGTCCCTGAAATGCTGTCCGTCTCCGGACATGTCATCGATTGCGAGGACGATGACAGCCTCGACGCCCTTTTCACCGATCCATTGTGGAGTCGTGAGTCTGGGAGAACCCAGATCGAATTGCCAGGGGTTGTTGGGTTCGTCGAGATGTGTCAGTCGGTTCCCTGAAGTTGCCGGTCCTGCCGGAGCGAGATGAACCAAGGCGAGGAGGAGAAGTGAAAGACGGACGAGAGGCATCGTAGGATGGGCTGAACTGAATGACCGGGAACCACTTTGGGAATCGAGGCGTATGATTCAAAGATAAAAGGGCCCTCGTATGCTGGAGCCGGAATTATCCGGATCCCGGGTGAGCGCTATCCCAGTTTTCTCCAGGTGGTGAGGCCGGATAGGCGGGTGGAACGTGTTTGGGTCAAGGAGACAGGAAAAAGGCGGTGAAACCATGAGGTTTCACCGCCTTGAAAAAGGGAATCTCTCCGCAGGGCCTAGGGCGCCGCTGCCTCGACCGTCACATTATCGATGGAAAGTCCACTGAACGCATCGAGGGTTCCGTCACTGATGAAGTTGAATTCGATTCTGGCATTTTCACCCATGACTTCTGCCGGGACTGGAACGGTGAGACTGACGTAGTCAGTGTCGAAGATGCTCATGTCGATCGGAATCGCCGCTCCCAGAAGCGCATCGTCACCAACCCGGAGGAACCTGATCGTGGCAGTATCCCCAAATCCGTCCGCATCGCGGAAAGCGTCAAACGTCAGCTCAGCACCCGGGAGTCCTGTGAAGTCGAGGGGGGGAGAGAAGAGGGAGATGTCCGAATCGGTGCCATAGTCTCCGAGGTTAGTGGACCATGCGTTGGGAGATCCTCCGGCCCCTGAGAGGGGTCCTGTTGTTCCGGCAGGAGCTCCCAGTTCCCAGAGGGTGTTTGAGCTGGCATCATTCACGGTCGTGGTCCAGCCGCCGTCTCCGGTTTCGAAGTCTTCCTCAAAAAAGGCCGGCAGGCCTTCTTCCCGCACTGCGACGAAGCCGCCGCCATCATAGGGAGCAGGGAATTCAACACTCGCCCGCCCGGACTCGTCAGCCGGAATGTCCTGAAATCCTTCCAACTCGGTCCAGGTCTCACGGGGTGAGTTGAGGTCCGGGCTCACCAGGATATCGTATTGTCGTGCTGGTTGAGTGTTGAATTCTGCCCTTATGGTGAGGGGGTCATTCGCTGCAAGGCTCACGGCGAGGCCCAGAGGATCAATTCCTACCCCGCTGATGAGATCGCCAAGGCTCTGCCCGTTAGTGCCGGCAAGGTAGATGGCCTGGATCTGTTCAGTTGTCAGGGCTCGTCTCCAGCTGTCTCTTATACACATCTCCGAGCCCACGAGACAGGCAGAAATCTCGTATGCCGTCGTCTGCTTGAAAAAAAA
>CAXEFH010000091.1:0-11652 GCA_963989605.1 uncultured Roseibacillus sp. | reverse complement strand
ACGGCATACGAGATTTCTGCCTGTCTCGTGGGCTCGGAGATGTGTATAAGAGACAGGGAGGGACGCATCTGGTATGCCGAAAACCAGGGAGAGTATGTGGGCTCCTCCAAGGTGGTACCCCTTGAAAAGGGAAAATTTTATGGGCACCTCTCCGGACTTCTGACCCTGCAGGGAAAAATGAAGCCTGACTCGGCTGAGCTGAAGTTCGACAAGTGGAAGGACAAGATCCGGAAGGGCGCGGTCTGGCTTCCCCATGGTATGGTTGCCAATTCACCGGGGAACCCGGCGTGGGACACTACGGGAGGAAAGTTCGGTCCATTTGGAGGGCAGATGTTCCTTGGGGATCAAACACTTTCCAATCTCTTCCGGGTTGTTCCCGAGCAGGTGAATGGGATTGACCAGGGATGCGTGATCCCCTTCGGACGATTCTTTGCCTCCGGTGTCATGCGCCCCGTGTTCCTGCCCGATGGCAGTCTCCTCGTAGGGCAGACAGGGCGAGGATGGGGTGCCTGGGGTGGGCAGCAGGCCAGCCTGCAGCGGATCATGTATGATGGAAAGACGGTGGCAGCCGCTATTCACAGCGCCAAGGCGGCCAAGAACGGATTCCTCCTCAGCCTTACCCGGCCGCTAGGTCAGGCGGTTAGCGAGGAGCAGCTGGCAGGAAAACTCAAAGTTCGCTCCTGGTTCTACACCAATACGGGTCGCTACGGGTCACCCAGACATGAGGAAAGGGATGATGCGATTGAGCGCGTGCACATTGATGATGACCGCAAGAGAGTGCTGGTCGTTATGAAGGACTTCGGGACGGGTGACCGGAAGTGGCTGGATCGGCTTTACAATATTGAAATTCCGGACACCAAGGATCTCTTCGGGACCGCGCCAGTAACCAACTCTGTGCGGGCCTATTTCACCCTGAGGATCATCCCCTGATGCAGGGGGCACCCTCCGGATACCCTTGTGCGCATTATTACCGCCCCCCTCAGAAGGGGCGGTCTTTTCTGCACGCGAACGGCTGCTGCTCACTTCAGAGGCAGGCGGTAGGCAGTCGCGGAATTTCTCCAGTAATAGTTTTCACGGGCTTCTTGCCCCTTGCTGGAGATCCAGCTGTCGACGAGCTTCAGGAAGCTTGCGTAGCTTCCGCTATGTCTGGTGCATGGCCAGTTGGATCCGTAGATAAGACGCTTGGATCCGAAGTGATTCCAGAGCACGTCGAGGACTGCCCTGTAATGGTCCGGTTCCTTGACTGCAGGCTGAGTCGCGCACCGCTGATAGAGTCCGGAAATTTTGCAGTAGACATTTTTGTTAGAGGCGAGGCTTTTGACCGCGGCGACCCAATCCGGGGACGGTGGTCTCCCGTCGAAATCATATCCAAGGCAATGGTCGATCACAATAGTCAGCTTGGGAATGGTCCCTGCCAGTTTGTCTGCAATCTGGATGCCGGGTATCCCTCCTCCATTGGTCAGGTAGTCCATGGTGAGACGGTGCTGTGAGAGCATGTTAAGATTGGAGAGAACAAGGTCATTGGTGAAATCGATGGGCTTTGCTCCCCGGGCCCGGACACCAATAAAGCGTGAGTCTTTTTTCAGGCGGGTTACATGCTGATCAAAATCTTCCCGGTAAACGTCCACATTACCGACGAGCCCCATGTAGAACTCGTCACCCTTCACTAGGTCGAGAACCCATCTGTTGTCTTCAAGCCGGTCGCTTGCCTCGACGACCACGACCCCGGTCACTCCGGCGTCCTTTGCCAATCGGCTGTATTCCGCCGGAAGATGGGGTCTGTAAAGGATCTCGTCACTTTCCGGAGGCCAGTCCACCTTCTGCTCCCGCGTGGTGTCGTAGAGATGGATATGGGTATCGATGATATGCTGGACAGGTTTGATGTCGGCTCCTGCGATCTGGGATCCGATCACGATGGAGATGAGGGTTCGGATGGTATTCATAACAGAAGGAAAGTTTGGTGGCTTGGTTCTGGTAAGGGCGAGTTCCTATTCTCCCGTTCCTCCGGTCCATTTCTCGGTCTGAAAGGGGGAAGCCGGAAGCCCCTCCCCGTCGACGAGATTGGGATTAGCGACCTTGTGCCATCCAAAGCGGACCTGGGTCGGTTCCTTGACATCCTTGCATCTGACCAGAACGTGATTTCCTGCAATCTTCGCCTCGGCATCCATGAACTGGCCGTCTGCGCCGGCAATTTGAAATTCCGAGAGCTCCTCGCCATCTCTTGACCTGAGACCGTCAGCGTAGGCGAAGGCGATCCGGATTGTGTCCTTTTCAATCTTCATGGCCTTATACAGAGGCCCGGAGTAGTTCAGGCCCTTTTTCTGGTAGTGCTTTGCGAGGGCCCAGCGGGCAAGCCGGCCTCCGACGTCATGTTTGTTACGGGGATGAATGTCTCCTATGTTGTGAACGATGTCAGTCGTGACGGCCATTCCGGTGTGGGGGAGCTTCAGGGTCGCGCACTGGGCCTCCCAGAGGTTGGGAAGTTGCCCCGGCGCGTATGATCCTCCACTCCATGGGGCAATCTGGACAAAGTAGAAGGGCATCTTCTCGTTGTTGAATACACGACGCCAACCCTCGATAAGATCCTTCATCTTTCTGGTGTAGGAGAGTCCATTCTTGCGGATAACATTGGTCTCTCCCTGGTACCAGATCGTGCCGGTTACCGGGAAATCAATGATAGGAGCTATCATCCCATTATACATTTTTCCCGAGCCGTTTTCAGTGACGGTCCAAGGTTCGATCGGGGAGCCGCCCCACGAGCTGTTGATCAGACCGATGGGGACTTTCTGGTCGGCGTGAATGGCCTTCCCGAAATGGTAGAGGACTGCGGAAAATCCGGGAATATTGGCAGAAGTACATTGCTTCCAGGTGGCATTGACATCGGCCTGTGGCGTATCGAACTGTTTCTTCGGAATATGAAAGAGACGAATCCCCGGATGGTTGGCCGCCTTGACGAACTCGTCCCGGCCTTCACTCTGATTCAGGTTCCACTCCATGTTGGACTGTCCAGATCCGAGCCAGACATCACCAATGAGAATATCCTCTAGAATGATGGTGTTTGTTCCCTTGATCGTCAGCTTATGGGACTTGCCGCCATCGGCCTTCAGGGGTGGCAGATCGATGTGCCAGTCACCATTCTCGTCGGAGGTCGTGGAAAAACTACGGGGTCCGAACTCAAGGGAAATCTTTTCTCCGGCATCAGCAGTGCCCCACACCTTGAGAGGGGTCTCGCGCTGGAGAACCATGTGATTCCCGAAAATACGAGGCAGAGAGACATCAGCATGGCCCGCCAAGGGCAGGACGGCAAGGAGGGCGGCTAGTAGTGCGGGTCTGTGTTTCATGATGGCGCGCCTTCCTAGAGGGAAAGAAGACCGGGCGCCAGCGTAAAGGAGCCTTGCCGGTGGCTGAGTTCGGAGAGTTTCGAGGGTCTATCCGCTCCGGTAGTTCGCGCAACCATTGGCATGGATATGCAGAGCATTTATTGATAAAGCAGATGCCTTGCGCGACGTGGTTTGAAACTCTCTAAATCTTTTTCCCACTCCATCAGAATGGATTCGTGCAGCCCTTGTTCCAGAATCGCCTTTTCGGTGAATGGATGACGCAGAAGGGTGTTCAGCTTCCCGGTTTCCCATTGTTTGGGATAGAGTTTTCTAAGTGACTGGGCAAGGGCGAGGCCGAGGCCGGGTGCAGCACACGTGGCAGGATCCTTGAGGAGAATTCGAACGCCTCCACATTCCTGCCCCTCGAAGACACTGGATTCCGGGGTGAAGTAAATTGGCAGGAATTGTAGTCCAGGAAGATCCTTGGCATTGAGATGCGGTGCGAGATCGGCCGGTTTGATGTACGGGGCTCCGACAATTTCGAAAGGAAGACTTGTGCCTCTCCCGACGGATAGGTTGGTGAACTCAAGGAGTCCGATGCCAGGATACAGGGTAGCCGCTGCCAGATTTGGCATGTTGGGAGAGGGCCTGATCCAAGGTAGTCCGGTTTCATCAAAGCGCATGGAACGCCTCCAGTGGCGAAGGGGAACAACTGTGAGGTGAAGTTCCGGATAGAGTTCGCTCTGATAGAGTTTGGCAAGTTCTCCTGCAGTCATCCCGTGTTGTATTGGAATGTCGTGGAAGGCGACAAACTTTCGTTCGCCGTCGCGGAGTGGCCCTGCCACCTGCTCTCCACCCAGCGGATTAACGCGGTCAAGAACGATGAACTTTATCCCCGCTTCCTGTGCGGCTTCCATTGCGAGCCCCATGGTGGAAAGGTAGGTATAGAAGCGACAGCCGATATCCTGCATGTCGAAGATAAGGGCATCGATCTCGCCGAGGTGCTCCGGGCTTGGTTTACGCCGATCCTCTCCTGCGTAGAGGCTGTGCACAGGGAGGCCTGTCTTTTCATCAAAACCATCTTCGACCCTGCCGTCCCTCGTGCCCCGGATTCCGTGTTCGGGACCGAAAAGGGACACCAACTTCACACCGGGGGCATCGTGCAGCAGGTCAATTGTAGTCTTCCGATCCCTGTTTATTCCCGTTGGATTTGTGATCAGACCCGCCTTGAGGCCGGCCAGAGTAGTAAAATTGCCCGCAGTAAGGACGTCGATTCCGCTGAGAACGTTACCAACGGGGTATTGAATGTCCGTCCGGGCGGCCTTCTGCTCTTCAGCTGTGATTTCCTTCAGAGCGTTGGTGACAGTTGAGAAGTCGAAGCCGGTAGCCTCTGCCGCAAGGGTTCCGATTTGATGGCGTAGCTCCAGGACGTCCCCTCCAGCGGGGTGATTTCGATTACTCAGAAAAATCACGGTGGTCTCGCTGAAGGGATCAATCCAGAGGGAAGTGCCGGTCCATCCCGAGTGACCAAACGAGCCACGCGGAAAGAGGGTTCCTCGAGGCCCCGCATAAGGCGAATCGATATCGAAGCCGAGGCCCCGACGATAAGGAGCCGCTTCCGGGGTCTGGACCGATGACATGATCTTCAATGTTTCCGAGCGCAGAACTTGGACACCTTCCATCTTCCCATCCTGCATAATCATACGTGCAAAGCGCGCGAGATCATGCGCGCTGGTAAAGAGGCCCGCGTGTCCCGCTTCGCCATCCATCGCACCTGCGGTGGGATCGTGAACCACTCCCCGGAGCACGCTTCCGTCATCCATCAGAGTAGTTGGAGCGATCCGGGGAACATATGGTTCTTCCGGGAGGAAGAAGGTCTCCTTCATTTGCAAGGGCTCAAAAATTGTTTCCTGTGCGAAGACTGAGAGGGGTTTCCCCGAAATCCTACGGACGATTTCTCCGAGAAGAATGAAATTGATGTCGCTGTAGCGGTAGTCGTAACCGGCGTGCCCGGTCGAGGGCTCGCTGCAGGCAAGAGCGATTCCGGCGGCCCGTCCCCGCCAGTCGTAGCCGCGGCGAATGCCCGGGAGGAGGCCGCTGGTATGGGTGAGAAGGTGACGGATCGTGATGCGGGACTTGTTCGGATCCCCGGTGAGCTCCGGGAGAAACCTGGATGCCTTGTCGTCAAGGCTGATCCTTGAATCCTCGATGAGTTTCAGGATACATGGAGTGGTGGCAATTACCTTGGTGAGAGAGGCCGCATCGAAGATGGTATCGAGCGACATCGCCTCATGTGCGGGCACCGTCGCCCTTCTTCCATATGCTTTTTGATAAATCTCGTTATTTCGCTCCAGCCAGAGCACACCTCCCGGCAGCTTCTTTTTCTGGATTGCGTTTGATATGACGGTGTCGATTTTTTTGAGGATCTCAGAACGAAAGGGAGTGCTTCCTCCTGGTTGATTCTCAGCATGACCCTGCAGGGAGAGGAGAGCGCAGAGGAACGTGCCTGGAATTCGCATGGGCGTCTGAGAGGTGGCAACAGAGTTGTCTTCAGAGGCATCCTACCCGGACTTTGACCTGATGTCTTCCTTTAAGAGCGCTGCGACGGCCCCTGCATGTGGGGGCCGTCGCATATGGATTCTCCCTTGGAAATCATTCCCCGTAATTGAAGGGATCTGAATATTTTGGATCGGTCGCGAGGGTGGGGTCGGTCAGGGTATTCATGAAAGCCACGAGGGCCCTTTTCTCAGCCTCGCTGAGATTCAGTCGACGAGGTCGATTATTGTTGCGGAGCTGGGGGGCAAGGTTGGGGTGGTTAACTACTTCGGAGTCGTAGAATTCGACCACATCCTCCAGGGTCTCCAACCGGCCATCATGCATGTAAGGTCCAGTGAGGGCGATGTTCCTGAGAGAGGGAACCTTGAATTTACCCAGATCCTGTTGCCGGCCGGTGATTGCTCCTACTCCCGGGTCGGTATAAGGGTTTTCCAAACCGTTATTAAAAACATTATCAGGGACAAAGTTGTCAGTCCCGTGGCAGGTGGCGCACCGTCCCTGACCGTTAAAGATCTGCCTTCCCTGGTTCTCTTCGGGTGTGAAGTTTGAGAAGTTTTCTGCCCTTCCAATATCGAACTTGGATTCAGTTGAGATGATGCTGCGGATAAACTGCGCCAGAGCTCTGGAGATGCGGTCCGTGGTCACGAGGGCATCCCCGAATGCCAAAGTGAAAAGTTCTGCATAGTAGTGCTCCGCAGAAATCTTTGTCACGAGTTCGGCAAGTGTGAGCCCCATTTCCACCTCATTCTGAATAGGTTCGAGGACCTGCTCCTCGAGGGTTAGCGAACGTTCGTCCCAGAAAAAATGCCCTTGCTGGTAGTATTTCGCGTTGGTCAGGCCCATGGAATTGCGGCCGGTCTCGCCCCCGAGAAATCCGATGCTGAACCTTCGGGGATCCGAAAATCCATGCGCCTGCTGGTGGCAGGATGCGCAGGAGGTCGTGTGATTCGCGGAGAGGCGCTTGTCGTAGAAAAGAACGCGCCCCAGCGTCGCGCCCCGGTCTGTGACTGGATTATTGGGAGGGGTATTGTCCTGTGCGCGCACTTGCGGGGTAAGGAAATGTGCTGGCAGAGAGGGAAGAGCATAGTTGTCCGGGGTGACCGGCAATAGCAGGGCCTGATTTGTACTGCCTGCTCCCGTCTGAAGGGCCGGGTCGAAGGTAAGGCGGTAGAAGGATCGAGGAGTGTTTTCGAGAATGTGCAGATTCGTGGCGAAGCTTCCGTTGTGAACCTTGATGGTCTGAAAGTCATACCACGAAGTAAGATCATTAGAGATTTGCAGGTTCCATGTGTGATTGCCCGGGTCCAGGACAGAGACCCGCATGAATCCATTTCCTGCTGCAGGAGAAAAATTGACTCGTGAATCTGCCGGGGCCTGGGCGGCGGCAGGGTCTATCACGGCAAGGGTTACCAGCAGATGGAAGAGATGAATGCTGCTTCGAAGGTTTTTCATGAATAATCATGAACCACAATCTGCGCGCCGGCACCATGGGCTTTACCGGTGCTTTACGGTCTTAACAGACTCTTAATACCCTTTCCTACCTGTTCGAGGTATGCCGGGGTCGAAGACCGTTCTTTCCCCGGGGTCTTTATCTGTCCCGGCAGTGCCTAGAACACCCAGGGGCGCGCCTGCTTGATGAGGAGGGCTCCGCCTTCGGTAATCTTGAACTCCACTTCCATTGCCCATGAGGACCAGTTGGAGGGCTGATACAGGGTCCGGAAATGACTATGGATCAGGTCCATCTTCACTTTGAGATCGAGGGCCTGGCTTCGGGTGAGGATGGTCTCCCCACGTGGAAGTAGATTCGAGAAACGGATGTATTGGATTTCGTCAGAACCTCCGAAGAGCTGAGCGATGAGGTATTCCTCAGGGGTTGTCCCAGCTTCGGGATTAGTGACCAGATTTTCACCGACCTGCACATTGACATAGTGCCCATCCCACGCGGGATCGAATATGTTGGTGGTGACCCCGACTCCATTGGCCTGCTCGTCGGTATAGTTAGGATGAACCAGAACCCCCATGGCGGCGGAGAAATGATCAATCCGCCAGAATTCACGCTCCTCGAAGGCACGGTAGTTCCAGAGGCTGGCCCAGACCTGTTTCACACTTTTCTCCAGCGGCCCCTCGTCGAGGCCGTGGGTGTAGGAGCTGTATAGTCCGGCCCCGTTGAAGCCTTCGAGGTCTTCATTGTTCGTACTGGATCGCAGTCTCAGGGTGACGTTGCGCCTCCATGAGGCTCTCAGCCGGTTCACGTCCTCGGTCATCCAAGCAGGTAGCGGAGAGTCCTCAATCGTGTCCTGGAAGCGTCTCAGCAGAGCATCCCTGAAGAGAGGAGAGTTCTGGAAAAGGGGCTGCTCCATCATATCGCGAGCCTGATCATAAAGTCCGTTGAACTTCATGAACTCATCATAGAAGTAAAAGGGGATGGCATATCCATCCGGCGCATTCCGAGGAATCACCCTGCGCAGCTCGGCGACATTTGCTGCTTTTGCTCCGAAGGCATTGGAGGATCCGAAGCGAATCTGCGAGAGAGGCCGGATTTCGGTAATACTGAGATTCCGCACGGGAGTCTGAGGCTGTGATGGCCGGATCGCTTCAAACCATGTGTCGACTTCTTCGTCTGTGGCGGCACGAATTTCGAAGCCATCCCGATCAACCCGGTAATAGACATTCTCTCCTAGGAATGGTGCGATGTCGGGGTGCGAGGAGGCATCCCTGATGTAGGCATTCGGGGTATTATTCTGCATCGCCTTGAGATTGACGTGAGAAAGTGGGGTCTGGGGAATCTCGGTAATGATCCCGGCAACATGAGTGAGATCATTGGGGATGTTACGGAAGATCACGACATCCCGGACTGAAAGGGTTTCGGATCCATTTACTACCCGGAGACGGCCATATCCTTCGCCCGGATTAAGCCCCGTAAAGACAACGTTCCGGTAGAGTTCGTCGGTCTGAATCACGTTGACGTAGGAATTCTCAAAAGCTTCCTGCTCGTCTTCATAGATTCTCCGCTGAGTTTCACTTGCAGGATGATACGCAATGTTTCCATCGACGAAGGGCATGGAGGCCGCGATCAGCTCGTATCCCTTTTCCACAAACCGGAAGGCGACGGGGTCCGTAGGCCAGAATTCCACGGTGTAGAGTCCCCGCTGGCCCTTGTCGTCAACGTAATTATCGTGAGCGATAAGGCTTCCCGCAAGGTTCCTCCGGATTGAATTGTTGAAGTAGGTGTGACTCTGAAAAAGGCTGACGCTGCTATATCGATTCACAGCCTGGTTGGTGAAGTCGTAGTGATACTGATAACGAGTAGTATCTGCGAAATAGAGAATGGGGGTAGGAGTGTGGACGTTGTAGACGAGAAACTTTACCTCGCGGATTTCTGGTGCCCCTGGTCGCCCGTCCCGACCTGCCATTCTTTCATAGTGAGCCCGATCCGTGAGCATCAGGGATCCGTGGAGCCGATGCACGGGAGGCGCTGGATTGAGAGGATTGTAGTAGCCTGGCCTTGCCATTTCGAGCCAGTCCGAAAGGCCATCATTGTCGATGTCTCCGGCTTGTGCGGACCTGAAGTGAGATAGTTGATAAAAGGCCCTGGTCTTGGGGCGGGAGGAGTCAGCCAAGGTCACCGGGCTGGAATTACTTCTCACAATAGCTACCGGACGCCCGCTGCCCACGTCGGATAAGTCCGCAGAGCGCCGCAGGACGTGGTATCCACCCGGATCTGGACCTATCTGGAAGGATATTTTGCCTCCGGGCGTGTGCCCAATGGACTTAATCACAGGGTTTGCAGGGCACAGAAGCGCACCTGCGATCCAGAAGCTAGTGCCGAGAATGGTGAGGCGGGGGAACAGGGAAAACAGAGAAACTTTTCGAGGCACGCCGGAGACTACAGTCAAATGGCCCCGGGAGACTAGCGATAATTTTCTCCGGGGGAGAGCCTGCCTTCGGAGAGCTCAACCTGCGATGATGGATTTCAGCGTCTCGCTTGCCCTCATAGCAGCATCCGCCATGGCTCCGTCAGGAAGGTAGTAGCCTCCGATTTCAACGTCTTTTCCCTGGATGATCGTCAGCTCTTCCAAGATCGTCTCCTCTGCCTTATCCAGTTGATTAGCAAGTTGGGAGAACTCTTCGGCGAGTTCCGAGTCTTCATCCTGGGACGCGAGGGCACGTGCCCAGTAAAGGGCCAGGTAAAAGTGAGTGCCACGGTTGTCTAACTCACCACATTTCCGGGAGGGCGCCCGGTCATTGAGGAGGTATTGAGTGCTGGCCTCGTCGAGAGTTTCACTGAGGATGCGTGCCTTTTTATTGCTAAATCTGCCTGAAACATGCTCAAGAGAGACGGCGAGAGCGAGAAATTCGCCAAGGGAATCCCACCGAAGATGATTCTCCGCGGTAAACTGCTGGACGTGTTTCGGCGCCGATCCTCCCGCCCCGGTCTCGAACAGTCCTCCCCCATTCATGAGAGGAACAATGGAGAGCATCTTCGCGCTGGTGCCTACCTCGAGAATGGGAAAGAGATCGGTAAGGTAGTCTCTCAGGACATTGCCGGTTACGGAGATGGTATCCTGCCCCACCTTGAGTCGTTCGAGTGTAAAGCGACATGCGTCGACCGGAGGCAGAATGCGAATATCGAGTGATTCGATGTCGTGCTCTGCGAGGTTCGCCTGCACCTTGCTGATGATCTGTGAGTCATGCCCCCGATTTTCGTCGAGCCAGAAGACCGCCGGGGAATCGGTCGCGCGGGCACGGTCGACCGCTAGTTTCACCCAGTCACGGATAGGAGCATCTTTTGTCTGGCAGGCCCGCCAGAGGTCTCCTTTCTCAACGCTGTGTTCGATGAGGACGTTTCCATCGCCATCCACGATACGGATCGTGCCATCGCCGGGCGCTTGAAAGGTCTTGTCGTGAGATCCATACTCCTCTGCCTTCTGAGCCATCAGGCCAACATTGGGAACGGTTCCCATGGTAGCAGGATCGAAAGCGCCATGTTCACGGCAGAATTCGATGGCTGCCTGATAGATGCCCGCATAGGAGCTGTCGGGAATGACTGCAAGGGTGTCCTGACGTTGTCCCTGCGCATTCCACATCTTCCCGGAGTCGCGAATCATGGCCGGCATTGAGGCGTCAATGATCACATCACTGGGAACGTGGAGGTTTGTGATGCCCTTGTCGGAGTTCACCATGGCCAGCCCAGGCCCGTTATCGTAGCAGGACTGGAGGTCGGCTTTGATTTCATTACATAGTTCCTGAGGCAGAGTCTCGACCTTGTCGACAAGGTCGCCGACTCCATTGTTGAAATCGACCCCGAGCTCATCCAAGAGGTGCTCATGTCTCGCGATCAGATCCTTGAAGTAGGCCCGAACGCACTGGCCAAAGATGACCGGATCGGAAACCTTCATCATGGTAGCTTTCATGTGCAGGGAGAAGAGGAGATCTTCTTCCTTTGCTTGAGAGATCTGATGATCGAGAAAAAGTGAAAGGGCTTTCAAGCTCATCACGCTGGCATCAAGAACCTCGCCAGCCAGAAGCGGTGCCGCGGGCTTCAGGACGCCCGTGCTACCATGGGGATCGACAAACTCGATCTGAAATGTCCCAGCGTTTTCTGCTGTGAGGGACTTTTCCCTGTAGCGGAAATCTCCTGCCGCCATGGTTGCGACGTTCGTCTTGGAGTCTTTCGCCCATGCACCCATGGGCCCTTGGTTTTAGACTGTCTCTTATACACATCTGACGCTGCCGACGAATAGAGAGGTGTAGATCTCGGTGGTCGCCGTATCAT
>CAXEFH010000090.1:0-11673 GCA_963989605.1 uncultured Roseibacillus sp. | reverse complement strand
TCTCTATTCGTCGGCAGCGTCAGATGTGTATAAGAGACAGAAAGAAACCCATAGTTGAAAGAACATCGTGAAATAGAGCAACTAAAGCACCAAGACCAAATTGCCATCCAGAAAACCTAAACCAAATATAAATGAACATTGCAATGAGAGAAAATAGGACAGCCTTGTTGCCAACTCCACCCCAGTCACGGGATAGGCCGTCCTCCGGCCCTGACTTGATTCAATACGGTAAAGAAACTCCGGAGACACCAGGATCATTTCGAGGACGTGAAACAGGCTATCCGTCACATCTTTCGAGCCTCTCAGATGCTGCTGATACAATCTGTTATAGATCGTCACATATTCCGGTAACCTCTCTCCCTTGCCGCGGTAAGCTCGCAGAATGAAATTTGAAATGACCTGCCTCATTTCAATCTCCCCGGCACTCCCCTGGATACCCGCTCGTCCTAAGACCGCCTTCATCGCTTCCGGGTTCTTGCGGAACTCTGCCAATGCATGGTGAACCGCATTGGCTAACTCCTTCAATGGCGGCTTTAGCCTTCCGAGACGATGCGCGTCATTGTCGAACCCCGATTCCCCGGGAATATCCGAGGGCACAAGCGAATCAATCTTCGAGGCCTCGATACGCCCGGTGATGGCATCCCGATACGGCGCCTTCAACCGAATGGACAACACCTCCTCGAGAGTGTTTTCAAACTCATACCGCGTCAGGCGACGCAGCGGCGTGGGCCCGATGTGGGACTTTCCCTCACGTAGGACAAATGATTGGTGAAACCAGTCCTCGACTGCCTGCTTCTGGGATGGCTTCAGCGGTTTCTTGTTTTCAGGTGGCATTTCTCCCCTGGCCACCATGTTTTCGAGCCGGATCCACAATTTGGTGTAGTTCCCATATGACGCGTTCGTCCTGTGAAGCAGCGGAGTCAGATCGATGCCGCCTTTTCTTGTTTCGGCATCATGGCATGTCATGCATCGGTCTTCGATCACCTCGACCACGGCGATAAAATCCGCCTCCATGGCCCCGCCTGAGCGCAAACCCGCAGCCAGCACTCCGCAAGCCAGAAGGAACATAAAGGGCGTGCGGCACGCTTTCTTCATCCGCCTATTGGGGCACTACAGACTTCAGGGAAACAACGATCTTCCTTCCCTCTCTTTCCCTGAATTGCCCGGTTACCTCCACTACCTTCCCTACATTCCGGTCGAAGCGGAGCTTGTGATTGTTCATGAATGGAATCCGGATCTCCAGATCGCTTTTATCCGAAAGGCGCAACAGATAGTATTCCAAGTCATCTTCGATTCGGATACGCAGCAATCCTTTCGCGGTTAGGGTATTCCCGTCACTTTTCGTGATTCGCCAACTACCATCGTCCTGGTTGGCCCGCCTGAAATTAGCCTTCCCGGTAATACCCGGGAGCAAACCCGTCGAGTCTCCTATCCTGTCTGCCGGGGCCTTCATCAACTTCATCAGCGTGAGCAGCAAGTTCCCAAACGGTCTGGCCTCAGGGTAACGCACATGCCGCCCAAGGTCTACCTGCCCTCCGCCTCCCCCGGCGAGAACCACCGGAAGGTCTGTAAGCGAGTGATAGTCTCCGTGCTTAATGCCCGATCCCCACAGAATCAGCGAATTATCATATAAGGTCCCGCTCCCGTCCTGAAGGGTCTTCATCTTTTCAATCAGGTAGCACAACTGCCCGGTGTGCCACGCGTTAATGCTGTCGTAGGCCGGCAAAACCTTCTTATTCCGCACATGGTGTGACACATAGTGAAACTCAGCATTTACTCCCATGAAGTCGTAATGAATACGGCTGTTGGTATTCGCGAGCATACACGATGCAACCCGGGTTGAATCGGTCCAGAATGCGAGCACAATCAGATCCAGCATGGCTCTGATACGTTCCCCCAGATTACCAGCCTTCAATGCGGGGTCGAGTTTCGCGAGTTTCGCGTCTACCGAAGCCTCTCGTCCGTTAGCGCGGGCCTGCTCGATACTCCTCTCGACGTCTCTCAGCGAATCAAAATATTGCTCTAACACCTGCCGGTCGGGTGAACTCGCCTTTCTAAATAATGCCGAAGAAGCATCTTTTACCCCATCGAGAACGCTAACCAGTTCCGTTTCGCGGGATACGCGGGCGCCATTCTTGAAGATAGAATCGAACGCAGCCTGAGGATCGTGTTGTCCACGCATCGGCTGGTGACTTTTGTCATACGAGAGCACATTCAACCATGGATGCTGCTTCCACACATTATCTGCCGTTAACTGCAGAGACCTGATAGGAGTTTCTCCTCCGACCTGGTCGGCGATCCTCTGGTCAAACGAATACCGATTTTTGTCCCGGTGCCGACTCGCGCTCATGAAAGTGCCGGGCGCATCCATATGATCCGACGAACCCTGATTATCCAGATTCCCAAGCACCAGGACATCCTTTTGGACTGGTGCCAGCGGTTGCAGAATTTTGGACAGCTCGAAATCTGATTCTGTACCCCCCGAAATATCCCACGAGTGCGGATTGACCCCGCAACCCTTGTAGAGCGCACACAGGCGAAGCGGAGATTTCCTTGCGATCGTCCTCGCGTAACTGATCGCCGGAGACATGATCTCAAGAAGCGGCAATCCAATAGACACCCCGGCGCCTTTCAAAAAGCTCCGCCGATGAATCTGATAAACATTACGCTTCATTATTTCTCGGCTAGTTCCTCGTCTGTCGGAAGGGTTTCTCGTTCCATTAGTTCAATCTTTCTTCTCGGTCAGCTCTCTCCCGAGAACCATTCCAAGCTCTTCCGCCCGTCCATCCGGCAACTCCATGATACTGACTCTCCGAAAATGAATTTCAGCTCCTTCCGCCTCGAGGCAGAGGAAGCCCTTTCTCCCATCTGCTTCCCGGATCCCGTTAACGAACTTCCCGTTAATTGATAGTTTCACCGTTCCATCAACTGCCACCACCACATAGCGATTCCATTCTCCGTGTCCCTTGCAGCGCATCTCATAGGACATAC
Source organism: uncultured Roseibacillus sp. (assembly GCA_963989605.1). GTDB lineage: Bacteria > Verrucomicrobiota > Verrucomicrobiia > Verrucomicrobiales > Akkermansiaceae > Roseibacillus_B. Next base: position 8,682 of record CAXEFH010000090.1, on the reverse strand, counting down.
TTCGACTACCTCGCGGGTTCTCTGGAACCGCCCTCATTCCACCAGCTCCGAACAGCTCTCCGCTTACGTAGCCAAGGTGACGGGGCTTCCCGTTTCGGTGGGTGTGGATATAAGGCCATTGCAACTCGAGCATCTGAACCTCCATGCCACGTGGCAACCGATTGCCCTCTGGCTTGGCATCACTCCAAAGAAAAACCCCGGAGTTTCCACCCGCCTCCATGTGTCGCCACTCCACGATCAGGATGAAGTTCTCATACATTTTTGTCGACCTCATCACCCCGATTGGCTTTCCCGTGCAAACCAGCAATCCATTCTTGACGGACCATGTCTCAGGGGAGGTGTTCACATCAACCCAGTTGCTTAGATCCTTCCCGTTGAAAAGTTCCACAAAAGAAAACTCCTCCGCCTGTCCGGATCCACTTTCCTCTCCCTGGCTCACCAGCGGGAGCGCTAGGAGAATGGCTCCCGCAAAACCAAAACGTAACCGACTCATTCCCAAGCTTAGCCGCTCTGCATCACGAAGCAATCCCACACCGCACGACCTTCCATTTGGCGCAGGAAATCCTTTCCCACTCGCTTCCGGGGCGCCGCAAGATTCCTTGCTACCGGCCCGCTCCCCCTGTTCGTGTAGCCACTGCACCGAAACCTGCCATGCAGCACTGCATTAGGTGAACCCAGCGACGAGATCGATGGTGACGGCATTCAAAACGGCATCCGCTATGCGCTAGGCGATGAGCGACCAGTCATTCTGACCAACCCTCCTGGCCTCCAATATTCCTTGCGCGACAACATCGAGGACCTTGGAAATAATCGGGTCGAACTCTCTACCGATCTTAAGATCTGGCGACACAACGTAAATGGGGGAAATCCGGTGACGAGAGATCTTACGGTTGCCGGACCACCGGGAGCCGAGTTCAGACTGATCCGTAGTGAGGCCCTCTCTCCCTTTGATTCAGCATGCCGCCTCTATCTACGCATCGTCATGCCTTGAAAAGCCCGCGCAAGGCCACCAAGGACCCTGCCTCGTAGGCTCCTTCGCCCATAACCAACTATCACTCGAGCGAACCCGTCAGGCAGCTGCCAGAAAACTGCCTGCCGCTAGAAAATCCACATTGTTTGAGCTCCATCTGGCATACCAGACTCTCGGAACTGATGAAATGAGCTGGCCCAATACCCTTTTGTCGTGGCCCGGAGCCAAGTCAAGCACACGAGCTTTCCCCGGCGGGCGAACGCTCTGTCTCAACGAAAATCAACACCTTCCATCACCGATGGACTGTACCCTGAGTTGGCAACACCAATCAGGATCTAGGACCTGTCGGCGCCTTCTTAGGCCACTCCATTCTCCGAAGCGATTTTCCTTTCGAGATATTCGGCGACCCTGTCGAAAGGGTCAAATCCCATTGCCATGCCTACTGATCGGCGGAGGTTTGAATTGGCATTGATGTCGTAGAATACTCGTCTTCCATCGCTCGTGACAAGATACTCGAGCGCTCCTACATCAAATCCGGTTGCCGAAAACAGGCGGCGCCCTTCTTCCACGATCTCCGCTGGGATATCAGGATAGGGTAGAAAGCTTGGATTGCCCCCAGACTCTGTGTGCGGAATGGCACACGTGCCGTCCTCGTCTCCCTCGGGATTACAGTCAACCGAGGGGCAAAGATTAAAACCCGATCCTCCAACCACACGCATCGCATAAAGAAGTTCTCCATCGAGAAACTCCATGCGGACAATGCCCTCCTGTACGGGATCGTGCTCAAGCTTTTCCTGGAGAAGCAGAACTGGGTCCGGGTTCCAGAGGGATGGGTCAGAATGCAGAACGTCTGTAAGCTCTCCCAGACTACCTACCTCCACCATCCTCGCGCCACTCCCACCCTGATTCGGTTTGAGAATCGCAGGGAACCTGATTGCCTTTCCGAGCTCCTCCAGCGCCTCAACACGGTTGAATGCGACCGTCCGCGGATAATCCATCCCGAGCTGGCGCATCAGGCGAACCTGGGCAATCTTACTGAGTTCCAATCGAAAGGCTGCTGATCCATTAAGCACTTTTAGGCCGCTTGACTCCAGATCTTCAAGTAGAGCGAGAGCAAAGGACACGGTATGCCCATTGCCGCGAACGTAGGCACTGGGGCTTGCTTGGTTGAAAATTACCGAAGGCTGAATCGCTCTGTCCGGGTCAAAAGCTGCGGACTTGAGATCGTAGGCCACATAATCCACCCCACGGCGATCCAGCACCTCGAAAAGCGGCTCCTGCCATGAGGGATGCTCATGAATAACAGCAAGCGCAGGACTCGACATGATTCTGGGGGACTAAAGCTCTCAGCGAAATCCTAATCTGGTTGTGGCGCACCGACTCTGGCAGATACACAACCCTCACGTGGTGGGAAGGTGGCTCGGGACGGAATCGAACCGCCGACACAGGGATTTTCAATCCCCTGCTCTACCAACTGAGCTACCGAGCCATGTTCTCCGAGGAGGCGGGAACTTGCGTCCAAGCAAGTGGGATGGCAAGGCAAATCAGCGAGAAGAATCACCGATAGCGAAACCAGCATCTCCCGGGATCTCCTGCTTTCACAGTTTCAGGGGGAAACACGCTATGACTACCTGCAAGAGTCATGCAATCTTACACGAAATTTTCCTCTTAGTCGTCAGGCAAGAATCTCCCTGACCACCCTGCGATCAACGTTCGTTAAACGGCGCTCAATACCATTGTGGTAGAAAGTTCGACGTTCGTGGTCGAGTCCGAGAAGATGCAAAACCGTGGTGTGAAAATCGTGCCAGCTCTCCGGATTCTCCTGGAAAATTCGATAGGCCCGACTGACCGGTTGACTGAGGGAGCCATGCCCCAGAACATCACCAGCTGCTCAAGTTAGGGAGCGGATCGAGATCAGAATCCGTCAGAAGTATTGCGAACGATTGAAAGTATCCATCATCAGGAGCCACCTGCCTGAACATCTAGATCCTAGCGCCTCCAGACACCAGGGTGAACACCGGATATGACATAAAAACAACCGTCCCGATTACCGATCCACAAGCTCTGCAGTCTGCCGCGCCAACTGCTGTATCCCTCCCCAGTCCCTCTTGTTGACCAGCTCGCTGGGAGCAAGCCACGACCCCCCAACCGCCAGAACATCTGGCGAAGAAGCGTAGGACGGGAGGTTCTCTTCATTTATTCCTCCCAGGGGGATATAGCGGAGACCAAGATGTCGTTAAGGGGATGCGATGCTACTCAGATACTGGAGGCCTCCAGAGGCCTCCGCAGGAAAAAATTTCAGAACCTTGCAGCCGAACTCCAATGCCAGATCGATATCACTCGGACAGGTTATACCCGGGGCGAAAGGAAGCCCTCCGTCCCTGGCAGCCTGCAGAATTTTTCCATTCGTTCCGGGTGCCACACCAAAGGCCGCTCCTGCATCGAGAACCTCGCGCACCTGGTGCTCGAACAGAACCGTTCCCGCCCCCACCATCATGCCCGGGACCTCTGCCACGATCCTGCGCAACCCTTCGATTGCGTTTTCAGTCCGCAAGGTCAACTCCATCGCCCTGATCCCGCCTGCGAGCAAGGCCTCGGCCAGCGCCACCGCGTCACCCGGCGAGTCAATCATCACCACCGCAACAAGTCGGCATTCTCCCACTTGCTGGAAGACCGGGTGTAGTTCCTCTTCGATCATGATCCTGATTCCCGCAGATGAATCGTCAGACGCTCTCCACCCTTCATCACCTTGTGGGCTTGCCCGATCCGCTCACAGGAAAAGATGAACTCATCCGGCTCCTCCGTGTTGAAGGTAAACATGTGATAGTGGCAGGGCACGACTACCCCCGCACCAATCGCACGCCCCAACGCAGCCGCCTCGCTGCCATTCAGATTGCCCGCCACCCTTCTCTCCGGTTTGTTCCCGTTTATGGGCAGCAAGGCGAGATCGGGGGCTCCGGCGTTTAATTGCCCCACGAGATCCTCATGCCAGAGGGTGTCCCCACTGTGATAAACCCTAAACTCACCAAAGGTAACGCAGAACCCAAGAAACCTGCATCGCCCCTCCTCGTCCCGCTCGACCTCATTATGAGCTGCCGCAATCCCTTCAAAAGTGAAGGCATCCACCCTCGTCGCTGCCTTCTCATTGATTCCCACATAATCAACCGGCACCCCACGCAAACGCTCCTTGGCAAATCCCTCGTTCGCCTCAGGCAGGACCAGAACAACCCCCCCAGCCGCCTCTCCGATCGCCAGAAGGGTTTCCCGATCAAGGTGATCGGTATGATTATGACTCGAAGTGACAACCTTCACGAAACTCAGGTGCGCCGGGTCCAGGACCCGCTCCGACATCCTGGTATGAGGCTTATCCGTGTCCTGATACTTACGCGTCAGCGAATCAGAAAGATAGGGATCAAAAAGGAGATAGTGCCCATTCCACTTCAGGAGAAACCCGCTCTGCCCGAGCCACCAGACATGAAAGCAATCTTCGCCCCCCTCCGCGCCCTCCATGTCACGGATCAGGAGATCCTCTTTCTGCAGGGGGGCAATCATCAGTTCTAGAGATTCTCCCTCACCATCGTCACGCCCTCAACCATATTGCAGAGCTTCTGGCGGGCTGCCCATCGGGCCGTCTGACTGAGTCCGCAATCAGGAGCAAAAACCAGTCTCTCGGGGGGAGCAAACTCCAGACAGGCCTTCACCTTGTCCCGCACCATGTCCGGCGTCTCAACAAGATAGCTCTTCACGTCAATGATTCCAACCGCCACATCCATTTTCCGGGCCACTTCACCGATCACTTCCAGCTCCGCATATTCGCGGTTCGCCATCTCAAGGTGTAACTCATCGACATGGAGATCCAGAAAATCGGGAAACAAGGGAGCGTAACGACGGTAACCCACCGGGTGGCCCTTGAAATTGCCGAAGCACAGGTGCGTGCAGATCCTTGTCTTTCCCACAATTCCTTCCACCGTCCTGTTGAAGATATCTACAAATCGCGAGGTATCCTCCTTGTATCCGTAGCAGCTCATCGAAGGCTCATCGACGCAGATCTCCTCACAGCCTGCATCCACAAGACATTCAAGCTCTCTTCTAATCAGCGGCAGAAGCGCCTCCGTCAGCGCCCAACGGTCAGCGTAAACCTCTCCCGGCAGGAGCCTTCCACTCATCGTGAATGGCCCTGGAACACTCATCTTGAGAGCATGCCCCTCGGGAGCCATCCTCTTGAGGCGATCGAATTCCTCCACCGTCCCGAGGCCGCCCGGAGCGTCAAGTGGTCCACAGACCTCATGCTTCCCCCGCTGGTCATGCGCAGGTGGACCCCATTTGCGCGGGGACTCAGCCTCCATCGTGATTCCCTCAAGGTGTCCGTAAAAACTGAGATTGAAATCAAAGCGCGTCTGCTCACCGTCGGTAATGACATCGAGTCCAGCCCGCACCTGGTCATCAATGGCAACGGCTGTGGCATCGTCCTGCATTTCCCTGATATCAGCCGCGCCAAATTCCTGCAGGCGCCCCGAGCAGGACTCGAGCCAAGCGGGAAAAGGGTAGCTTCCTACAACTGAAGTTCGCAGTGGTCGATCCTTCATGACTGGTTCCCTAGGTTCTCATAGAGCTTGGCCATCCGGCGCGAGTGCTCATCATAAGCAGCCTCAAAGAGTTCTGTCGAGCGCGCCGGACCCACTGTGCAGGCAGCTGCCAGGACTTTGGGGGGTGCGCCACCTTCAGCGAGGCGCTGGGCCACCTCTGCCTTGATTGAGTTCACCAGCATGACTCCGCCGACCGTCGAGAGAGGAGCTACTTTTTCTCCCAGCCCGCTGACCTCTACGGCCGCATCACCGACCGGAGCACCCGTATCAAGAAGGTAATCTGAAAAATCCCCAAGCTTCTTTCCGTCCCCACGCTTGGCAGCACTCGCCTCCGAATGCTTCTGACTCACCATCCCCACCACCGTGACTCCCTTAGCCTGCAATTCCTCGGCCATTTCGACAGGAACAACACTTGTTCCACTCGAGGAAATGATCAGGGCCGAATCTTCGTTCCCGATGTCAAAATTACGCAGGATCCTCCCCGCAAAACCCGGAACGTTCTCTAAAAACATCGCCTGCCTCTGGCCATTCGCTCCCGTAGCAAGATTATGAAACGTCAGTGATAATTCCACGATCGGGTTCCAGCCTGGATAAGACCCGTAACGCGGCCACATTTCCTCGACCATGATTCTGCTGTGCCCGGACCCGAACAGATGAACCATTCGTCCACACAGGATTGTCTCGGCAAATTTATCAGCAACCTCGTCTATCAGGCTCTGCTGATGTGAAACCGCGGTAAGGATTTCTCCGCAGCCTGCTAGATAATCTCGGCTCGCCTTCATTTGTTTTCACTTCGCTGCATTGCAAAATAAGCCGCCCCATAGGCTCCTGCCATTGGTCCCAGCCGGGCACGCCGAATTTCTACCTGCCCTCCCCCCGGACGCCACTCAAATTCATCCATCCAGTCCTTCAGGGGGACTTCTATCTGGCCCCATGCCTCCGAGATCCCTCCACCAATGAGGATCAGCTCCGGGTCGAGGATATTGACAAGGGAAGCGACGGACACGCCCAGGGCCCTGAGAGAGCGCCCCCATGCTTCTTTGGCTACCTCCTCACCCGATCTCACCGCCTTGACAAGTTCCGCGGTAGACCCATAGCGCCCACCCGTCCGCTCACTGACGTTATGGTTGCCTATCATATCCTCCAAAGTTCCCGGCATCCCGCAGATATCCGGCTTGCCCTCGAGATCGAGAGAGGAGTGCCCGAGGTGGCCAGCCTTGCCGAAGTGGCCTCGTAGTAATCGGCCGCCTGTTACGATCGCTCCCCCAACACCGGTTCCGAGAGTAAGAAGAATCACATCTTTGACCCCTGCAGCAGCTCCCTGCCAGATTTCCCCCATCAACGCGGCGTGGGCGTCATTGATAACTGCGACCGGACGCCCGAGGGTCTCAGGCCAGTCGAGGCCCTCCAACCCCTCCAGGCGCCCCGGCATGGCGACGATCCTGCTCGCGGTCGCATCTGCAAATCCTGGAGAGGACAAGCCAATCACCGCACTCCTCCTCGAGTCCCGGGCCTCGAAGCCACTCACCAACCCCCGAATTTCCTCAACGAACGCTGGGAACCCTTCGACGACCTCCCCGTCCCGGGTAGGAGCCGTCTCCTCAAAAATCAAATCACCATTGGACAACTCAAAGGCAGCCCCCTTGATCCGGGTTCCCCCGAGGTCTATACCGATTCCCAATCCTTCCATTCTCCCTTGGATTATGTTCCGGACACGCCCCACCCTCCGTCGACTCTGAGGACCTGGCCGGTTATGAAGCGGCTTCCTTCGCCAAGAAGCATGAGAGCGGCACCGTCCAGATCAGTTGGAATACCAATCCGTCCTCCCTCAAGAGGTTGTTTAATTCTCACATAGTCCATGATCGCCTTGTTGGCACAGGCGCGCTCCGACATTGAAGTCTCCACCAGGGCTGGGGTGATCACGTTGACGCGGATTCCCTCTTTCGCATAGTAGGCTGCAAGAGATTTAGAGAATCCCTCAATACCTGCCTTCGCTGCCGCATAGGCATGGGAGGCGAAATAATCCGGGGAAGGAAGAAATCCCAGGACGCTGCCCATGTTCAGGATTACCCCACCACTTTCCTGCCGTCTGAAGCGCCTTACGGCCGCACGATTGGCCATCATCAGGGATGTCAGGTTCTGCTGGATGGTGTAGTCCCATCCCTCGTCAGTCAATTCATGGAGTGGTCCATCACCAAGCGCACGACCACTCCCTCCGGCAACGTGATACAATCCCTCAATACTTCCAATTTCGCTACTCGCGAAATCAAGAAAACGGTCAACTGCTCCTGCCGCAGCAGCATCGAGACTCTGACCGATCGCATTTTCACCGAGCTCCTCAAGAGCCTCGACAAGGCGCTCTTTCGAACGCCCGCAAATAGCGACCCTTGCCCCATGGCTGACCAGCGCACGGGCAGCAGAGAAACCCAATCCACTGCTCCCCCCCACAATTACATAGGCCTTGTCTGCAACCCCAGGTTGTTGGTTCACCTCCTCATTGACCGCTAAGCCCATCCATTATTCAAGCCCCACCTTAAGATATGGATTGAAGCAGGACCCGGGCGCAAGCTTCCCGCAGTCTAGGAGACTTCCGGCAGCAAGGAGGAATGGTGATGCAAGATGGGTCTCTCCTCCCCTGTGGAAATGACGAAGGTAAATCGCGCTCCAAACACACTTTCCTCCCCTTCACTCACTATCTTCCAGTCGTAGATTCCCCCGATGACCTGGGTTCCCTCCGCCTTCAGCTCCTCAACGACCGTTTCCTCACGGACAAAGACAGTCACCTCTCTCTTGTCAGTGATACGATCAAAATATCCTGCGATCTCCTCCTCGGAGCCATAGATGCTTTGGGAGAACGTTGGAATCAGGACCGCACGTTCCGCATACAGTCCGGCAACCTCTCCTAACCTCATGGCGTTGACACCCTCGATCCAATTTTTGAGAATCCCTCGAACCCTTGACTGATTTCCGCTCATGCTTTCTGAAGCCTACCATGAGCCATCCTATTCGGCAATCACCGCACCCTCCTCGACCCTGAAAAGGGGTGGCGACTTACCTCCCAACCAGCCGAGGCTGGTCGTGGTGATAATTTGCTGCGAATCCTTGGGCAGCCGCTGCTGTGTTGGG
>CAXEFH010000089.1:0-11704 GCA_963989605.1 uncultured Roseibacillus sp. | reverse complement strand
GACAGGAATATTGATTTGTGACTCGAGAATAGATACAAGATAGCGATATGCGGTCTCTAAGATTACAATTACTTAGCCGAAAAAAGTTACGAGGTACGAGTAGCTTTTTAAGCTAAGCTTCCCTAGAATAAGAATGCCCACCCCCTACGGCTTGTTCATTTTTCTTATTTTCTCCGTGAATAAAACCAAGTTTCGTCCTGGCTCGCCTGCCCCCGCTGTGAAGTGAAATCTCATTGCCAAAAATGTTTCATTTTGGAGGGTTCCTGGAGCTTATTGTTTAACGATAAGTTCAACGTTAAGACCCAGGAGCTTAACGTTAACAAGTGTTGTTTAAATCCTTACTGTTGTTATTGTTGTTATTTCGCTGTCCACCGCCACCTCCGCCGCGAACCCGGCCCCCCGCTCCCCCATCTCTCCGAGCGCCGCGGCCGCCTCCTTACGCCTCCCTGGGTCCCGGGCCTGGAGCCGAGTCTCGGGACCCAGGGCTGGGTCCGGGTCCCGGGTCCGGGACCCAGGTCCAGGTCCGGGACCCGGGGCCGGGTCCGAGGGAAGTCCTTCCACCCCGATTGCGACGTCAGACCCTACGACTGGACTCGTGGATACCGCTCCCACTCGGGCCGAACTGGAAGCGGAACTTGCCAAAGCCGAGCAGGAAAATGAACTTTTGAAGCAAGAGGCCCGGGAAGGTTTGATCTCAAAGAGCATGATCGAATCTGCAAAAAAGCAAAAAGCCCGGGCCTCAACAGTCAAACAGGCCTGGCTGCAGGCCAAGGTGATCGAGTGGGTTGCCAAGCAACCAGATAAGCAATCCGGGGGATTCGCCATCATTGAACTTCACCGGGACATGCAACCCGGCACAGTGCTCGCCATCCGCAGGCAATCCGGCATTTACGGGCGTCTCATGGTGGACCACATCTATGTCGATAAGAATCAGGCTTCCGCGAATCCCGTCCGGGGGACATTTCCAGATGGCGAGGCCCCTGAGATCAGGCCCGGGGACGAGCTCATTCTGCCTCCTTTCGGCAGCTGATTGCTCTCAGGTCCTCAGGATCGCAATCCCGCTAACCAATCGAGGAACGGCTCCTCTTCAGCTTCCATCTCGACCGCAATTTTTTCCCGAGTGGTAAGTCGCGCCAGCCGATGTGGTATTTCCACCGACCCAACGCCCAGCTCCGCTTCCATCACATCGAGGAATTTCGAGGGGTGGGCTGTCTCCAGAATAACCATTTCATCACTCGGATGGTCTCGCTTCCACTGCCGGGCAGCGAGATAGCCCACCGCACCATGAGGATCGATGACATACCCTGTGGCCTCCTTGACTTCCCGGATCGCCTCCCGGGTTTCAGTGTCGTCAAAGTGAAAACCCGAGATCTCGTTAACCATCTGGTCATGCTCCCCGTCATGCAGCTCAAGCATCCTGACAAAGTTGCTGGGGGCGCCCACGTCCATGGCATTGGAAATGGTGGCAAGACTCGGACGAGGCTGATAATGGCCGCTCCTGAGATAGGCAGGAACCACATCATTAACATTTGTAGCGGCCACAAAGTGCCTGACGGGAAGCCCCATCCGGCTGGCAAGAAGCCCTGCGGTCAAGTTCCCGAAATTACCACTAGGCACCACAAAAACAGGACTCGTTCCCCCGGGAAGCTGCTGTGCGGCGTGAAAATAATAAAACGCCTGGGGAAGCAAACGAGCGATATTGATCGAGTTCGCTGAGGTCAGGTTCAGCTTTCCGGACAAGCCTTCATCAAGGAATGCCGCTTTCACGAGTCGCTGGCAATCATCGAAGGTGCCCATGACTTCGAGGGCCATGACATTGTCACCGAGGGTCGTCAGTTGCTTTTCCTGTAGTTCGCTGACCTTGCCACTGGGATAAAGCACCACGACCCTGGTCCCGGCCACACCATGAAAGGCACTGGCAACGGCTCCACCGGTATCCCCGGAAGTCGCCACCAGGACGGTCAACCCTTGGGTCTCCTCACGAGTCAGCCACCTCATCAGTCTCGCCATGAAGCGAGCTCCGAAATCCTTGAACGCGAGGGATGGTCCATGAAACAGCTCGAGAACATGCATGCCCTCTGCGATGGTTACCAGCGGCGCGTCAAAATTGATCGCCTGCTCAACCATCTCCCTCAGGTCATTCTCGGGCACAGATCCAGCAAGAAAAGATGAAGCGATACGATAACTGAGCTCCGCAAAAGGCAAGCCCCTCCAATCTTGCTCCACAAGGGCATCTGCCCCGGGAAACTCTAATGGCATGTAGAGCCCGTTGTCAGACGGGAGCGAACGCAGGACCGCCTGGTCCAGATCTACGACACGACCCGCTGAAGATGACGCTGTACTGTAGAATTTCCGGGCCACGGGCAAGAGTGGGTGTTGCGCTTTGCTGTTACGACCCGGGCACAGTCACTCACACCCGGACCGGCGTCAGTCGACTACATGAACTCCATGAGGATTAATCCTCGAAACATACACCTGACTCTCAATAGGAGACTCCGTGAAGACACGCGAAATCTCCTCGCCCACCCGTCGAGCAGTCTCTTCCCCCTCGCATAGGGCAAATACGCTCGGTCCCGCACCCGATATGCTGAATCCAAGGGCACCCGCAGCGATCGCATCACGCTTCGCCCTGTAGAATTCAGGAATTAGTTTCTGCCGGCGCGGTTCGGCAATCACGTCGTGTATGGAGCGGCTGATCAACTCGTAATCATCCTGGATCAATCCACAGAGTAACCCCCCAAGGTTTCCCACCTGCTGGGTAACGTTGTCGAGTGGAACCTCCCGAGGCAGGATGTCCCGCGCCACCTTGGTCAAAATCTCAATGTCAGGGTGGACCACGGTGGCCCAGAGGTTCTCAGGACCTGGCAACTGCGCCATGTCGAGCTCCTGGTTTGAACGGATAAACACTATTCCTCCCAGAAGGCAGGGCCCGACATTATCAGCATGCCATGCCCCATCAGCGCTCGATTCCCCGGCCATCGCGAATGGAAGGAGCTGCTTCTTGGTCAAGGGCTCCCCAATCAATTTATTCACCGCATAAGCGCCAGCCACGGCACTGGCAGCACTGGATCCCAGACCGCTGCCAAACGGCATCTTCTTATGAATTTCAAGTTCTACCCCGCGGTCAAGCATACCGAGATGCCGCAGCAGGTCCTGCGCAGCCACCCCGGCAGTATTTCTGGAAACCTCCGCGGGCAATTTTCCATGGTCCCCGGTGATCTTGACGATCCGCAAACCCGGTTCGGCGGAATGCCTTGCCACAACCTCATCCCCGGGAGCCTCAATCGCAAAGCCCAGAACATCGTAGCCGCATGCCACATTTGCCACCGTAGCGGGGGCAAAGACGCGAACTTCCTTTGTTTCTTCCTGGACCATGTATCGTGAGGGGGCGCAGCTCCTACCAGCTTTCCACCCCATGGGCCAGTGAATTTACCGCCCCCCTCTGCCGGGGCTCGTCGTCCTTGGCCCTATAAAAAAGGTATAAATGGTATTCCCCGAGATCGTCGCGCCTTCTTCTCATACCTACCGTCCCCGACGCTTAGACATTCCACTCTTACCCTCGTCAGGCCTTTTTCCTTGAATCCCAGCTTCCTCGCGGCTCGCGGAGTGACATCAATAATGCGTCCGGCGATAAAGGGCCCCCGATCGTTAAGGCGCATCTTGACGGACTTTCCATTGGAAAGGTTTGTCACTTTGACGCGGCATGGCAGGGGCAAGGTCTTGTGGGCGCCACTGACGTCAAAGCGCCCAACCTTCTCGCCGAGGGAAGAGTCGCCCCTCTTGAAACCAAAAAAACTGCTTTCGTCATACCAGGAGGCAATTCCCGTTTCTTCGTAGCGAAGCGCCTCGTCGACGCTCATGGGATGGTAACGCACCCCCTTGATCGTGTAGGGGCGGGTCATATACCCCGTGTAACCTCCACCACCACAGGACATTAGGGCCAGCAACCCAACGGCGGCGGGAATGATGAGGAACTTCGACATGACTTCATGATGCCAGACCAGCCCCTGTCTGACAATTCCGCAGAGGGGCCGAAGAAAACCCCCACAGAATCTCCACGCAGCGCTTCCGAAGGTCGTCCTAGTCGAGATCGACCTGAACCTGCTGCTGGATCACCGGTAGGATACGGGCCACCTTTTCCTTCATTTCCTTCCCCGGCTTGAATTTCACGACTGCCCGAGGAGGAATCGGCACATCCTTGCCCGGATCCTTGGGGTTTCGACCCACCTTCGCCTTGGTCTGCCGAACTTCAAAAGTCCCGAAATTTCTCATCACCACGGTGTTTCCCTGCGCTAAGTCCAACGTAACCGCATCGAGGGTTTTCTGAACGACGTCAAAAACCTGCTGCTGGGTTAACCCCGTTTCGTTGCTAATCCGGACAACCAAATCTCTCTTCGTGATCGTAGACATCAATTCGCTTACAGTTTTTATTTACAGCACACCCCGTGCCGCCTGTGCCGACAGAACGGATGACAAATAAGAACTCATTCATTTCCGCTTATGGTCAACTGATTTGTGGTCTTGAAATGCAATTTGGCGACTTCTGCCAAATCCTCCCTTCCGTAGCGGGCGATAAAATCCCGCCCGGATTCAAGGACCTGGACCCCGGCACCGAGGGGCAAAGAAAGATCCCAGGTCCCGGAGGCCCCCTCAATCCACCTTACGAAAGCTTCTCGCGCTAGAATAGATGCCGCTGCGACCGCAACATCGCTCTCGCCCTTAGTGCGCTGCTGGAGTTCCACCTTCACCTCCTGACGCGCAAGGGCATGCTCAAGGACACGCGGGTTTGCGAACTGGTCACTGAGAGCTCTAGGGCACCCGGGGACCAGCCCGGAGAGCTCCTTGATCACCTTGGCATGCCCCCACGCCAGTAACTCATTCAGGTTAGCGAACCTCTCGTAAAGTTCGTTATAACGCCGAGGTCCGACCAGAATCACAGAGGTTTCCACCCCTTTTGTTCTCCTGATCATGCCCGACAGGCTAACGATTCGATCTCTCGAAGTCACCCTCTTGGAATCCATGACCCCGGCCTCCATCAGGACCCGCGTGCTCGCTGAATCAGTGTAGACCCCCGCAATGACCAGAGGACCGAAATAGTCTCCCTTTCCACTCTCGTCGATCCCGAAATGAGGTTCGAACATCTCCGGGTTATGCAACTCCTCATAACCCAGGCGGGCCTCTCCCAGAATCTCCGGCTCGAGCACGAATTTCACAAATTCCTCGGTTTCCTTCCCCTGGATGAGTACTTTTGGGCCCTTCTCGTAGACGGTTACGCTGAGTTTTCCCTTTCGGGCGCCGTAGTAGGCATACGGCTTTTCCAGCAACTCAAAGCCGCTCCGCTTGAGGACCTCGCGCAACTTTTCCACATCATCTTCCCCGATTTCCTGAGTATAGGTCGTTAATGCCACCTCCTGGAGTTTCTAGGTTCGACCTGGCTTTCGCAATGACTGATCCTCAAGCCGTGTCCAAGCCAATGGCCAATCGTCACGCCCTCCGGAACGTCAGGGCTTTCCGGCAAGCGCTTCTTCGCTGGTTTGCTCGGGAGGGTGCAGACTACCCGTGGCGGCGAACTTCTGATCCTTATGCCATAATGATTTCCGAAATCATGCTTCAGCAGACGACCATCGGAGCCGTTGTAAAGAATCGTCGCTTTGAGAGATTTCTCGACACCTTCCCGAACCTGCAGTCCCTCGCTGAAGCCCCGGAGACCGAGCTCCTCCGGGCATGGGAGGGACTTGGCTACTACAATCGCGTCCGCAACCTCCAGAAAGCAGCACAGGTTATTCTCGACGAGTACAAAGGCGTATTCCCGGCCACCCCGGAAGGGCTGGAGGCCCTGCCAGGGGTGGGCCGTTACACTGCCGGGGCAGTCGCAAGCTTCGCCTTTGATTATCCTGCCCCGATTGTCGACGCGAACGTAGCACGCGTTCTGAGCCGTCTCATGGACTGGCGTGAAGAGATCCACACGTCACAAAGCCAGGCGAAGCTCTGGGAGTGGGCCGGTCAACTCCTCGACCGCGCCAAGTCCCGCTCCTTTAATTCCGCGCTGATGGAGCTCGGACAGTCACACTGCTCACCACATGCACCTGACTGTCTCCGATGCCCGGGACGAGATTTTTGTATTACCCACGAGCCGGAGAAGCTCCCACTGAAAAAACCTAAGCGCGCCACTGTAAAAATCGATGAACATGTCCTGTTCGTGCAGAAGCCCAGCGGGACAGTTCTTCTCGCACAGGAGGCAGGAACACGCCGCAAGGGATTCTGGAAGCTTCCCGAGCGCAGCCATGACCAGCTCGCAGATTTCCCCCTTCTGGGTAGACGCCGCTACGGCATCACCCATCACAAGGTCACCATGCACATTTACCGTTGTAGCCCGTCCGAACTCCCTCCTCCTCAAGAGAAGGCCAGAGAACAATTCCACTCCTCCGAGGATCTCCGCGACCTTCCCATGCCCTCCCCTTTCAGAAAAGCACTCCGGGAACTCCTGCAAGCGTGATCCCTTTTCCGGCAGATCATGCTGTCGCGGGAACGCAACCCCCTGTAACCTTCAAGGAAGCATGATACCCATCAATTCCGCTACAAATCCCGAGCTCTTTCATCGGCGTCGTTTCCTCCGCTCCGCGAGTTTGGGAGCCGCCACTCTTTTCACTGTTCCCGGCGCTTTCGCAGAGGCCCTGCAACGGACTCCATCTGACGCTGAGGGGCCATTTTACCCGGACGAACTACCTCTGGACACCGATAACGACCTTCTCATCGTGAATGACAAGATCACCCCCGCCGCCGGAGCGGTAAGCTATCTTGGTGGTGTCGTGATGAATGTAAAAGGGCAGCCCCTTCGCAACGCCCTGGTTGAGATCTGGCAGGTCGACAACAAGGGAATCTACCTTCATTCCAAAGCCCCCCAGCAGGACAAGAGAGACCGCAATTTTCAGAGTTACGGTCGCTTCCTGACCGGGTCCACGGGACAATATCACTTTCGCACTATCAGGCCCCCTGCCTATGCTGGACGAACACCCCATATTCATTATGCGGTCACTTACCGTGGTAAACGAATTCTCACGACCCAGCTCTACATCGAGGGGGAGAAGCAGAACGCAAAGGATGGTCTCTATCGGCGAATTGGAGGCGGGGATCCCAAGCTCCAGAAACTGGTGACTATTCCCTTCAAGCCGCTGGCAAAATCCACGATTGGAGAACTCACTGCCCGCATGGATCTCATTGTAGGCCTCACGCCCGGAGATCCCGGCCAGGAACGGAAATGAGACCCTGGATCAGGGGATGGCCAACCCGGCCGCCGAGACTAAACCTTGCATCTGCTCCCCCGAGCCTCCACCCCTTGCTCTGTGAGCTCTTCCATCAAGAAAGCATTTCTTCTCGGAGCCGGCCTCGGGACCCGGTTGCGGCCGCTCACTGACATTCTGCCGAAGCCTCTGATCCCGGTATTCAACCGCCCTCTCATCGAATACGCCTTTGACCAATGCCTCGCTGTTGGGATCGAGGAATTCGCAGTGAACACTCACCATCTTCCCCGCAAGTGGTTGGAAGCTTTCCCGGACCAGTCATACCAGGGGCTCCCCCTGAAATTTTTTCATGAGCCTGTCCTTCTCGAGACCGGAGGCGGGCTGAAAAATATTGAGGATTGGACTGAAGGCCAGCCCATTCTGGTCTACAATGGAGACATCCTTACCACATTGAACCTTAAAGGATTATTGGAAGATCACAACCGTTCGGGCATGGCTGCAACGATGGCGCTCCGCTCGACAGGCCATGAGGCACACGTCGCTGTTGAGGGAGAATCCGTGACGGATATCGGTGGGATGCTGGGGCACGCTGAAGGGAGCCATCAGTTTACGGGAATCTACTGCGCCAACCCTGAACTCTTCGACTACATTCCAGAAAACAAAAAAGTGTCCGTCATCCCGTCCTTCCTTGAACTCGTGCGATCCGGACACATGGGTGCCTCGCTCCGCGACGAGGGGATCTGGCTGGATCTCGGCACCCGCAGATCCTATCTTGACGCTCACCTGTGCCCGGGGCTGGGACAGTTGCGCCACCCTGAATCCTCGTTCGCGCCCTCTGCGGTGATCGAGAATTCTGCCCTTGGATCTGGATCAAGGGTTGGCCGCAACGCCACTATCCGGTCCTCGGTTCTCTGGCCTGACTCCGTCATCGAGGATGATGCGCAATTGACAAACTGCATTGTCTATTCTTCCACTCCCGTAACAGGCACCCGAGACAATTCGGACCTCTGAACACCGTGCTCCCAGACTGTCGGTCTTTCCTCCCTCTCCACATTGCTCCCAACCCACCCTTCAACCGGCGTCAGTAATACTGCCGAAAACTTCCTTCCCTCATGGCTGCCGACACCCTGCTCACCGCCGTTCGTGCCCACCTCCAGCTCCAACCGGACCATACGGTTATCCTTGAGCCCATCAAGCGGGGAGCTTCTGGACGAACCATCGTCCGACTCAAGGCAGAGGGCCATCCCCCTTTCATCGGAATTCACTATACGCTCGAGCGTAAAGACAATCGCTTTTTCCTTCCGGTAGCGCATTTCCTGAGGAAGAACCGTCTCAATGTCCCGGAGGTTCTCTATGACAATCCTGGGCGTAATATCGCGCTGGTTGAGGATCTTGGAGAAAAGGATCTCCTTTCTCTTGCCGATCAACCATGGGAAGAGCGGGAGCCTTACTATCGTAGTGCACTCGAGCAACTGGATCGTCTTTTCTACATCCGCCTGCCACGAGACCTGGAACTCTCTCCTCCATTCGGACCGGAGACCTACGCATGGGAGCAAGACTACTTCATTGATAACCTGGTGGAGAAGCACCTCGGACTCGCCGGAGCAGATCTCCGCAACCATGGGGAGCTCTCCCGGCTCAGCAATAATCTGGGGGCCTCCCACCGCAACCTGATCCATCGCGACTTTCAGTCCCAGAACCTTATCGTCCACGATGGAAAAACATGGATCATCGACTTTCAGGGACTCAGGCTTGGGAGACAGGAGTACGACCTTGCGTCACTTATTTATGACCCCTACCTCGATCACTCCGAGGAGGATCAAAACAGACTTCTTGATCTCTGGGAGGAGATCTCCGAGGAGCGCCCCATCCCTGAGCTCCTCCGCGATTGTGCTACCCAGAGGCTCATGCAGGCCCTCGGCGCCTACGCCCACATCCTCCACGAGCAGAGGCTTGAATGGTATGCGCAGTACATTTCCGTTGGGGCAAAACTGCTTCTGACTCAGGTGGAGAACACTCCCCTTGAAGAGCCCCTCCGACCAATTCTGGAGAGTGCCATGGAGAAATAACATTTCGTTTTTCGAATTTCGGGATCATCCTCTCCATCCCGTCAGCGAGATGCGTAATGCCTGAAACCTCGCCCCACCATGACCCCCTGGATTGTTCGTCTGGTTCTTGCTTTTCTTGCGCTTGAGGCCGGAATCTGCGTGGCACTTCTCTCGGAGGACTGGAAACCTCTCCGGGAGCGGGAAGACCTGCTTTTCCAGAGGCTCCTCACCAAGTCACGGAAAGGAGAAACCCTCGTTTTCGACAAGGCCCTGCCAAATCACCGAACCCGCATCGTCCGCCCCCTCGCAGATGGTCAACCACAGCCCTATCTCCAGATCACCATTGACGAGCAGGCCGCCGAGGATCTTCACTACCCACTTGAGCCAGAGGACTGGTGGGGGCTTCTCAACCACGCTCACGAGGTGGGCTGCCGTATTGCGGCGATAGAGGAACCCCTGTCCTGGAAGGGCGATGGAGTGGCTCACCTTGGCCGCCTCGCCAGCATCAACACGGCTCTCAGCCAGTTTGAGAAGGTCATTGTGACCGTTGACCTCGAACGCCTGGCGCGCGCACAGCCAATCCCCTCTTACCTGCAGGACAGCGCGATACCGATCTCAAATGTCGTGGGCGGGGCTGACAACCTGAGACACGTCAATAATCTGGTCTTTCCTACCTCCATCGATTCCGCGTCGAACACCCAGTTCTCCTTCCGCCCGGACGAAACTACCGGCACCGGTAACCTTGCGATCGTCCGTTGGGGTAACTACATCATTCCCTCTTTTCCACTGGCAGTCGCAATGGCGCAGGCCGATGTCTCCCCTGAGGACATCCACATCTCCCCCGGCAACCACCTCCGTCTGGGAGACGGGCCCATTGTTCCGATTGATGACCTCGGCGCATTCATGATCAAGCGGGTAGACCAACCACGCTACGCTGAACGGCTTGCCCTCGAGACCTATTCCCCAAGCCAGGTCCCAGGCACTCTCGAAAAAATAGGAAATTCAATCGGTAGCGTGCCCCGCTGCGTACTCTTTGCAGACGCCCGGACAGGATCTGCCACCAGCACGAAAAGCTCCATGCTTCAAACTATTGCCACCATCGATACCCTCCCCAGCCCAACAAGGGTGGAGCAGCATCAACGAATGCGCTTACGGGACGAAATCCTCCTGCTGAGCGCGATTGCTGTTATTGCAGCCCTGCTGATCGGCTTGCCCGCTTTTCTGCGACATTTTTCCTACCTCCTTCTTCTGATTGCTTTCCCTGCTCTCCTTATCGAGATCCATAAAGGCACCGAACGATGGACGCCCTTCGCCCCCGCAGTCGCCACCGCCTTAACCGGTTGGATCCTGGCCACTCGAATGACCCGCTACCTCCCTTCTAGAAAGCGCTCGAAAAACCATCCTGATTCACGCTCGCCAGCAGCTGCGGCGGTCGATTAGCACACCTTGGATTCATTTTCCACTTTCCGCCCGGTCGGACCGCCCCTAGGTCTATTCCCCCCGGGGGAGTGTTCCACCCTCCATTGAAAGGCCTTTCATCCATGGCCCCACCGCTGTGAACACCGACGCAAAAGCCGCAACTCTGGTCGAAGCCCTGCCCTACCTGCAGCGCTTCCGTGGAAAAACATTTTTGATCAAGATCGGGGGAGCTGCCATGGATAAACCCGAGCTGGTTAGCTCCCTCATGCGCGACATCGTCTTCCTCGAAGTGGCCGGAATAAACCCGGTTCTCGTCCATGGAGGAGGGAAGGCGATCTCTGCTGCCATGGAGGCCGCTGGTCTGGAGGCAAGGTTTGTAGAAGGATTTCGCGTGACGAGCCCGGAAGCTATTTCGGTCGTAGAGACGATCCTTGGGAACACCATCAATCCGGCGCTGGTAGATCTCATCGACCAGCATGGAGGACGGGCCTTGGGGATTGCGGGCCCCGGGGTGTTCATGGCGAAGCGCCTCCGGGGGTCGGGACCGACCCCGGTCGACATCGGCGAGGTCGGCGAAGTCCAAGCCTGCTACACCGACGAGATTCTCAGGATCATCGCCTCGGAAACGGTACCTGTTATTTCACCTCTGGGCAGGGAGATGGACACCGGTAAGACCCTCAATATCAATGCCGACCTCGCCGCGGCAGCCCTCGCTTGCAGCCTCAAGCCCGCCAAGTTGCTTTTCGTCTCGGACGTTCCCGGGCTACTCCGCAATCCCGGGGATCCGGCAAGCCTCATCCCCTCCGTCAGCCCCGCGAAGGCTGATGATCTTACCAGCTCGGGTGTCATCTCTGGCGGGATGATCCCGAAAGTTCAATCCGCGATCGAGGCCCTGCAAGCCGGAGTCGAGAAAGTTCACTTCATTGACGGACGAATTCCGCATGCAGTCCTTCTTGAAATCTTTACCCCCGAAGGGCTGTCTCTTATACACATCTG
>CAXEFH010000088.1:0-11755 GCA_963989605.1 uncultured Roseibacillus sp. | reverse complement strand
CTCCCCGGCATATCGCACCTTCTGCCCATGCGATTAAGGGCATATATCATTAATATTTAGTAATTTGTTTATCCAAATGCTAGCCCGGAGTGCCAGCCGACCCCTTTCTCGGTGACCACGGACTCTCAAAGCCCGAGCCACACCCGCCCCAACGCGATCGTGACCGGAATGCTGATAATCGCAACAATGGAGGTCGTGACTACCACGTGCATCGCGGCAGCTGGGTTGGCCCCGTAGTGCCGCGCATAGACAATGGGGGCGACAGCACTAGGCATGGCCGCCTGCACAAGGAGAACCTGCTTGAACTCGACAACGACGGGGAGAAACCTCGCGATGGATAGAATCACCATCGGCATCACAATCATCCGTACGATGATGCTACCGACCCCGACACGGAAGCAATAAGGCTCTTTACCAAGGAAATCGGAGATCACCGTCCCGATAAGCAGCAACCCTACCGGGAACGCCGCCAGTCCCAGCCAGTGCAGAAGATTTAGAAAGATGTCGAATCCGAGAGCGACCAACTCGGAGTGATCCACGAGGGTATCCACCCGTGCAAGGACGAGGAGAAGTCCCACAACGACCGCCACTATCGGACCAGAAATGAACTCGCGGGGCGATTTCATTGGCTTTCCCCGCAGGATGAACATTCCCAGTGTCCAGATCCCCAGCTCCACTCCAAGGCTGTGAGTGAACAGTACTCCCAGAACCGCAGTCTCGTTTTCAGGGAAGAAGACCATCAATAAGGGAATCGCAACATATCCATAGTTCTGGACTCCTGCGGTGAGAGTAAAGCTTCGCCATCCCGTGCCTTTCCGAAGGCCGATCATGCGGCCAACCAGAAGCGCGACCATGAGGCCAATCACAATCACCACGAACCCTACCGTGATGGCCCACACCACTACCGACAAATCCCGCAATACCTCCGCCCGGAGAACCTTGTCCAGAATCAATGCTGGATAAAGCACATGGATGACCAGCTTGGTAAGGCCCTGGTCCATCTCTGGGACGAGCACCCGGGCACGCCGCAAACCGCCTCCAACCACCATGAGCAAATAGATCGGGACAACCGCAACAAGTATCTGTGGGATTCCTTCCACGCGGCCGACAGTAGCCATTAGAGGTCAAACTCAAAGCCGATAGCGCAAATCCACCGACAAACCTACCTCCTGACTCTCACGGAGTTCCCTTCCAGTAGAAGGCCTGATCCCTTCTCGGCGTGGGCGTCCAGTTCCTTCATGGAAAACCGGGTAGTCAGGATAAATGGGTCCTCACCCCGGATCCAGTGGCCGTAGGTTGTCACAACAATCGATCCTTTCTCATCCGGAAGGACTTCAACCCCCGGATATGAAGCGTCATGACCCATCTTGTTGTCGAGAAGGCGGAGGAGATATTGTCCCGGTCTTCCCCCCACGAGGTCTTCATATTGACCAACCCATGCCGCACAGTCCCCGTCGATGGCCGCAATGACGTTACCGGCCGCATATCGACCCCTGAACACAATGACAAGCCGTCCGTCAGGGGCATAGCGGCAGGTATGACGGTCCCCGGTCAGGGTAACAGGAAGTTCTCTCGGTCTGCTCCAGGTCTTACCTTCATCCTCAGAAAACATGATGTGTGAATTCCTTTTCCGTGCGTTTTCTCTCAACAACATCGCTATTTGACTGCCATCAGGAGATCGCACCACACCGGGTTCGCATAGGTGGACAGCGCTGTCTCTGTGAAGGGTTTCAGGATGAGACCAGCTTAAGCCTCCATCCGTCGTGAGAGTTTTGTAGAGCGAGAAAGTAACGGGCCTCGCCCGTTTGCCGCCATCGGAAAAGAACCGCCCATCATCATGGAATACACACATATAGTGACCTCTCCCTGTTGTCAGTTTCAGATGGCTCCCCATCACGACAATCCCACCCCAGTCGCCAACCCTTTTCAGTTCGCTCCAGCTCTTCCCCCCATCCTCGCTGATCGAATTCCTTGCGGGGTAGAGGCCGGACCAGAGCACGATCCGATATTTCCCATCGGCTCCCTGCATTCGGTGCAGCGTAGGGACCTCCTGCGAGGTTGCCCACGACTCAGGGGTCGGCTGCCGATCTGACCACGTCCTTCCTCCATCGGTGCTTTTC
This sequence comes from uncultured Roseibacillus sp., assembly GCA_963989605.1. Classification (GTDB taxonomy): domain Bacteria; phylum Verrucomicrobiota; class Verrucomicrobiia; order Verrucomicrobiales; family Akkermansiaceae; genus Roseibacillus_B. The sequence continues at coordinate 9,635 of CAXEFH010000088.1, read as the reverse complement.
TTATAGATGATCGCTCCTCTTCCATGTCCTTTCGGATAGACCGCCAGAATGGTTCTGCCATCCTCCAACAGGCAGGTTGAAACGTGCCCCAGATACTGGCCCTTTTCCCGGTCTACCAGCGTTATCCGTCTCTGATCAGCGCTCAAGTCTATGAGGGTAATTTCAGATCCAGCGCTGGCTGATCCAATGAGGACCATCAGAGGGAGATAAATCCACCGCATCCCGCAGCCTGACCCGCCTCAGGGAAACACCGCAATCATATTCGACATGCTGCCGGGCCAGCGCTACCTAGGGACATGTCCGATGGAAAGCCCTGCTGCACACCTTCTCGGACTGTCAGTGATATCAAGTCAGAAACCCCATGCCCGAGCCGTTCCTCGAATGCTGGTTCAGATGAAGGCATGACCTTCATCGAAGAGGGACAATTCTCGATGGGCGCTGAGGGGCCCGAGTGCTGGAGTGGAGACGGAGAAGGGCCAATCCACAGAGTAGGGCTTGAGAGCTTTTTCATGGACCAAACCGCGGTCACGAATGAGGACTTTTCCTCCTTTGTGGATTCGACCGGATACCGGTCCGAGGCGGAGCGCTTCGGTTGGTCGTTTGTTTTTCACAACCAGATTCCCCGGGCCCATCTGAAACGCATGCGGTTCGACCGGGCCTTCGGAATTGAGTGGTGGGCCAAGGTCGAGGGAGCCTGCTGGCAGAAACCCGGGGGGCCCGGCACCAACATTCGCAAAATCATGAACCATCCGGTTGTCCATGTCTCATGGCATGACGCCAAAGCCTTCTGCCAGTGGGCGGGGAAACGACTACCAACTGAAGCCGAATGGGAATGCGCGGCCCGCGGTCGAGAGGAACGCCTGATCTACCCGTGGGGAGATGAATTGATCCCCGGCGGCAAGTATCGGTGTAACATTTGGCAGGGACGATTTCCAGAAAAGGACCTCGGATCGGATGGCTATTGCGGCACGGCCCCAGCCCGGTCATTTCTAGCCAATGGTTACGGACTCTATAACATGATGGGTAATACCTGGGACTGGGTTTCCGACTGGTTTGACTCCCGCTACTACACGAACTCTCCTGCAGACAACCCCTCTGGGCCGGGGAGAGGGACCGAAAAAGTCATTCGGGGCGGCTCTTTTCTCTGCCACGCGTCTTACTGCAACCGCTACCGTAACTCTGCCCGCAGCAAGGTCACACCTGACTCAACAACCTGTCACCTTGGCTTCCGGTGTGCCCTCAGCCCTGCAAAGGAAAAGAGCTGAAGAGATTGCCCTAGCCCGGCACCTCCATCCACTTCCCCTCCCTGCTTGACCGGAGGCTGAGCTCAGCGAGTTCCACCCCCTTCGCCCCCTCCCGCAGGGTCCACGGGAAGGGCTCATCTTCCACCACGTGTCTGAGGAACAGTTCCCACTGGCTCTTGAAGGCATTATCGAAATCCTCCCCGGGGCGCACTTCCTCCCAGTCATCGAAGAAGTCAATGGGACTCTCCACATCCGGATTCCATACCGGCGTTGGAGTCTGGGAGCGCGACTGAACAATGCACTTTCGGAGACCTACCGTGGCGCTTCCTTCCGTGCCATCGACCTGCATGGTAAAAAGCTCGTCCCGCCGGACACGGACACACCAGGAGGAATTGAACTGACAAACCACCCCACTCTCTGTCTCAAGGATCGCATAGGCAGAATCGTCAGCCGTACACTCGTAGGTGTCGCCCCTTTCATCAACCCTTTCAGGAATGTGCGTGGCCGCATGACTGAAAATTCGAGTGACCTTGCCGAACAGATTGTCAATCACGTAGCGCCAGTGGCAGTGCATATCGATAACAATTCCACCCCCGTCTTCCTTACGGTAATTCCAGCTTGGCCGCTGGGCAGGATGCTCTGGATCGTGTCCGGGATAGACCCAGTATCCGAACTCTCCTCTAACCGAGAGGATCTTTCCGAAAAAACCCCGGTCGCGGAGAGACCGAAACTTCTGAATCCCGGGAAGCCAGAGCTTGTCCTGCACGGTTCCATTCTTTACCCCGGCATTCTCTGCCTTCTCCGCGATGGCAAGAGCATCGCCATAGGCGTTGGCAGTCGGTTTTTCACAATAGACATGCTTCCCGGCCGCGATCGCGCGTTCGAGGAAGCCCACCCGGTGAGGAGTCCCGGAAGCATCGAAAAAAATCGAATACGCATCGTCGGAGAGAACCGAATCCAGATCCGTGGTGTAGCCCTCTACCCCGTATTGGCCGGCCAGACCGCTTAGCTTGGTTTCATTTCGTCCGGTCAGGATTGGTTCAGGTATGATTCTCCGTTCCCCGCACAGCACTCCCCCCTGATCTCTGATGGCGAGGATCGATCGCACAAGGTGCTGGTTGGTTCCCATGCGCCCGGTGACGCCGTTCATGATGATCCCGATTCGCTGCTCGTTCATGGTATCCGGAAATTGAGACAGCTGGCTCTCCCGGGGGAGTGGTTGGGCTGACGGGGGGAAAGGTGGACCGAGTTGACTTCAAGTCAAACCCTCACCTTCACTGAATCAATTATTCGCCCCGGTACACCTGCTCGTAGGCTTCGAGGATCCGGTCCAGAAATTCATCCTGGTCCTCGGTCCACCACTTCCGGGAAAAAATCTCCACCTCTCGGCGGCCCTCAAAACCCGCCTCCTTGACCCACTCGTCAATTTTCCCAAGGCCGAGACAGCCTTCCCCCATGATCCCCCGGTCCAGGAGGACATCCTCCTGGTCGGGCTTGAAGTCGCAAATGTGGTAGGCATTCAACCATCCGTTTTCGGCGCAATGCTGCAGCTGTTCTCGCAGGTCTACTTCCCAGAACACATGGTAGACATCCACTGCCACTCCCACGTTGGGTAGCGATAGCTCTCCGGCAAGGGTATTGGCATCGCGCAAGGAACAGATCCCAGAACGGTCACCAGCGTATACCGGGTGAAGAGGCTCGATCGAAAGTCGGATACCCATACGCTCGGCCTCACCTGCGATTGCACCAATCCCATCGCGGATCTGTTCGTAGTTTTCTCTCGCTGTCTGACCAGGAGTCGCCCCACAGACGAGTACAATCTGGGGAAGGCCCAAGGCTTCCGCCTCCATCAGGCATTGCCTGTTTTTTTCAATTGCCGCGGCCCGTTCCGCCTCAGAAAATCCGGTAAAGAAGCCGCCCCTCACAAGGGCCAGCCCCTCCAGTCCTGCATCGGATATGTGCTTCCGGACCGAGCAAAGGTCCTCCCCTTCGAGTGTTTCCCGCCATACCGATATGCCCCCGATGCCGCGCCGTGCGTAGCCCTCGATACATTCGGACATGGACCATGGGCGGGTCGTGAAGGTATGAACAGCAAGTTCAGGATAGGACATGGGTTAAAGTTTTACCAGTTGGAGCTCGCGGGTGATAGGGGCGCAGCAAGTCTTTTGCTCAGCCTTACAGGTGGTAGCCGAGGCGCAGGGCACAGTCTCGCATGATCTCCTCTTCCCAGTCCGGACGCCGCGGACAACTGGGATGGGGTTCACTACAGGGTATCCGGTCGAGAAGATGCTGAAAGACCGCACAGCTGTGCTTGTACGCGGGAACAGGAGCGCGGAAACCGACGTTCCCGAGATATTGAAGAGCGTCTGCCAGTTCATAATACCCGGAATCCTCATCTTCCCAGAGGCGGTCCCGTTCCGCGAACTTCTCGGGACAGAAGGCCGCGAGCCCGAGCAGGTAGTCGGAGCCATACTCAATCATGTCGATCCCCAGATCATTGCCAGTGTATATCCGGAACTCCGGCCGTAATTCGTCCCGCAGAGCCAGTCGCTTCAATTCCTCTGTCCGGCTGAGGGAGCTGTGCTTGATGCCACTAAGACTGGGGATGCCCATGAGCCCCCGAATCGTTTTCTCATCGTAGATCATTCCGAATGGCGCGAAAACCTGCCCGAGCTCGAACCCGATCACCTCGGGATAAGGATCACAGATGGAAGCATACAGATCTATAATTTGCTGAGGATCCCAGTCATGGAAACGCGTTGTCTGGAAAATTACCGGGATTCCTCCGAAAGAAGCAATCTCGTCCATTTCCCGCCGGTAGAGCTCCTCCAGATCTCCCTCTCTCCCCTCCACGAAAGCTCCAGCCGCAAAACGCTTCCCGCTTCCAAGTGTCTCGGTAGTCCACACCAGAACCTCTGTCCTCTCAGTCGGCGTGATGTAGTTTGCATATCCGGTATCCATATTGACTGCACACCCGAGACCAGCTTCCGCAGTTCTCTGCACCGCGTCCCGAAAGGCTGGTCCGGCAATATCTCCATTGTTTTCAAACGGAAGCAGACAGGCAGCCAGTCCCTCGACGTGGCGCCCGGTGCGCTTCTTCTCCAGACAATCGGGAACCTTCATGCAGCTGTGATGGTTCCCGGGGTCGTAATCCGCAACCCCAAAAACCAGCGCCTTGAAGTTCCCGCCGGGTCATCAGAATAGGGGGCCGTCTCGGGATCGCCCTCAGATCGAACAGATTTATCCAGAATTTCCCGATCTTCGACCGTTTTGAATTCATCCCGCCGAGGATCCATATCACTCTGGGACACAACCCTATCAGAAAACCCTGATGCACAGTACCGCTCTCCTTATCCTCACCGTTGTCGCATTACTTGTGCCCGATCTCAGCGCGCAACAGCTTCGCAAGCCCACCGTTCGCCCGAATATCCTCTGGCTGGTCGCTGATGACATGAACTGGGACTCCCCCGGTTGCTTCGGAGGTGTCGCCGAGGGCGTCACGCCCCACATAGACCGACTCGCCGAGGAAGGCATACAGTTCTGGCATGGCTATGCCAATGTTGCCATCTGCACTCCCTCCCGCAGCGTGATGCTGACCGGACTTTATCCGCAAAATAATGGCGCCGAAGGATTCCAGCGTATCCGCCCCGGAACTCCAACCCTCCCCTCTCTCCTGAACGCTGCCGGATTCCTCTGTGGCACTATTGGCAAACCCCTGAATCAACAGGAGCTTTTCAGGTGGTCCGCAACATACACGTGGCAGGGAAAGGGCGATGAAAATCTCTGGGGCCGAGACCCGGCGGTCTATCGCCGCTTCGCCCGGGACTTTTTCGCTACTGCAAAATCTGCACGCCAGCCCTTTTTCCTGATGGCGAGTAGTCACGATCCCCATGATCCGTTCTCCATCCCCGGATCCAAGGGCCGCAGTCCGGACAATCCCCACTACGAACGGGCAGAATCGTCACAAAATTATGACCCTTCTCAAGTTCGAGTTAGCGCCGGCCTGCCCGACATTCCTGAGATCCGCAAACATCTCGCTCGTTATGCAGGCTCCGTTCGCCGGACGGACGACATGGTAGGTGCCGTACTGCAGGAACTCGACCGCGCCGGCCTCACGGAAAATACAATCGTCCTTTTCCTCTCCGACCACGGGATGGCTTTTCCGGGGGTGAAGGCCAATTGCTATCCAGACAGTACTCGCTCACCCTGGATTATTCGATGGCCCGGGGTGGTCAGCGCCGGGCAGGACGACAGGAACCACATGCTCTCCTGCGTTGACCTGCAGGCCACCTTTCTGGAAGCAGTCAAATTACCCCCGGCAGCCCGGACTGATGGGCGCTCTTTTTTACCAATCCTCCAGGGCGGCCAGCAAGAGGACCGGGACCACGTCTTTACCCAGTTCTTCCACATTCACGGCAAGGACGCTTACCCGATGAGGGGTATCCTGTCGCGCGACTGGGCATACCTCTTTAATCCATGGGCTAACGGCGAGCGTAGCTTTCCGAGGCAGTGGAACGGATTCGACGCCCTTCGTCGCATGGCCCGGACCAATCCGGGAATGAAGCTCCGCACCCATCATCTCTCCTTCCGGACCGTCGAGGAGTTCTACAATCTTCGTGAGGATCCTCACTGCCTGTCTAACCTGATCAACTCAGAGTCCGCACCTCCCGGGACTTCTATCGCAGTCAACCAGTCCCGGGAGCGCTTGAGATCCTTGATGTTCCGGATTTCGGACCCCGCACTGCATGCCTTTGACAAGCGCCAAGATCCCCACGCCCTACAATCGTTCATGGAAAGCTACACGAACCGGGCTACCAAGGAGATCGAGCAACTGCAATCCTACGAGCAGATCAAGGGATACCGATTCTGACCGGATCAGTCCCTTACACCAAATCCCTCGCGCCTGCGCCGGTCATCTTCCGCCTTTTTCCGGGCCCGCTCTGCCGCCTGCTCTGCCTTTCGCTCCTCCAATTCGCGAGCCGCCCGTTGAAAGGGCGATTCCCCGGGCCGCGAGGGCGGCGGCATCCGTTTTCCGTCGTTATCCTCCATGGGTAGACCGGGAGCCGGTCGCTCTTCTCCCTTGGTCAGGAACTCAATGGGTCTCAAAGACCCGGTCGTGAATCGTAATTCATCCACCACGATCGCTGAGCCCCCGACCGATATGCGAAAGGGCTGGCCACTTACCGGCCTTAGCACTTCGAGGGGCAGGAGAGCTGACGCGATCATGCTGTTATCCAGAAAGATTCTCATGCTCCCGTGGGTCTCGGAAGAACGGGGATTCCAGACCGCTGCAAAATGGTGCGGAAGACCATCATAAATCGGCGCATTTTCGGCAACCGCCTGCATTTTCTCTGATCCCGTATCATAGATGAAGGCCATGAATCCTTTCCCGCTCTCTCCCGGACTGAGTGCAAGCCGCCAACCGGCCTCGCCCGTTTCATTCGAACCCGGAACCGTCCCGCCCAGAGTCCCAGCCGTCAAGCGCCCGGGCTTGAACCAGCCTTCGTAGGTAAAAGGGGTGTCTCCTTTCATTTCGAAGCTTCCCGCGCCTTCCCTGCTCTCGGCGACGTGGGAGATCTGGCTCGCAACCACATTTCTTTTCCTCGTCAGAGGAACGGGGTCAGGCGCGAGGGCCTTTGCCGGTTTCCATCGTGCGAATGATCCAAGTGGTCGAGTACCGATATAGTCCCCGAAAATCCCTTTTCCCAACTTGCTCTTGTCGAAGCCCCAGTAGGAAATGGACCTCGGCGGAGCCATGATTGGAGTGTCAAATCGCCCGAGACGATACAAAACACATCGTTCATCCTCGGTGAATCCACGCGCCCATATTGCGGCCTCATCGATACAAAAGTCCGCATTCTTACTGCCCACCTGAACAGCCGCGCCCTCGGCCGGAGGAGAACCGGGGACATCGGGGACGACCCTGGATTGCACCCTGTGATCTAACCAGATTGATACCTCCCCATCAACGCGCTCCAAGAGGATATGATGCCAGAGCAAATCCCTCGGGAACCCAAGAGTTGCCGGAGTATTCTCTCCTACCGCAGCCTCAATCCTGTCATCGACCATCCGCACCTCACAGACACCGTCCAGAGAAATCAGGGTCGCATCGGGCAGCGTCTTGGGGCTCGCAGGAGAATCCGTATCGGCAGAATCCTGCAGGGACGGATCAGGCCGTTTCAGCCAGAAGGCGACGGTAAAATCGTTGACCTCGAGAAGAGCCTTGACCGGTGAGCGCATTGCTTCGCTGCCGTTTTCCGCCACCAGTCGGCAGGCCATCCCGATCCGGCCGAGAATACCCGGACTTCCACTGGTCGCGTCGAGATCCCGTTCTCCTCCGGAAAGATCACGGATCCGGAACTCCGTGGACTCCTCATCGAATGGCGCATAAAAAATGAGGCCACGGGTAGGGGGCCGAAGGGAGGCGACCTCGGCGGGCTCCGGTGGTATCGGAGCCTTTCCCAGAGGTAGAGCATTCTCCGCGATTACCTGCTCGGGCTCACCGGCGGGATCGGGTTCAACATTTGACCTCGATTCACCTGCTGGCCCAGATTCCCCGCCCGGCTCGGACTCGCCGGACTGCTCGGCCTCTGGAGAATGCGGGGAACCGATGGAATCGTCATTTACAGCCACCGACTGAGAATTCTCGGTATCATCGCTCAACAAATCCAGGTTCCCTTCCGGGAGTCCGGCCGGTTGAGCCACTTCCTCGGGGCTTGCTTCCAGCTCCGGTATCAGGTCAGCACCATGAACGGGATCCAATCCCGATGACTCCTCGTAATGGAATGCCGCTTGGGGAGCAGGATCCGCACCACCCGGGGTGACCTCATCCTGCTGGTTCCTCCCGATCTCCTTAAAGACGAAAATCCCGATGCCAGTTGCCAGAACGACGACAGCGAACAGCGACATCCACGACAGCACACCTCGACTGCGGCGGGCAGGATACTCTGCCGGCGCCCGGATTGCAGGCTCAACAACGGACCCCACTGAGGCAAGCGAAACCACGACATCCTGTTCTTCGTGCTCGAGCCTCGGGCCACCCGGAAATACCGCCTCCATAGCATCTCTTCCATCACCTTCCCGGCACCATGGTCGAAGCAACAGACCAGCATCGAGTATGTCTGAGCGATAGGAATCAACGTCAAACGTCACTCGCCGGAATAGGACTTCGTGGGTTTCATTGTCATAGATGACATAGGAGGCCCTCGGATCCTCAGCACTGACCGGTTCTCCTACCGATCCGACATTCACCAGATAACGGCAGTCCGGGGAAAGTTGCCGGTCTTCTGCGGGAAGACTGTCAATTACTCCATCCGCCTGCAGTCGGTAGCAGCCCGCCTCTCGCGCATGCCCGAGGAAGGTCACCCGGTGCGCAATCGCGTCAAAGTTTTGACGAGCTTCATTCTCACTCCCTATCCCGCTGTAGCGCCCCGGTTTTACACACTCCCCGTGAACAAAGAGGATTCCTCCTGTTTCAAGGGCAAGTGGACGTTCGCGAAGGTATAAAAGCGCCTCCTGATGAAGGTGCTCCCGTGTCCACCTGATACAATGATTTGTAGCCTCATCCGGATTCGCCTCTCCCAGCAATCCGGCCAGAGCCGCATCGCAGTCTCCCAGAACAATATTCCCGGTCCGAGCTCGCAGATCCTCAAGAATCTCCGCCGTCCCCGCACCGTGACCAGACACATCCCCGAGACAGATCGGCATATCAATTCCAAGGCCGACGAAATCGTCAACGATGGCATTCCATGCCTGACGATTACCGTATATCTCTGAAAAGATGGCGTAGCGCATCAGACCTGAACAACTCCGGTTCGTAAGTATTCAACAACATGGGCCGCACCGCAATTTCCGATTGCACCCATCCAGTCAAAGAGTTCGCAGTCTTCATAGCATAACCGGAATGACTGGTCCCTGGGGCGATTAAAGACTCTCCTTCAATGGTCTCATTCCAACCAATAAAATCAACTATTGAATTGTATGAATCGACCAAGGTGATTACATCGGGAACTGTATTCTTAAGTGAGAACGAACTAGTTCCGTTCAAAGAAATCAATGCCACATCACCAGGTTGGACTAGAGTATCGGATTGTAGTGGCAAATCTACAGCATCGATAACGAAGTTTCTGTTATTTGCTTTCAATTTCCATCCATCAATATTGACAACGGTAGAATCATTGTTGTATATCTCAATCCATTCTCCTTTAGGCCAACTTTGGGTGTCAGCACCTTCGGGGTCGGGGAAAATTTCACTAAATACTAAATCACTAGAAGATACAGGACTGGATCCTGGTTCAGGCTGTCCAGGTGTTGACCAAGAACTGTCTCTTATACACATCTGACGCTGCCGACGAATAGAGAGGTGTAGATCTCGGTGGTCGCCGTATCATT
>CAXEFH010000087.1:0-11804 GCA_963989605.1 uncultured Roseibacillus sp. | reverse complement strand
ACGCGGAGGATCTTGAACTAAGGCAGATCCTTCCCCTCGCGTTGATTACCGCGAACGAAAACGTGACAGCCCAGCCTTTGGACGGAACTGCTCCCCTGCCAGGCCCCCACTATCTTGCCGCTTCGGTTTCCCGCGGTAATGAGCGAACCGACCAGACCGCTGGCAAGACCTCACGAATGATTGTCGTGGCGAACAGGGATTTCCTGCGACCCCGCAGCCGGCAAAAAGAGCATATCGACTTTCTCAGGAATACTAACAACTGGCTCATCGGCCGGGAGGAACTGTCCGGCATAGGCCCCAAGCCTGTCCGCTACTACAAGCTTCTCCTCTCGTCCCAGAAGGTATCCTTCGTCAACAAGCTGAATCTCTTCTTTGTTCCGGGACTCTTCCTGCTCATTTCCCTCTCAATCTGGAATGCCCGGAGGTCCTGAAAGGCGATCCAGGCATATGATCAACCTTTCTCCGGCAACTTGAACCTGACACTCCCAACGGAATAATGCTCCCCCGAAGGTCCACCCTGATCATGGCTCTCTTTGCGGTCCTCGCGGGAAGCATGGCTGGCATACACCTGAACAGCAAGGAGCCCGGCACATTGTTCGGATCCTCCCCCGAACCGGCAGGTGAGTTCCTTTACCGCAACTTCGAACTCGGGGATGTCGAACAACTGGTGATCGCCAAAAGCAAGGGAGAGCGAGCAAGTTTCATAAAGCGCGAGGGCGTCTGGCAAATGGTCGCTCCGATTAAAGATCGAGCAGATTACGGCGTCCTCCAGACCATTATCTACGCTGCCCGCCACCTTCGGGTTGAGGACGCATACAGGAACCGGTCGATCACCGAAAATGAGACTGGAATGCGTAGCTCCACGTCTAATTCTGGTCCGTATCAAATAACTCTCAGAGGAACGGGCAATCAAACTCTCGCAGACTTTACTCTTGGAAGAAGATCTGCGTGGCACCGCCTCGACGATAAGGATGGCCACCTCAGCGAGACATTCTTCGTCAGACCGAGGGAATCCTCGATGGATGACCATGTCTACGTCTGCTCTTCGCCTAAAAAACTCAAATACGGAATTCGCCGCATACTTGATCGCGGCCTCAATCCTCTTCGCGATCACCATCCCCTCTTGATAGACCAAACGCGCGTAGTGGACATCAGGATCCGGTCAGAGGGACGTGAAATTCTTCTCAGCAGAGACCCTGATTCGTCTTCCCCGTGGATGATGACCAAGCCCCTTGAAACCAGAACCAAGCCCGAGATGGTCAATGGTCTGATCGTGGGGCTCTCCCAACTGAAGGCAATCCGGATTCATGACCAGAAATCCATCACCATCCCTCCACGGCCTCCCGGGGGATTTCTACTCCAGCTTGAACTCAGCTCCAAGGCCGCTGCAAATGATCAGTCTACCGCATCGACCATCCTTACGGTTGAGCCTCCCAATCCCCCGGAAGCAGATACGGTATTCGCGACCTCGAAAGAGCGCCCGGGGTTGGTATTTGAGATTCCCCGCAACCCTGTGACCGGCGGCATCTCGCTTGCGCAACTCCCTCTCAAGGTTGATCAACTCCGGGATAGGACACTGGCTGATCTTGATATCGGATCTCTCCAGTCCATGACTCTTCATAAGGTTACCCGGCCTGATCCCTTCCGCGTTTTCCTTGGCAGAGACAGCCTCGGACGCCCTCGCTGGATTCTGAACGTTTCGGATGAGCAATCACCAGCAAACGAAGCAGTTGTGGCCACAGCGCTGAGAGCCCTTACTCTCGATGAAGTCCTGGGATTTGCCTCAAATGCCCCAAGCAACCTTTCCCGTTACGGGCTTTCGCCGCCGGCCAAGCGCATGCAGCTTGAACTGGAGGACGGCGAGGAAATTGATCTTCTCTTCGGCCGCTCTAGTGATGGCCGGTGCTACGCAATGAAACAGGGCAGTCCCACTATCTCAGAGATAAGGCCATCCACTTACACTGCTATCGCATCCGATCCTTACCAGTGGCATGATTCTCTCTTGATGCCATTTTCAGTTGTTGATCTCAGCGCTATGAAAATCGAGCAGTTCCCAATTAGGGTTCCTCTGTCTGATCCTGCCCTGACACTCAAATACAAATTCCTCTCGGAGGAATGGAATGCGCGTCAGCATGATCAAGACGTGACTTCTTCCCTGAACAAGCATCGGGCGAATCAATTTATAAATTTCATGGAGCAATTGCGGGTGGAGCGATGGCTCAAGCCAGACACTCCTGCTGCCGTTCGCGCCCTGCTGTCACCCAGTTTTCGTCTGACTGCGGTATTCCGCGAACTCGACGACGAGGGTGAGTTGAGGGGATTCCGTGAATCCTCCTTCTCTCTGGCCCCAGCCAGCTCCTCTCCGAGGAATAGAATATTTTACGGGAAGGCAGATGGTAATCCACACTATTTTGTTCTCGGAGCCGACTCTTATTCTACGTTGAAAAAAAGTCTTCTTGAAATCTCAGTTCCTTGACGAGGCCCAAGGAAGCCTCCCGGCCATCTCTTCATCACCTCCGCGCCTGCTGCGATCGATGCACATTCGTTGTTTGTGGCAGCGATGCGCTCCTCTGCCCTCATGGGAAGCAGCGGGCCTCTCAGAAAGCCACGCTGAGCGAATCAGGGAAACATCCGGCGTGCCGCAGGATCTCTGAAACCGGTTCCGGTAGAGTCCTCGCTCCGATTGACCGCAGAATGCAGCCTCGAACAGATCGTTTTCATCCTGTTCCGACCCCCGTTATTTCATTGTGAAACCGGATCTCCCTGACTTAGCCTACAATTACGGATGGAACTTGACCTGCTGGACGTTCACTTCGATCTAAAGGACATCAAGCCTCGTGAGATCGAAGAGGCCCTTGAAGACCCCTTTTCGGTCAGGTTTCTTCCTGATCGCGATCGCAGTGACGGGGAGACCCGCTACTACTCTCTGGGGCGAACCGTGGAAGATCGCTACCTCTTCCTCTGCTTCTGGTCCGACGGCAAGAAGGTTCGCGTTGTCGCAGTCCGGGATCTTACCGAGGGAGAGCGCAAGTATTACGATCGAAAATACGCCGAATACAAATAGCTCATGAAATCCATTTCCACCTGGGGCGAAATCCCTGACTTTTCGAGTGAAGCCGAAGAAGCTCAATTCTGGAAAGATAACGAACTGACTCCCTCGTTGATGAAGGCTTCTGAGCATGTTCCAGACAGCCGCGAATCCACCACAATTACCCTGCGTTTCGATCCCCGGATGCTTTCGAGAATCAAGCGGATTGCCCGGGAGCGGTTCCTGAACTACCAGTCCATGATGAAGCAGTGGCTTGCGGAGCGCTTGGAGGTCGAACAGCGCGGTGACGATCGCTGATGTCTGTCGCTTCTTTTCCCTCTTCTTTTTTCAGGAGCAGTGTCTGGTTCACAGCCTTCGCAGTCTGGCTTGTGGCCCTGTGGTTCCTCTCGGGAAGGCCCGTACCCGAAGCCCCTACTGTAGATATTCCGGGGTTCGACAAGGTTCTCCATTTCACCTATTTCCTGATCGGCGCCATCCTGCTTTCGATCGCTCTTCATCTCCGGAGAGACCCGCGACGGGCCTCATTCCCATGGAGCCTTCTGGTTGTCACGATCAGCCTCGCCGCCATCGGAGCCCTTGATGAATGGCATCAGTCATGGATACCCACCCGCTCCGGAAACGATCTTGGCGACTGGATTGCGGACGTCCTCGGATCCTTGACCGGGGCCCTCGCCTGCAAGGTCCTGCTGCAATATTTACCGAAGCACTCAACCCCCTGAGACGGAAGATTCCGCTAGCAGTGTTTCGGGTTTCCTCATCAGGTGAGAATCCTTTACCGTTGCGCAAGCACGATGTCTCCAGACCAGAAAATCCTTGAGCTACGCTGTCTTCTCGAGAGACACAATCGGCTCTATTATGTGGAGGCCAGCCCTGAAATAACAGACAGGGAGTATGACCGGATGTTCCGCGAACTGGAAGAGCTGGAGGCCCTGCATCCCGAACTTGATGATCCAAATTCCCCGACCAGAAGGGTCGGAGGCGCCCCACTGGAGGGATTCGAGCAAGTAAGGCATCCAGCCCCCATGCTCTCCATCGATGACGTCTTCACCGAGGAGGAAGTACGGGAATTTTACCAGAGACTGCAAAAGAACCTCGCACAAGATCGCATCACCGTGACCATCGAACCAAAGATTGACGGAGTGGCCACTTCCCTGGTCTACCGCGATGGAGCGCTCGATTATGGAGCTACCCGTGGAGATGGTCTCACGGGGGACGATGTCACCGCTAATCTGCGCACAATCCCCACCTTGCCTCTCGTGCTGACCGGAACCCATCCTGCCCTTCTGGAAATTCGGGGTGAGGTCTTCATGCCTGACGAGGCGTTTGGCCGTCTCAATGAAGAGCGCCATGACGCAGGTTTACAAACATTCGCAAACCCCCGGAATGCCACAGCTGGAACTCTGAAACAGCTCGATTCGCGGGCCGTGGCCGAGCGCCCTCTCGACTTTATCGCCCACGGGCTTGGAGTCATTGAGGGCCTTGAACTTGAGACTGAGGAGGATTTCCGCTCCCTTCTTTCATCCGCTTCGATTCCAAGCAACAAACCACTGTGGACCGCAAACACTCTCGACGAGGTGCTCTCGGCCATCAGTGAACTTGAGCATCTACGCTTCGATCTTCCTTATGCCACCGATGGGGCAGTCATCAAGGTCGCCTCTCTGCTGGACCGTAGTGCCCTCGGAGCAACTTCCCGGGCCCCACGCTGGGCTGTGGCCTTTAAATACCCTCCAGAACAGAAACCCACGCGCCTTCTTGATATCACGGTGCAGGTTGGACGGAGTGGAATCCTGACCCCCGTTGCGGAACTGGAACCGGTCTCTCTCTCTGGCACCACCGTGTCACGGGCGACCCTTCACAATGAATCCTTCATTCACGAACGAGATATTCGTATCGGGGACACCATCCTTGCGCACAAGTCCGGGGAAATCATTCCGGAGGTCCTCAGGGTCATCAAAGAAAACCGCCCTCCTGATGCAACCCCGTTCTCCATGTCCGACCATCTCGGAGGAAAGTGCCCGGCCTGTGAAGGTTCCATCGTCCAAAGAGTCAACTCGGACAATAAGGAAAGACCCGTTATCACGTGGTGGTGCGAAAATCCCCTCTGTTCTAAAAAAGCAGTCGCAACCCTTACTCACTTCGCTCAACGCAAGGCACTCGATCTTGAGGGCCTTGGTGAATCTGTCGCCATCAAACTCGTTGCATCAGGACTTGCACTCTCACCACTGGACCTCTTCTCCATCAAGACCGGTGACCTGGCTGACCTGCTCCTGGATCCAGCACGACTTCAAACCGGAGAAGAATCAAAGCCCCGCCGTTTTGGAGACAAGAAAGCGAAATTGTTGGTTGATTCCATCAACGAGTCCAAGGCTGGGCAGCCGCTTTCCCGATGGATTTTTGCGATGGGTATACCTCAAATCGGCGAATCAGCTTCGAGGGAGGTGAGTCGTCTTCATGAAACGCTCCCTGACGTCGCCTCAAGCGAGATCCTTGGTGTTATTTGTCAAATTGCTGACCTCGCAGAGGAGAGAAAAAATGTGTCTCCGCAGAACCGGGACAGGCCTCCCCGGGATGATACCGAGAGAAAAAGGCGCAAAATACGCCACGATGAACTGAAAACTGAAATAACAGAACTGGAAAATACTATTGCCGCTTTCGAAATCTCTCCGGATCTCGGCCCAGTTGCCTCCCGGAACCTGGTAGCTTTCTTCGCCTCCGCCCCCGGCAGGGAATTCATGAATCAGTTCGCGGATCTGGGACTTTCTCCAAGGTCAGACAATTTCCTCCCCCGCCCATCCGAATTGAAATCCTCCGACAGCCTGGTTCTAGCCGGACAAACATTTGTGATAACCGGGAGTCTCTCTCGGCCCCGCTCCGCATATAAAGAGATCATCGAGAAAAATGGCGGAAAGGTTACTGGATCCGTCTCCAAAAGCACTACCTACCTCCTTGTAGGTGAGGGAGGTGGTTCAAAACGTGATAAGGCGGACAGCCTTGGGGTTGGTATCATCTCCGAAGATCAGCTGAACTCCATGCTGGGCTGAGACCATTCCTTCGCTTACCTGACATGCCTTTACCTGATAAGTCCGGCACGCTGACTTTAATCCTGAAGCTTCCCTCTACCGCACCCTCTGCAACTTGGCCAAAAGCGATGCCTGCCGTTCCCATTTTACTGCTTTCCCTTTTCCTTCAGGCCGCATCCCCCGCTGCAGGACAAACCATCTTCGAGGACTTTGAGAAGAAGACTTTTGGCGAATGGCGTGAGACCGGCAATGCTTTCGGAAAAAGACCATCATCCGGCAAAGACAGGAATCAACCTGGGGAGGTTACGGGATTCGCGGAAGAGTGCCTCGCAAGCTCTTTATCCATTGGGGTTAAGGGCATGGGATCGCTTACCTCGCCCGCGTTCACCATCCAGCGTCCATATCTCAGCTTCCTCGTCGGGGGTGGAAGTCTGAGGGGCCTGACCTCAATTCAACTTATAATAGGCCAGAAGATTGTCAGGGAATCTACCGGAAAGGATAACCCCAGGATGCAGTCAGTGACCTGGGACCTCAGCAACCTCATGGGAAGAGAGGCCAGAGTCAGGATTGTGGATGCCTCAAATCAAACTAACGGCTATATTCTCGTGGATCATATCCTTTTCGGCGATCATCCGGAACCTCTGTTTCCTCACGCCACCCGTAACGGGCAGCCCCTGATCCCGGGGCTTACCAGCAGCAGAACGATTCCCGCTATTCAGATTCCACCAAACAGCAGACTTGGGATTTTTGCGAGCTATGAAGACCATGGCCTTTACTCGCCACTATCTGTTTCCATCGACATGGAAAGTAATCTTCTGGTGACAGAGTCTCACCGTTCCAAACACTGTGTTCCCGACACCCGGGACCACCCTTACTGGCTCAGAGACGACATCGCAGCCACCACGCTTACTGACCGAAGAAAACTACATCGGAAATGGAATCAAAGGTATCCTATCGAAAAAATGAGAGAACGGTCCGAGAGGATCCGCCTTCTCAGGGATACTGATCACGATGGTATCGCCGACAGGAGCACCATCTATGCTGAGGGCTTTGACGATCTACTCGATGGGGCCGCAGGCGGCATCTTCCCCCTGGATGATCGAGTATATTTTGCCTGTATCCCACATATCTGGTCCCTGAGAGATACTGACAGCGATGGAGAAGCAGATCAGAGGACGAAGTTAGTCTCGGGGTTCGGGCCGAGGATATCGCTCGCAGGTCACGATCTCGACGGATTTGCACTGGGGCCGGACGGACGGCTTTATGGATCAGTCGGTGACAGGGCCATGAACATTGCAACCCAGGAGGGCCATCAAATCTCCTACAATGATCAAGGGGCTGTGTTCCGCTTTGATCCGGATGGCTCTCACTTTGAGGTAATACACGCTGGCTTGAGAGATCCTCAAGGTGTCGTTTTTGATCGCTGGGGTAATCCTGTGACCGTGGACAGCGATTCGGGTCAGGGAGACCAGGCTCGCGTCGTGTACATTTTTGATGGCGCAGATAGCGGCTGGCGCACAGGTCATCAAAACCTCCATACCTTTCATCTAGAGATTGGCTGCTCGGAACGCCCCATCAATCAGTGGATGCAGGAACACCAGTGGGACGTGCTCCGAAAGAACCAGCCTGCTTTCCTCCTGCCACCGGTGGGTGTCCTGCCCATCCAGCCAGCAGGATTCACTTACCACCCCGGGACAGGTTTCTCCAACCGATGTCGGGATTCATTTCTCATCTGTGACAATAACGGAGAACCGGGAAGCTCTGGCATCTGGTCCTTTCTGCTCGATAGAGACGGAGCTGGGATGAAGCTGGCTAGCAAGCAGAAATTTCTCTGGGGATCCACGGCAACAGATCTTGAATTCGGGAATGACGGAACCCTCTATGTGACTGACATTTTCAAGAAGGAAAAAAATCAGAGTCCTGGAAGAGTCTTCTCTCTCGTTTCCGAACCAACGCCGGCCTCTCCTCCGGGGACCGAGGTATCGGATCTCTTCCAGGGTCGTCGCATCATGAACCTACCCTCTGTCGAACTTTTCGAACTGATGAAACACGACGATTTCAGGGTTCGTCTTCGCGCTCAAATGACGCTAGCCAGCAGACCGGAGGCTGTTCCCTATTTTATCAACGCGACCCGTCAAGAAGAGAGCCTTGATCTCGCCCTCCATGGCACATGGGGTCTCTGGATCCGTGCACGCCGCCTCGGCTCAATCGCTTCGACCAATCGGTTAGTGGAGTTACTCAGTAATCCCGCGGAGGAACTTCGTGCGCAGGCAGCGCGCGCCCTCGGAGAGGCTCCGCTTAAGGACTCCGGGCGCCTGATAAATTCCCTTAAGGACTCCTCCCCACGTGTTCGTGCCTTCGCAGCAATCTCACTCGCACGCCTGCGGGTAACAGCTGCGTTTAACCCCACCCTTCTCCTTCTTGCTGAAAATGCTGACCGGGACGTCTTCCTCCGCCACGCTGGAGTCATGGCCCTTGCGGAATCCGGCACCGAGGCACAGCTTACCGCTCTTTCCAGACATCCCAGTAAGGCAATCCGTCTGGCTTCTGTCCTCGCCCTCAGAAGACTCCTCTCACCGGGTCTCATTCATTTCTTTTTTGACCACGAGAGCGAGGTTGCGGATGAAGCTATCCGGGCAGTTCATGATCTGCCTATCGAAAACGCACGACCGGCTGTCGCAGCTCTTTTGGATGAATATGCCCCCGACGAAAAAGGCCGTGTTCTCTCCCCTATGATGATGAGGAGAATATTGCACAGCAGCTTCCGGTGCGGGGGGGAACAGAATGCTTCTCGCCTCCTCCGCTTTGCTGCCAACAAGAGGATACCTCTTGGTCAGAGATTGGAAGCCTTACGACTTCTCTCTCAATGGAGTACTCCCCCGACTGTCGACCAATCCATCGGGCGCTATGCCCCACTTCCTCGCCGGGAGCAAGGTCCGGTCAAAGCCCTCCTCGCCCGGGAGATCCCCTCCATGGGGAAGCTGGAACCCGACATATCTCGTGCCATTCTGGACCTGACCGAACAATACGGGATTTCACCACCATAAGCGCGACATCACAGAATTGGTCCAGCGCAGCACAATCTGGCGGACGATGGGCGTCTCGCTCACCTGTTCCTAACAATGTTTCCGTAACGGTGAAGGGTCTCACTCACCGTCTGCTCCCTCAGATAGTGCAACAACTCCAGTCGCCCGTTGGCGAGAATAGGCCAGTCGATAATCTCCAAGCCCGAGTGATGACTAACCTCGCGAAGTTCCTTAGGTGGCTGAAGAGCTCTGATACGATCGAAATTCGAACCCTGTGACTCGACTCGCTTGCATAATTCCATAGGTGTCTCTTCAGAATATTTCACACCCGCTGCTTCTGTAAGCGCAGCACATTCCTCTCGACCGGGATGATCACTCAATATCAACTCAACTCCCGTGGTCCATCCTGCCAGAAGAACAAGAGCCACATCTTCCGGGTTCATGTTGTGCGCACCCACAAGAATGGGACCACGGACACGATACCTGAATACGTTCGCTTCTCCAAGAATGGAGGAGGGGTCGTGGGAGACTGAGAACTCATCGCGCCACCACCGGGCGTAGCTTACCGAAGCCGCCCTGAGCCTCTCCACCGACTCTGGAAGAATTCCGCAGAATTTTTCACATAGCCACCCGCCGACCTCTGCGCCTGCCTCTTCAGGGAGTCCACACTCCCGCCATTTCGCAAACTGCAGGACATAATTAGGACCTCCCGCCTTTGCGCCCGGACCGACCACCGAACGCTTCCATCCTCCAAACGGTTGCCGCTGCACGATGGCTCCGGTGATCGGACGATTGACATAGGCATTGCCTACCTCGACTTCTTTTTTCCACCGTTCGATTTCCCGCTGGTCGAGAGTCTGTATTCCACCCGTCAAACCAAAGTTGGACTCGTTCTGAAGACGAACTGCATCCTCAAAGTTTTTCGCACGCATCAACCCCAGAACCGGACCAAAACATTCGGTTTGCCTGAACCAGCTATCGCGCCTCACGCCCAACCGAATACCAGGCGACCAGAGACAAGGGTTTTCATCGATCATTCGAGGCTCCAGAAGCCACTCCTCCCCCTCCTCAAGCTCAGTCAGTCCTCTCTGCAGTGCTTCTCCCGGAGGACGTATTACCGGGGTAACAATGTTGGCTAATTCATCCGAAGGCCCAACCCGTAAGCTTGCCGCAGCATCCCGTAGCTGCCTGAGAAACGCTCTATCATCGTAGAGGTCCGCTTCAAGAATTGCGAGAGAAGCGGCCGAGCACTTTTGTCCAGCATGACCGAAGGAGCTCTTGACGAGGTCCTTGATAGCCTGGTCTGGATCGGCCGCTGCAGAAATAAGCACGGAATTCTTACCACTGGTTTCGGCAAAAAGGCGCATAGAGGGCTTCCACGACCGAAAGAGCCGAGCGGTTTCATAAGCCCCGGTAAGGATCACTCCCGCCACTCTCTCGTCGATAAGCAGCTTTTTTCCTACCGCATTTTCTGCAACCGGAAGGAACTGGAGAAGATTCTCAGGAACGCCCGCGCTCCAGAGAACCTCCGCGAGACGCCATGCAGTCAGCACTGTTTCAGGTGGAGGCTTCAAGATCACTGCGTTTCCTGCGGCAAGGGCCGCCACGACACCCCCACAAGCAATCGCTAACGGAAAATTCCACGGGGGAGCAACCACCACTACGCCCAGAGGACTGTGCTCGGTGCCATCCCCCGTTCCAATTTGTGACAGACCTTCGGCGTAGTAGCGCGCGAAATCAATCGCCTCGCTCACTTCGGCATCCGACTCAGCGACAGATTTCCCGGCGTCGCGTAGCATGGTGGCGATCAGCGACCCTCTCTGCCCTGCCAATTCCAAGCTAATTCGCACGAAGAGATCTGGTGAGCTGAAATCACCGGACGCCTCTCGATTCTCGACCGATTGAGCTGCAACCTCCAACGCCTGCTCCACGTCTTTTTCACCCGCCAGACAAAACCGATACAGAGAGCCATCCGGTTTACATGGATCATGGGATTCCTGCCTCTCGGAAGGATACCTTACTGTTCCTGCAACCTGAATTCCAATCGTCTCTGGTATCTCAGCCTCATGGCGTATCCCCTCAATCCATTCCCGGTTTACGCCGAGGGTCCAATCGGGATCGGGCTCATTACGAAAGGCAGTACTTGCGGATTCCCGGGATACGACTCTTCGGTTTTGTTTCCGGGTCGGCAGGGCGCTGACCTCATCCTTCATCGCGCAGGCACGCAGGAACTTCTCCTTCTGCTCTTCCCATTTTTCGTCTCCCAGACGCATGCCGAAAAGATCATGGAGAAAATTCTGGGGAGCGGTGTTCTCATCCAGCCTGCGCACTAGATAGGCTATCGCAGAATGGAAGTTCTCCCTTAAAACCACTGGAGCATAAAAAAGCAGGCTGCCCCCAGCCTTCTCGACAGCCCTGGCCTGATGATTGGCCATACCCTCCAACATCTCAATTTCCACTTCTCCTCTTACATCCTCCCTCTCCCTCAGAAGCAGGGCGTAGGATACATCAAAGAGGTTGTGACTTCCCACACCCACCCGGACCGCATGCGCTCGTTTTTTCTCACAGGCGTAGTGGAGCATCCGCTTGAAATTGGCATCCACCTCATTTTTACACCCGTAGGGAGCCTGCTCCCATCCTGTCTCTTATACACATCTGACGCTGCCGACGAATAGAGAGGTGTAGATCTCGGTGGTCGCCGTATCATTA
>CAXEFH010000086.1:0-11905 GCA_963989605.1 uncultured Roseibacillus sp. | reverse complement strand
CCCATGAGGTCACTACCCCTCCCACTCATTTCATCTTGTCACTGCCTAGATCCCTAGTGCTCATCCCCCACTCTGGAGCTCCCCTCCACCAACCTCGGGCATACCAAGAAGAACGGGATCCTCCGGAAGGCCCGGGAAAAAGCTCCGGAGATCCGCCAAACTACAATTACGCCCATCGATGAAATACCAGTCCGCCGTCCCTTTCTTTTTCACCGCGACCTGAAAACCTCGGGTTTCAATGCGGCGAGCTAACCTAGTTTGTGGGTCGATGATGCGATACTCCGCCCTTGTTGGAACAAAAACCAACCACTCAAGATACATCTGAACTTCCTTTCCCAACCTGTCCTTCCCTCGCAGGAGAACCACCTCGTGAGCCCCAGCAGGTTTTCCGACCTCATATTTAAGCATCGAAATCCCCTGTTTTGCCATCTCGGCGGGAATTTCCGCAAGACGCCTCGCTAACTCTGACTGACCTCCCGGGAGCTTTTTAGCTGCCCGGTTTCTCCACCGGGGATACATGCGTTCTAGTGCTACGGTGTAATCTCCCCGGAGAATCTGCTGCCCCATGGCACGGGTGGCAATCACCGCCTGATTGAGGACCTCCGGAGGCACCTTGCCAGTTTTCTGCGATCTCGCAGAGCCACCTCCAATCAACGCCAGCATTAGCAGCATCAAAAGCGTTCGACTCACGACCCATTTCTGGGACATGCGGCACTCCCCGTCAAGCATAGCCACTCGAATCCATATCATCACCGGACCCAACAAGCCGGCCCACATCCGGGCACGGGAACCCGCGCCTCGTTAAAAAACGAAATGAGATTTGATCTTCCGATCTGGTCTGTCCTAATTGTGAGTGACATGGCGAAACAGGCGCTAGGAAAAGGATTAGGGGCACTCATCAAGAAACCAGCTGCGAAAAAATCCGCGCCGGCGAGAAAGAAAAAGAAAGCGGGGACCGCGAACAAAAAACGCGCCAAGACCAAAGACTCTGACAGCTCAGAATCGGATGTACTTGAAGTCGCGATCGATGAGGTAGTCACGAGCCCGCTACAGCCCAGAGGCGAAATTCCAGAGGCCAATCTGGAAGAGCTTGTAGAAT
The DNA here is from genome assembly GCA_963989605.1 of uncultured Roseibacillus sp. Lineage (GTDB taxonomy): Bacteria > Verrucomicrobiota > Verrucomicrobiia > Verrucomicrobiales > Akkermansiaceae > Roseibacillus_B. The sequence goes on along the minus strand of CAXEFH010000086.1, from coordinate 10,806 downwards.
CCATCCGGGCCCATGGCGTGATCCAGCCTCTTATAACCCGTCGTGTCCGTGGTAAGTACGAACTCATTGCCGGGGAGCGCCGGTGGCGAGCCTCTCAGAAACTTGGCCTTGTGACCGTTCCGGTCATCCTTCGAAAGGCCACAGACCGTGAAGTCCTCGAAATGGCCCTCGTGGAAAACCTGCAGCGGCAGGACCTCAATGCGATCGAGGAGGCCAACGGCTACGTCAAACTCGCCAAGGAGTTTGATATGAGACAGGACGAAATCGCAAAACGCGTTGGAAAATCGAGAGCTACCGTGGCCAATTCAATGCGACTCCTTGATCTCCAGAAGGACATCCAAAAATTTCTTGCAGATGGTCTTCTTACCGTGGGACACGCAAAAGCGATCCTAGGGATCAAGGTGAAACGCGATCAGCGGACGGTCGCGGATCAGGTGATGCGCCAGCGACTCACCGTTCGGGCAACCGAAAAACTGGTCCAAAAAATCCAAGCTGGAGAGACCTCGGCAACCAACAGGACAAAAAATACCCATTCGGATCCTGAGACAGAAGCCATGATTCGGTCTCTCACCTCCCGCCTGAGAGAACATTTTACAACCCACGTTTCGATAAGCCACTCTCCGAAAAAGGGACGTATTGAACTCGAATATTACGGGAACGATGATCTCGGCAGGCTTCTCGAACTCCTTGGTATTCCTGCCGAGGAACTTTAGAACGCCCTTGGATCTCTCAATGCGTGGCGATCCCATCGAAAGGTGGACCATCCTATGGTTGACCGTTGGCTGGCTCATGATCAGCCTTTTTCTTCATGCCTGCTCGGCCGAAAAAACTAACCTTCCTCCCGAGCGGGAGCGGACTGGTGGTCGGGCAGCCTACGTACACACGAGGGCAATCGTCTCGCTGGGACCTCGCCCGCCTGGTTCCGCAGCCCTCAGTGAGACGAGAGAATACATCACCTCTCAGCTGGAGCGGCATGGCTGGTATGTAGTTCCCCAGCCGTTTACCAGAACGGTAGCCGCAATCGGGAAGCCGGTGACCTTTACCAACTTGATCGCTCGCTATGAAGGAGCCTCTGAGTCCCAGATCAAGATCCTTCTTGGAGCTCACATCGATTCAAAATTCTACCCGGATCAACATTTCGTTGGGGCCGACGATGCAGCCTCGGCGGCAGGCATCATACTGGAGATAGCGCGGCAATTGAGCAAGGAACCTGAGAAGGCGTCTCGACTAGAGCTGGTATTCTTCGATGGGGAAGAAGCCTTTGGCGAGAGCATCACCCCGGTAGACGGTCTTTACGGAAGCAAATATTACGCGAGTCACTGGCGGAAATCTGCAAGAAAGCCTGCCGCGGGCATCATCCTCGACATGGTGGGTCACCGGAACCTCTCAATTCGTTATCCTTCTGATACACCACCTTTCCTCGAGAACGCCCTTCTAAGCGCAGCAAGGAATGCAGGTGCGGAAGACCGTTTCAAAAAGGCCCTAAACCCAATTCTCGATGATCACGTCCCCCTGAATAATGCAGGAATACCCACACTGGACTTTATTGGTGATTTCTCACAATTCCCATGGTGGCATACAGAAGCTGATAACCTGAAGCGTATTTCAATTGAAAGTCTCGAGATCAGCCTGCAAATCACTTCTGAAATGATCACCGGACTACTCGAAGAATAGATCCAGCCTGCGTATTTGTCCCTTTGGGTAGACTCCTCGTTCATGTTGAGGCATTCTTCATCATCTCTATCCTCGCTTGTAATGAACGGACAACGTCGCCTGCTGCCGCTGACTCTTCGATCCGCCACCGCCCTCACCGCCCATTTGATATTCGCACAGGCGCCCCCCCTGCTTGACGAGGTAATCGGGCTCGAATCAGGGGGATCTATCCGATTCGACCCTGACAACCGAAATCATGATTCGGTGGCTCGATTAGAATTTCTCGGACACACAATCTCGGATGATGGAGATTATCAGTACTGGTATGACATTATCAGTGGCAACCGCGCATGGACCCGGGACGTCTCATTCTGGGTCTGCAATGCTGAGACCATAACCAACCTCACCGACGAGAATTATACCGAAACCGGGGCTGAGCGCGTCCTGCAGCATTGGTGGGGAACTCCCATGGCTTCGAGGGGCTTGGACATCTGGGGTGGACACCGGGACCCACAAAATAGTCCATCTCACGGTCTGGGGAACTCGTGGAACCTTACAACCAGTCATCCAGACCCCATGATCAACCAGTTCCACGAGCCCAGCGACTATGCAACTCCTGGGTTTTTCAGCGGACAACCCTCCGCCTTTTACTGGGGACCTCCGTCCCTCCTCGATGACGCCCTTACCCTCTCCGACGGAACGCAAGTCTGGAAATTCGAGAAGGATCATTATGAGTCGTTCGTTAACAACACGGTTCTATATCCCTTTTCTGGCCTCTGTGGCACCTTTATCATCGAGAGCAGCAACCCTCCGGCGAATGACTCCTTCGGATGGTCCACCTACCACAACACTACCGTTGATGGATCACAGTCTCAGGTGAGCGCATATGGATATCTTCCGGGACCGGGGGATGGATCCCCTGAGGGCAAACTCATCCTTGAGGTCAGTCGAGCAGGCGAGCGCCTTGATTTTTCGTGGAACAGCCAGGCCGGAAAGCAATACGACCTTGTCAGCAGCGTCAGTCTCGACACACCTCCTGCAGCATGGGCACCACATAGCGATGGGGAAACTCTCTTCACCGATATTCCCCATTCTGGTTCGGGAACCAATACCCTGACCAATGTGGCAATGGGCGGGCCAAGGCGATTTTTTGCCGTTTTGGAGGAAGACAGCGGCACTCTGCTCAACGGGAATTTTGACAGCAGAAGCGGTCTTCCCAGAGGCTGGACAACCAGCGGGTCTGACTCCACAGCATGGGAAACCGGCATCCCCGGCAAGACTCTCTTCGGACCGTTGGCAGCCTACAGCCTCCCACACTGCGCAGGCACTAACCTCGACGGCGACTATACGAGCTCTCAGGATATTTCTCTTCTGACCCCCGTGCTCCGGATTCCGCCCACCGGTGCCACACTCACCTATCGCCAGTGGCTCGATACGGAAGGCGATGGCGACGCCGGATCAATCCGGATTCTTGATGCCCAGAATGATGACAGCCTCCTTGAGGAAATCGTGAGCAATATTGAGTGGAATGATACCGATTGGAATTCACCGGAGCCGGTGACCCTGCCAGATTCTTCCAAGGGGCGAAGCATTCGGATTGAATTTCGATTCATCAGCAACAAATCCGACCCTCAGAGCTTTGCCGGCTTTTATCTGGATGACATACTGATCCTCGCCAATTGATCCCAACATCAACTTCACGACCATGAATCATTACCCGGAGGAAGAATCTGAGGCGCATTCCATATCCCAAATCACCCACGCATTATCGCCCTTTCTCCGGTCTGTCCTCCTCGGGGTAATGCTATTACCCCATGCCGCCACCGGCGACCCGGATCTCCGAAGCGATCTCTCCTTTTTTAAAGACCCCACCTGCACGGAGTTAAAATCTGGAATAGGCCTACGGCACCTTGAACGATTCAAAAGCGATCTCTTCAGAGGAGTAGCACGCAGCCTGCTTGAGGGAACTTATGACGCCACCCACCGTGCTGCGTCCTACCGCGCTTACCCCTCCCCGTCCGCTCTTCAGCGCACCATTAAACTGGGAGATGGGTTCAGTCGCTACGAAAACATCACAGGCGTCTACCTTGAGAAGGGCAACCATATTGTGCTGGCCGGAGAGACTGGTGGCAGAGCTATTTCACTCCTGATTCCTGACTGGACTCGAAAGCCTCCACCGGGAATCGACCCTTCAAGAGACCCTGCAGGCTGGGGCCTCAAACGTCAGGAAATCGCGATCAAGCCCGGACTTAACATCGTTACCGTCAGAAAGTCCGGATTGGTCTACTTGAGCTACTACGATGACAACCCAGAGGAGGCACCCCCGGTTGTGATTCATTTCCCGACGGGCAAGGTGAACGGTTACTTTGATAGCAGCGAGCACAACAACGAAGACTGGAACAGGCTTCTCGACAGCGCAATAGCTCCCATTCTTGACGCCCGGGGAAAACATATTCAGGTCGCATACCCTGTCGAGTGGCTCAATGTTCATACCCGCGGTAAGGGAGTCGAACTCATGCATAACTATGACACGATGCTGCTTCACCATTACACCATCCTGGGTCTGGTAAAATACGGCAAGATTCCTCCCAACCGAATTCTCGCACGAGTTAACTACAACTATTATATGTTCCGAGATCGTGACGGGGTAGCCTACTTTGGAAACAAGGGGACGATGCGAATGGTTGCAGATCCAGACGTCGTTACTAAGGGAGACCCCTGCTGGGGTTTCTGTCACGAAGCAGGGCATGTCCTGCAGCTGCGTCCTCAGATTACATGGGGGGGCATGACCGAAGTCAGCTGCAATATATTCTCGATGTATACCCGCGGCAGGATGGGAAATCCCAGTCGCCTCTCCGCCCAGAAGAACTACGCCAAGGCTCGCAAATCGATCATTAACTCCAACCCCCGGATCTCCTACCTGCAGGACCCTGATGTCTTTAATCGCCTGGTGCCCTTCTGGCAATTACACCTGTTCTTTGCCAAGCATGGCCAGCCTGACTTCTATGCAGACGTCATGGAAGAGATGCGTAGCCGTCCTGACGCCGGGAGGGGCAACGATTCCATTCTCAACCAATTCCAGTTTATCCGTATCTGCTGTGACGTAGGGAAACTCGACCTGACCGATTTCTTTGAAAAATGGGGCTTCTTCCGAGTCGGAGAGATCAAGCTGAAGGACTATCGCGATTACCGTTTTTTAGTAACCCCCGAAATGGTCGCCGAAACCCGGTCCTATATTGCGCGGAAAAATTACAGCAAACCGCCTGAGGACCTCACCCTTCTGGAAGATTGACATTTTCTCAGGCGAACCTCGTGACCTCGAAATCCCGATCTGTGCTTTCCCGTCTGATAGGACATTAATCAATAGCATTTTGCCCGGAATTCAGTTGGATCGGAATCCATCCGGCTCATAGATTGTCAGGGTGCCTGCCCCATCCGCGCCCTCTTCCATACCCGTGTGGATTACCGCGACCACCTCGATCTGCTCCGCGGTCATAGCCTTGTCCGCTCCAGAGCAGGGGTCCTCAAACGCCCTCATCTCCACAGATCAATTTCAGAGCTTGCTGGCAGGCTATTGCCATAGTTGCCACGGTGGCGACAAAACCAAGGGAGGACTCGACCTAGTGGCTCTGCGAACCGATGGAGATCTCAGTGCCCACCCCGGATTGATGGAGGACCTTCTGGCAGTTCTGGCCGATGGTGAAATGCCGCCCAAGAAGGCCCAACCGCTCCCTGACAAGGACCGAGCACAGCTGATGAAGTTTCTCAAGAGCCAATTAGACGCCTCACTCGACAAGGCCGACTTTGAGCCTACCCCGATGGGGAGGATGACCCGCTTTCAATACAACAATGCCGTAAAGGACCTCTTGGGACTGAAGCGTGACATTTTCTGGATGCCTGAGCGATTGATGCGCAGGCGCTCCAACTATTTTGATCCGTCTTCAGGTCAGATGCCGGATTCGGTCCGGGTCCAGAATCGGCCGCTGGGGAAAGATCATGACGGCGAGCGACCGGAGGGATTCCGAGGGGTAGCAGCCTACCCACAGGACCGACGGGCCGAACACGGGTTTGATAACCGGGCAGACCACCTCACGCTCTCTCCCCTCCTGATGGAGCAATTTCTCCAACTCTCCTACTCGATCGTTGACAGCAAGGATCTCAATCCCGGGGAGTGCACTACATGGGACACCTTCTTCGCGTCTCCGCCGGAAAATCAGGAAGAAGTCGTGCCGGTGATTCGGGACCGCTTGAGCACGCTCTTGCTCCGTGCCTTCCGTCGTCCAGTCTCCACCGACACCATCGAAAGATATACCGACTTTGCTGCACGAGAGCTGAAAAATGGCGCGACCTTTACCGAAACCATGAAAGCATTGGTCAGTGCGACCATTGCTTCCCCCGAGTTCCTCTATCTCTATAACGTGAAAGATCGGGGCCCAGTGAGCGGGAGAGAGCTCATTGACCCATATGAACTCGCCTCTCGCCTCTCTTTTTTCCTTTGGGTCAGCATTCCAGATGAGCGTTTACTGGACCTCGCGGCAACCGGTGACTTGGGCAATCCAGATATTCTCAGCCTGGAAATCGAGCGCATGCTGGTTGACCCCCGATCCTCACGATTCTGCGACATTTTTCCGGCGCAATGGCTCCAACTGGATCGTCTCGTTTCCTCAATTCCTAACCCCAAGAAGCACCCTTACTTCTATTTTAACGCCTATCGGTCCAGCATGCATATGATGATGGAGCCGTTGCTGCTGTTCGAAACGGTCTACGTTGAAGACCGTTCAGTGGTCGAACTGCTCGATCCAGCGTTCACGTGGAACAGCCCACATCTGGAATCGATCTATAACCGCGAGCAGAAGCGCAAACGAGGATCCGTGCAAACCGTTACCTTCAAGCGTCGCCCCCTCACCGACCCGCGCTGGGGAGGCGTCATTACTAATGCTGCGGTAATGACGATGACTTCCAATCCTGACCGCAGCCTCCCAATCACCCGGGGAGCGTGGATCAACGGAGTGATCTTCAATGATCCCCCTGAACCTCCACCAGCAGACATTCCGCCTCTCCCAACCGGGGACGAGGCAGATCAGAGCAAGATGACCATCAGGGAGGAATTTGCAGCTCATCGAGTACGAGAGGATTGCGCGGGATGTCACGAAAAGATTGATCCTCTTGGTTTCGCACTGGAGAACTACGGCCCTACCGGCGAATGGCGTGCTCAGTATGAGAATGGTCGGGAAATTGACTCCAGCGGCGAACTCTACAACCGTCACAAGTTCAATAACCCCGTCGAATTCAAGGAAACTCTCCTGAAGGAGCGCCAAAGATTCATACGAGGTTTCGCGGCCCATCTCCTCTCATTCGCATTGGGCCGCGAGCTCGGCCCCGCAGACTCCCCTGCGCTCAACGAAATCACAAAGCGGGCCCTGGCGGGGGAAGATTCTCTCCGCACGATCATGAAGATGATCGCCATGAGCGACCCTTTCAGGTACAAAAATACCCAGTTCAAGGTAATGGATAAAACCCCATGAGGAAAAAATCAGATGCGCCGGGAGCTCTCTCCCGAAGAAAGTTCCTGACCGGCATTGGCGGAGCCGCCCTGAGCCTTCCACACCTCGAAAGTGTCGCTGCATCGCCCGCAACAACAACAGGAGGAGCACCAGCGACAAGACTCGCCTTTTTCTATATGCCCAATGGGATGACCCGCAGGGGATTCTTCCCCGGGGAGTCTGACCGGAAACTGCCTAACTTTGCGGGACAGAATAATGTGTGGCGTTCCGCGGGCCGGGTAAGTCCGGTCGGCAAGCAAGAGAAGACTTTCACCACGACTCTCACGGCTCTTCATCCCTTACGCGAAAATGTGTCGCTCATCACCGGATTAGACCGCACCTTCCAGCACGGGACCGACTCGCACGCTCAGGCAGCCTCCTGTTTTCTTTCCGAAGCGGCACCTTTCGGCGTAGAGGGATCGGCCTATCCCATCGCTCGAACGCTTGATCACATTGCATCGGATGCTATCGGTCAAACCAGTCCCTTCCCCACTCTCGAGCTGAGTTGCAACGACTCCAAGGATAACATTGAATCAATTTATTTTGACAACATGTCCTGGTACGGACCGGGACATGTCGCCCCCTCAATGAGGAACCCCCGCAAAGTCTATGATCGCCTCTTCGGGACTCAGAACAATCGCCGCTCGCGCAACATCACAGACCTCGTACTCAGCAACGCTGGCAGCTTACAAAGGAAATTGGGTGCTGCCGACAAGGATAAGTTCAACGAGTATTTTGAGTCTGTCCGGTCCATTGAGAAACGCCTCGACAGGGTTGACGCCATGAGGGCTGACATGAAGCCCGTCCATATTGAACGACCCGGCGAGGGACATCTTCCTCGCAAGGATTACATCTATCTCATGGGTGACCTTATGATAGCTGCTCTGCAGACGGGATTAACGAATGTAAGCACCCTCATGATCGGAGCAGAGCGCTGGGGCACCACCCTTAAATACGAGGGGATTCTTGACCAGCCCCGAAGCCACCACGGCATGACCCACAACCCCAAAAGGCACCTTGAGGACCTCCTAAAACTGGACTCCTTCCACGTCGAAGCGTATGCGAGAATGATCAGGAAAATGAGCCTTATTGAAGAGGGCGATGGCTCGACACTCCTCGACAATACGATCTTCACCCTCGGAGCCGGACTTGGAGATGGCACAACCCACCATTACAACGACCTCCCCATAGTAGTTGCCGGTGGCGGTGGTGGAGCACTGAAACGTGGCAAACATATCCACTGCCCTGAGGGAACCCCTCTCGCAAACCTGTGGCTTACCCAGCTTAATATTCTCGGAGTCGAACGCGAGAGATTTGCTGACAGCACCGGCCGCCTTTCTTCTGTCCTGGCCTGACTCATCTGTTGAGGAAGAATTCCTGAGGCTTACCCGATGATGATACAACGGGGCAGCCCTCCCGGGACCTCTCCCGCCCCATGCCTCCACCGGGCAACCGTGTCTCCCTCACCTCTGATAAACATTCATCACCTCGTTTTTGTGACGCTCTTGGCAGGTGCTTCCATGGGCTGTGATCCTCATGTGGATCCGGTCTGCCTCGGTCGCGCTGAGGCGCAGATGACGGCTGATGTTAATGCCACCGACGACACCCACCACACCCCGCTGTTCATGACCAGCTGCATGGAGGTTGCAGAACTACTGATTGACGCAGGGGCCGATGTAGATCTTAAACTGAAGGAGGGCAGCATGGGCCAAGATGATGAACACGATCACGACAAGGCTGGAGATGCCGCTTTCGATAAGATCTTACGAAGCTACTCAGAAAAAAATTCCTCCCGCGTTTGCACCCTGTTGATGACCAAAGAAGCAAGACTGGATGAATTGAATGCTAAGGATCTTACACCCCTGCACGAGGCCTTGGCAAATGGGCGTAACAAGACCTCTGAACTCTTCCGCGAATATGACGCCGAGACGAGCGCGGAATTAAAAGCGGCGGAGAAATGAGACCCGAGAGACACCTCCTTCCGGTGGAGAAAGGCCTTCACCTTTCTAGCCTCTTGCAGACCCTGACACCCATATGGGTAGCCCTCATGCTTGTCGGCTGCAAAATGGAAGACATTCGCCCGGCTGACACCGCAGGGGCTGTCACTGAGTTTCAGATTATTGCCTCTTACGAAGGCCGTGTGAACCTCGATTCTTCTGGTCAATCTTCTGGCCCAACTGAGATCATCATCCGCAGTCAAGCTGACTACGAGGCCTTTCTGATCAGGATCCCGAGGAACAAAATCACCAAGGTCAACCCCGCTCCGCCCAGCGACGACCCCTTACTCGGGAAGCCGTTCATTGATTTTGAGAGCCACATGATGCTTGTCGCACTACGTGCTGGAACAATGTATGTCGCACCCAGATTTCTATCTATTTCGACCGACAAAAACGGGTTAATCGTCCACATTCAGGATCCTGATCTTGGAGAAACGATATTCGCGAATCAACAGGAAGGAATCGGTAGCTACCGGGCAGTCGTCGTGGCAAAGGATAGAGGACCTATCCGCTTTTTCAGGCAGACTCCCCCCGGGACTCCCTGATTGGGTTCATCAATTGCTAGTGAAAAGATCAAGAAAGCATCATATTTCCTCTTTCGGATGAAGACCACCATCCCGATTACTCTCTTTTTCCTGGTTACCGGCTGCGCGGAGAAGAGCACACCTGCCTCTCAAAAGGCAGAGACAGGCACAGCTATCGAACCGGTCCTGTTTGTTTCTGATGGACTGAACTCTGATGGTTCCCTGGTCAAAAATTACCAGCGTGGACTGAAATATGCCATCGATTACTTCGGCTCCTATGGGCCCTATTACGTCTATCTTCTTGGACCCGACAGCGAGGAAAGTGTCCGAGACATCTATCGCCAGCGAGCGTTAACAAGGGTGAATCTGAACTCCGGATTTCCTCCTTCGGAAGAACAGGTAGAAGAGTTTCTCACACGGCCAAACGTCATTAGTGAAATAAGGTCCGTTTTATCGGGAAAGTCAGAGGGCGGACTGACCTGGACTCAGGACCCGCCCGTTCTCTATGAGGACGTCACAACCAACGCAAAAGGGCGGGAGAAGGACCCGGTTGAAAATACATGGGGAGCTCTCCACGAGTACCACCATGTGTTCCAGATGGCACATTGTGACACCAGACAGGACAGAACTTCTGAGAAAAACATCAACTCGTGGATGGCGGAGGGCATGGCGACCTACAGTTCCGCCAGGTTCATGGAAAACCTGGGGCTCATCGACTTCAGAGATTACATGCTGAAATTGAGAACATCAGGCGCCAACATCAGTCGTCCCAGCATCAATGAGTTCCTGGCTACAACGCAGAATTGGCAATTGCACAACGAAAGCTACTGGGAGCAGGGCGGAGCAGCGCAGGTCTACTATATGCTTGGAGCGTGGGCGACCGCATACCTGATCCACGTTCTGCACATCGATGAAATCGTGGTCCTGAAAGAATGGTATCATGACATTCTCCTCCTCGGAAAATCAGCTGCATTCAGGATGCACATGGGTTTACCGCTTGCCGAGTTCTACGGGAAATTTGACGCGTTCATTCGCCAGACAGATGACGAGGTAATGGAAATTTTCCCGAAATATTGAATCCAATAAAAG
>CAXEFH010000085.1:0-11987 GCA_963989605.1 uncultured Roseibacillus sp. | reverse complement strand
ACCGAGATCTACACCTCTCTATTCGTCGGCAGCGTCAGATGTGTATAAGAGACAGATATTGTTCAAGTTCCACCACGCAGCCGCTGACCGGACCGGTGGCATCGTCCAGCCAGTAGAGAGCACCGGCAGCGATCTCCTCCGACATCAGGATGCGGCCAGCCGGGGCGTAGACCGGGGGAAGCTTGGTATGCCAGTCGGGATCGAGGCCGTCTTCTTGCTTGCGGGCGGATTCGTTCTCCGTGAGGACCCAGCCCGGGTTGATCTGGTTGACGACCACCCCGTAGTCCCGGTGAAGGGTGTCTCCGAGATTTCGTGTCAGGGCCATGAGTGCTCCCTTGGAGCTGGCGTAGGCGGCAAAGTATGATTCTCCTCCGTGTGCATTCACGGAGCCAATATTGAGGATCCGACCCTTGTTCCGCGAGAGCTCCTCAAGGGCGGCCTGGATAAGGAAAAATGGGGCTCGCACGTTAATGGCATAGGTCCAGTCCCACGTTTCGAGGCTCATTTCGGCGGGCTGGCGCCTTGTGACCACCCCGGCGTTGTTGACGAGCCCGTCGAGTCCTCCCAGTTCCTGGATGGAGGCATTAACAAGCCGGAGAGGAACTTCCGGGTCGGAAAGATCGGAAACGTGGTATGGGGCTCCACCGAGGGCAGCGGAGGTTTCACGGGCGAGATTCTCCTCAAGCCCGTGAATCATCACCTGAGCTCCCTCCTGAACGAATCGTTGTGCAATGGACTTTCCAATTCCGGTGGTGGACCCGGTGACAAGGATACGTTTGTCTTTCAGACGCATGGTGAAGTGGTGGGATGGGGGGAGTCAGGATATGCCATGAACCTGCTGACAGATCATCGTCAGAGACTCCTCCACGTCTCCGGATGCTGTCTGAAAGGAATCGGCATCGATGGTGAGGGGAGCTCCGAGAACAACGAGGGGGGCACCATACGAGGGGCAGGCAACAGCCTGTTCGATGGATAATCCGCCTACCGCCTGAACGGGAATAGATACAGCGTCGACAACCTCTTTTAATTGATCGAGCGGGCTGGGCATTCGGTTGCCGGCAGCGGCAATGCCACGGCGCTCATCATAACCAGTGTGATGCACGATGTAGTCACAGCCGAGGTCTTCAAGTTGGCGCGCTCCCTCGACCATGTCCGGGCAGCCGAGGTTGTCTCCCATCACTCCCACGCCGTAGTCCTTTCCACACTGAACCACACATTTGACGGTTTCCTCGTGCGCGCGAGCCATGACGACCACATGAGTGGCCCCGGCCTTGGCCATCAACTCGGCTTCAAGGTAGCCGCCGTCCATTGTTTTCAGATCGGCTACGATGGGGACATCCGGGAAATTTTCGCGGAGCGCACGGACGGAATGCAGCCCGTGTGCAAGCAGGAGCGGCGTGCCAGCCTCGAGCCAGTCCACGCCGCACCTCAGAGCCATCGCTGCGGTCTCCGTGGCTTCGTCGAGGTCTACCAGGTCGAGGGATATCTGAACGGTGGGTTTATGCATCAGGGTTTTGAGCTCTAGGGGGCGGAATCGCGAAAGTCAAAGATGCAAAGGACGGAATACTCTTCTCAAGGGAAAATAACGGGAGCGACCACATTGTGGTGTGATCAATGGAAGGCTTCAAGGAAAGGTGCCCCGTCTTGGGCCTCGAGATTTTAGATCGATTCGGCTGGATCTGTCCTTGCGCTCAGGATGGTCAGGACCAGAATCATTTTCGAACCCCCTCGATTAAAAGAAATGGCTCAGGCAATAATGGATCCGGACGAGGTCCGGCGGTTCGCCAAGGAACTCAAGCGATTTAATGATGAGCTCCAAGTGAAGTCGTCCTCCCTGCAATCGCGGTTCACAAGCCTGGGGGACACTTGGAAAGATCAGGAAAACCAGAAATTCGCCGAGGAATTTGTCGGAACCATGAAGGCATTGAGGAAATTTATTGAGATTTCCGAGAAACACACGCCTTTCCTTCTGCGTAAGGCCCAGAGGATTGAGGAATATCTCGACCAGAGGTAGCCGTTCCACCACCCCGCAATTGCATGGATCGTCAGGCCAAGGTCACATCAGTTGACGCTCTCACCGCATTTCGCGCCAGCCTTGTCCTGTATACCGGGTCGGTGGGGAACGCCCTCGACGGAGTGCGGGACGAGGTCCGCCGTACCCGGACATGGCTTCAGGTCGATCAGAAGGCCTATTGGGGTGGGCGACTCAAGCGCTTGCGTAAGCAGTTGGAGCAGGCCGAGGCAGAGCTGTTTACCTCCCGTCTCAGCGCGATGACGAGTCACAGCGCTGCCAGGCAGATGGCGGTCACGCGTCTGCGCCGGATGGTCAGGGAAAGTGAGGAGCGGGTCAAGGAGCTGCAGAAGTGGATTCGTAACTACGACAGTCTGGTGGAACCACTTCTGAAGAAACTGGATGGTATACAGCATTTCGCAACCCATGATCTCCCCAGGGCTGCTTCCTCTCTCGCACAGGCTGAGCGAACGCTGGATGACTACACCCGCATTGCCTCGGAAGGTGGAGCAGGGTTCGAGACCTCCGGAACTCCGGGAGAGGAAGATGAGGTGGGAAGCGGTGTTTCCGAGGAGAAGGGAGGTGAGGGATGAGTGCAAGGGCGAGCGCAGTCAAGCTTACCAAGTCAACCAAGGTCTTCATGCAGAGCTGGGATCGGGTTAAAAGCCATTGGCAGGATGCGAGGCAACGAGAATTCGAAAAGGACTTTATTGAAACGCTTCCTGATGATGTTTCTGCTGCAATCAGGGTGATCGAGGAAATCGATAGAATTCTAACCAGAGCAAGGAGAGACTGTGAGGAGTAGGCTCGGTGTGACGAAGGGCCTGGAGCTCGCTAACGGGTTGGCCGGGGCAATCAGGGATTTCTCTGAGAGGGATGGTCAGGCCGCCAAGGAGATGCGGAAGAGGACTTTTGCTGCCAAGCGCGTTCTTGAAAGGGGCTTGGAGCAGGAAAAGGAATCGCTGGAGGCGTCTCTTTCCAGCATGGACGCGGATCTGACTGAGGCGAAGAAGCATGCAGAAAAACGGCATGCTGCGAGGTTGGAATGGATTGAGAGAGCCCTGCCCGCGAGCAGGCGGCAGTTGTCGGGGAAGGCTGAGGCTTTAAGGGGAAAAACCGCTTCTGATCTTCAGGTAACTGCCGTCACCAACAAGGTGAATCGGCAACGGTCTCTCGAGCGGCTGACTGAAATGTATGAGGGTCTTCGGATGGAGTTAGGACAGTGCGAACAGAACCTCAGGAAACTGGAGAAAAAATGCAGGGCAGCGATGCGCGGATATCCCCGGTTCCAGAAAAAGATGAGGCCGGCGTATGGAGCCTCCCTGGAGGTCGGAGAGACCGAAAATTCGGGACAGACTCCTGATTTTGTTGAGAGAGTGCGAGCCGGAATTGAGGAGGGAGAGCAGAGCCTGAACCGGTTCAGGAAACATGCGCTTGCCCGCGTCCTGAGTTTCTTTCCCTGGTGGGTGATCCTGGTGCTGGGTGGCGGAACAGCTCTCTACCTCTCGGGTCTTCTGATGGAGGGAGTTGGTAATACGGCGGTCGCTGCTGGAGTTGCGGCCGGGACTACGCTTTTGATTGCACTGCTTCAGTTTTGCACTGGTGGGCAGGCCGAGCTCTCAGCGGATGCGGTCGCGGAGCAGTTGGAGAAGACAAGGCGCGCCTCCAGGGCCTGCGCTGAACGGATTGCCATACGGTTCACGGAGGAGAAGGAGCAACTCATATCGGAAGAGAATTCGGAGGGAAATCGATGGGACGAGGCTGACAAGGCGGCCAGTCAGTTGCGCGAGGAAGGTGCCAGAAAAATTGAGGAGAAGTATCGTCGGGCAAAAGAGCAAAACGACCGTATGCGTGCCATCGTTGTAGGGCCGATTGATGCGGTTCACGAGAATGAGATGGCGGCCCTCCGGAAGGAGTCAGCCGAGGGAATCGCCGCCCTGCAGGAGCAATACGAGCAAACCGTCAGGGAAGCCGAGTCAGCCCATGCGAGGGAGCGGGCATCTCTAGAAGAGGAATGGTCCGCTCTTGTGCAATCTATCTATCGGGACAGAGACGAATTGGAGCGAGTGCTTTCACCCCTGACGCCTCCCTGGGACGAGGATTATCTTGAACGCTGGCAACCCTCCACCCAGTTGCATGACGTGGCGTGCTTCGGAAAGGTGTCAGTCGAGGGAGATCGGATGGCGGAAGAGTCAGAACTCGCGCTGCCGGACGCCCGGGCGATTGACGTTCCGATGGCGTTGCAACTCCCTCATGATGGATCGATTCTCTTCGAGACTGATGGCGATACAGCAGGCCGCGAGGCTGCGATTGGGTCTCTTAACAATATTATCCTTAGGCTTTTGGCCACAACTCCACCGGGCAAGCTCAGCTTCACCATCATAGACCCGGTCGGACTGGGGGAAAACTTTGCTGGGATCATGCATCTTGCAGATTTTGAAGACAGCGTGATCAACGGGAGAATTTGGACGCAGCGTGGACAGATCGAGGAGAAGCTTGGAGAGCTCAATGAGCACATTGAAAAAGTAATCCAGATGTACCTCCGTAATGAGTATGAGACCATTACGGAATACAACGAGGAGGCTGGCAATATCGCGGAGAAGTATCACTTTCTTGTGATAGCGGACTTTCCTGCGAGTTTCAGCGAGACCGCCGCCAAACGCCTGCAGAGTATCGCGATGAGTGGATCACGATGCGGCATCTACACCCTGATGCACTGGGACCATCAGCAGATCGGAGGACCAGCTGAATTGATGCCGGAAGTCCTTCGCGAAAACAGTATCCGCATTCGAAGTTATGGAGGGCGGTTCCTGATCTCGACCTTCAAAGGAGTCGAGGTGTCCATGGATTTTGATCCTGCTCCTGAACCGGGGATGGCCATCGAGTTTATCCAGAGGATCGGAGCCAGCAGCGTTGATGCCAACCGAGTGGAGGTGCCTTTCGGACATGTCATGCCGCAGGAGGGAGAGTTCTGGAGCAGCGAAACCACGAACGAGCTCAGGGTTCCGATTGGCCGGACAGGGGCGACCAAGCTGCAATATCTGGCTATTGGAAAGGGAACGCGTCAGCATGCCCTGTTTGCAGGAAAGACCGGATCGGGAAAGTCCACGCTTTTTCATGTAATCATCTCAAACCTGTCCCTCTGGTGCAGCCCGGATCAGGTGGAATTCTATCTTGTGGACTTTAAGAAAGGTGTGGAGTTCAAGTGTTATGCTTCTGCGCGGCTGCCTCACGCACGCGTAGTGGCTATTGAGAGCGACCGAGAGTTCGGCCTGAGTGTGCTCAAACGAGTGGACGATGAGCTGAAAAGGAGGGGAGACGTGTTTCGCGAGATGGGCGTGCAGGATATAGCCGGCTACAAGAAGGCGGGTGGCGAGGAGCCGGTGCCACGTTCCCTTTTGATGATTGATGAGTTCCAGGAACTATTTGTTGAAGATGATCGGATCGCGCAGGACGCTTCGGTTCTCCTGGACCGGATCGTTAGGCAGGGAAGGGCCTTTGGGATTCACGTGCTGCTTGGTTCGCAGACTCTGGGTGGAGCCTACAGTATGGCTCGGACGACCATGGGACAGATGGTCATCCGGGTGGCTCTACAATGTAACGAGACCGATGCCTATCTCATCATGGATGACTCCAACCCCGCCCCGCGAATGCTGACCCGGCCCGGAGAAGGAATCTACAATGACAGCGCGGGGGCCGTGGAGGCCAACAGTCCGTTTCAGGTTGTCTGGCTTCCGGATGAGGAGAGAGACGAGGCTCTTCAGCAGGTAAGCAGGATTGCCGAGCAGAAGTCCTACGACTGTGTGGTTCCGATTGTATTCGAGGGTAATTCTCCCGCCGATGTGAGCGAGAACATCCTGCTTCAAGGTCTCCTTAATGCCCAGGTGGCTGTTCCTGCAGAGGCGAAGCGATGCTGGCTGGGTTCCCCGAACTCTATCAAGGGTCCCACGGAAGCAAGGTTTCATCGCCAGAGTGGCAGCAATCTCATCGTGATCGGTCAGCGTGAAGAGGCTGCACTGGCGATGCTTGCAGTATCGCTGGTGTGCCTCTCAGCGCAGTCGTCAAGGGGTGGAATCCGCTTTGTCGTTTGCGATGGGACCGCTCCCGGGTCCTCGGAGGGCGCGTTTCTTCAGAAAGTGGTGGAGGCGGTTCCGCATGAAGTGGAGCTTGTCAGGAACAGTGAGCTGCCCCGGGTGATGGGTGAATTGGGAGAAGTACTGAAGCGCCGGGCCTCTGATGAGGAGGCAGCAGCCAACGATCCTCCAGTTTATCTCCTGATTCATGGCTTGCAGAGGTTCAAGAAGCTCAAGTACGAGGACGATTTTGATTTCTCATTTGATAGCGACGCGGAGGGCCCGGGACCGGGAGCGCAACTCAACGAGATCGTCACCGAGGGAACGAGCTACGGTCTGCATGTGGTCGCAACCGTGGACACCTACAATAATGTCAACCGCTTCCTCAGCCGGAAATCTCTTAGCGAATTTGAGATGCGGGTGATCTTTCAGATGAGTCAGAATGACTCTGCTGCCCTCGTGGACAGCCCGGCGGCAAGTAACCTGGGGCTACACCGGGCCCTCTTCTACAACGAGCATGAGGGCTATCTGGAAACTTTCCGACCTTACGCTCTTCCCGGTAATGAGTGGGTTGAAGAAGCCGGTCAAGCCCTGAGAAGGTTGATTGATTGAGTGTTTCAGCCCGGATGAAGCTCTTTCTTCAACCCGGGACGGGGAATGCTTGATCAAGGGAGTAGGTGAGGGGCTAGGATGCCGTCATGAAGTTCATCTCCGCCTTCCTTGTTCTCCTTACTGCGTCCCTTGGACTGAGTCTTCCGGTCAGTGCGGAGGAAACCTGGCCGTCGTGGCGGGGTCCACGTGGCGATGGGTCGAGTCCTGACGAAGCGGTTCCATTGGCGTGGAACGTCAAGAGGGACGTCATCTGGAAGACGCCCTTACCCGGGAAGGGTCATGCCTCACCCGTGGTTTGGCATGACTATGTCTTCGTCGTGACCGCCGTGGAGAACACCCGGGAACTGCTGTGTCTGGACCGCGATACCGGTAATAAGAAGTGGTCCACGACGGTACTGACGTCTCCTCGTGAGCACATTCACCGGCGTAACAGTCTGGCTTCATCGACCCCGGTTACTGATGGGAGGCAGGTGTTTGTCAGTTTTCTGGATCAAGAAGAGATGCATGTGGCTGCTTACGATTTCGAGGGGAAGAAGCAGTGGGAGCAGCGACCCGGAGTGTTCTCAAGCGTCCATGGCTACTGTTCGAGTCCCATTCTCTGGAACGACAAGGTCATCATCAATGGGGATCACGACGGGGAGTCCTACATCGTGGCGCTGGAAAAGAAGAGTGGGAAGCCGATCTGGAAGACCATGAGAGCCAACCGGACCAGGAGCTACTGTACGCCGGTGATCTGGACTATTGAGGGGCGGAACCAGATGGTCCTTTCGGGAGATAAGACCGTGGCGAGCTACGATCCGGATACAGGGAAGCGACACTGGGTGATTGATGGTCCTACCGACCAGTTTGTGGCCTCGCTGGTCTACAACGGAGACCTATTGTTCATGACTTGCGGGTTTCCGCAGAAGCACATGCTGGCCATTGATCCGCGGGGATCTGGCAACGTGACCCAGTCGCATGTCAGGTGGAGGACCCGGAAGGATCCGTCCTATGTGCCCAGCCCCGCCAGTATCGGGAAGTATTTTGTGGTGGTTTCGGACAGCGGTCGGGCGAGTTGCCTGGAGGCGAAGACGGGAAGGCTGGTATGGAACAGGAGGATCGGCCGCGAACATGGCGCCTCGGCGGTCACTGTGCAGGGGCATGTTTGCTTCGTCTCAGAAAGTGGGGTTATGACGGTCATCAAGCCTGGTGAGAAATATACCGAGGTGGCCAGAAACGAACTGGGAGAAGAAATGCACTCCTCGCCTGTCATCACCCGAGGCCAGTGGATTCTCCGGGGTACGGAGCACCTCTTCTGCATCGGAGCGAAATAATACCCGGTTGATGAGCAGGAGGTAGCGTTCCTAGAGGATTCCCCGTGCCTTGAGGTTGTTGAGACGGTGGGCGATGTCCGCAAGTCCGTCAGCAGTACACTGGTTGTAGTCCCGTCCGTCAGTAGTGTCGATGCCGTGGCCAGGATCAAGGTCCCGGAGGGCCTCAAGGGCGGCATCATCATGGCGGAAGAGTTCTACGAAGACCTGTGACAGAGTTCCTGTTTTCGCCACCGCCGTCAGCAGGGACCCGATCCACCCGTCATCAGTGGAGAGGCATCCCCGGGTCGTCATGGCGGACGCATGGAAGCAGCCGAGCTCTCCCGCCTCACCCATTTGGGCAATGAGATCCTCGTTCTCGGGAATGGTCAGAGCGGAGTCGCCGCAGTGAGCGGCATCGGTGAGGGACTTGAAGAACTTGCCTTCTCCGCCGACGAGGGAATTGGCAGCCTGGAGAAATTTCCAGAGGCGACCAAGGTCGGTGAAAGTGGCGAACTCACCGGGGCGCAGGAACTCCACGTGCCAGGACTCGACGCAGGAGCCGGCAAGGCCCGCCTCGGTGTAACACCGATGGTGAAGCTTGGCGTTCTGTTCAACCGCAGCTTCGAATTCAGCGCCATCCTTGCGAGGGGACCCGCTCATCCACTCCTCAATCGAGGTGGAGGATACGATGGTGACTCCGTGGTTCTTCGCGGCCTCCAGTCCTGATAGGAGTTGATCTGTTACTGCGGTCTCGTCCTCGGGGTTCATGGGGTCTGCGCCACCTACCATGAGGACAAAGTAGAGGTTCAGACCGAGGTCCTTGAAGCCATTGCAGATCTCATCAAAGTCACCAGGCGTGGTACCGGGAATCACCGGCAGCTGGACGCCATTGATCTGGACCTGACTGAGCTCCTGGAGCTTTTTCATTTCGGCAAGAACAACTAGTTCTCCCTCGCTGGTTCGGGGCGCGTTGCCTTCGTCGTCCGGAACGATTCCACCTACCCACCCGGAGTGAGTTGCGACGATTCCAAGTTCAATGTCGGTCTTGTTGATAATATCAGCCATGGCGTTTGAGCAGTGTCCAAAGTGAAAGGCTTTGGTCAAGAATCGTGGTATCCTTATTACTTATTAACTGTTGGTAGTCAGGGATTCGTTGCTACGATTCTTATTGAGGATGGCGAAGGGGCCTGACTCTAGTAGTCCCATGATATTGCGTTTGGTCCTGATGATCCTTGTCCTGGGAGCGGGTCAGGAAGTGTGGGCGGAGAACTGGCCTTCCTGGCGGGGGCCCCATGGTAACGGGGTAGCGCCAGAGCGGCAGGGGCCGGACAGTTTCTCAGGGAAGCGCATGTGGAAGGCCAGGCTCGAGGGCAGGGCCTGTTCCACCCCCGTGGTATGGGATGGCAAGGTGTTTGTGACCGGGCTCATTGGTGAGAATGATGCAGTCCAGGCCTTTGAGCTGAAAAGCGGGAAGGAACTCTGGCGAAAGAAGCTGGGGGCAGCCCGGTTGGGGAGGACGCAGCGGATCGGAAGCAGTGCAAACTCGTCCCCCCTCACGGATGGGAAGTTTCTCTATGTCTACTTCAAGTCGGGAACGGTGGCAGCCTTGACCCTGGAGGGTGAGGTGGTCTGGAGGATCAATCTCGATGAGGTTGCTCATCCGGACAAGATCCTCTGGGACCGGGGAACCTCGCCGATTTTTGCCGGGGGGCGCCTCGTGATCGCGGTCATGCAGCAGGCGGGCACCTCCTATCTCGTCGCGCTGGACAAGAAGAACGGAAAGCGCGCCTGGATCACGGAGCGGCCCTTCAGGACGGTTGGAGAAAATGGCGACAGCTACTCTTCCCCCTTTGTTGAGACAATTGATGGACTGGAGACGATTGTGACCTGGGGAGGGGATCACCTCACTGGTCATCATGCCATAACCGGTGAACAGCTCTGGTTCTGCGGGGGATTCAATCCCAAGCCGGAGCGAGTCTGGCGCACCATCGCCTCACCCTCGGGCACCAACGGGGTGGCCATCGTTCCCCATGGGCGGGAAGACCGGGTGGCGGGGATCAAGCTCGGAGGGAAGGGAGAGATCACCAAGTCGGCCTGGCTCTGGAGCGCCCGGGGCTGGGGGTCGGACAACTGTACTCCTGCCGCTCACGGGAACCGGGCTCTCATGCTGACTGATACCGGGAAGGCCCGGGGAACGCTGACGATGGTGGAGGCCACCACGGGCAAGCAACTCTGGCAGCAGAGCCTGCCAAAATCTGTTCACACCTTCTGCGCCTCTCCGGTGGTGGCGGGGAATCGCCTTTACGTCGCGCGCCGGGACGGGACGGTTTTTACCGCCAGCCTGACCGCGGATGGGATGGAGGACCTGCAGGAGATCACAATCGAGGAGGGTGTGATCGCCTCCCCGGTGGTGGTGGATGGAAAGGTGCTCATCCGGGGAGACCGGCACTTGGTGTGTTTGTGGTAGGGAAGGATTTCTGCCTCAACCAATCCATCCCAGGGCCTTGCCGCTGGTAATGGCAGCTACCGTGAGGATGGCCAGCGAGCTCAGGACAAAGGCAATCCGGTAGGATTGCCCTCCCGCGAGTTCACGGGGAGCCCACCTCCGGTGCATGATGATCGCGGCATAGACCACGATGAGAAGAATGAAGGCGGTGGCAACTCCTCCGATAATGACCATGAATCCCGGTGCCTTGAAGGTGAGAAAGAGAATGGCCCAGATACAGGGGAAAACATAGGCACAGCCCTTGACGAACTTTCGTCGGCTTCCCGGGTCTTTAAAGTCCCCCCAACCCAGTTGGCTGAAGGCATCGCTGAAGAGCCTCGTCCAGGCTGCAAGGGCAGAGAAGAGGGTGGAAAAGAGAACTACGAGTGCGCCTCCGAGAAAGATCCCGTAGGCCCAGGGGCCGAGAGACTCGGTGTATATCGTTCCCAGTTGGGTGATCATGTCGTCCTTCTCCGGAAGGAGACCATTCCGATGAAGAATGGCGGCGCCAAGAATGTAGAAGAGGACCGTGACGAGGGTGTAGCAGACCATGGCAGCGATGGCATCAAGGGTCATGACCTTGATCCAGCCCCGTGCTCGTTTTACCCAGGTCCGGTGGGCTTCGCCAGTAGTCCATCCCGGGCGTGGTCCGGTGTGGGAGGCGTAGCCTTTTTCCAGGAGCCAGTAATTGTAGGCCATGATCTCGTCGCCACCTACCCCGGTAATTCCAAAGGCTCCCACCGCGAAGAGGATCATGGTCGCGGGGAGTTGAAGTTGAAGGCCGGAGATGATTTCCGCTCCGCTGACTGCATTGTCGGTCCACTGCAGTGCGAGAACGGAGATCAGGGTGAAAATAGTGAAGAGGCCAATCATCACAAGAGAGACGCGCTCCAGCAGGCCATAGCGTCCGACTGAGACGACCGCGGCAACCGTGATTGCGGTGAAGAATGTCCACCACGCGAGTCCGAACTCCGCGAGAGCCGGGATCTGCATGAAAATGAGAGCTACCCCTCCGACGATTCCGCCGACCTGAAGGAACTTGAGGCTCATAATGAGCAGCCATGCCCAGATCGAGACATGTCCCCTGCCGAGTCGCGGGCCGGGCAGATCATTCAGGGCCTGCATGGTAGTACGGCCGGTGTAGATGGCGTGCTTGCCAAACTCGAGCTGGATAGTGACCTTAACGAGGCAGGAAAAGAGGATGACCCAGAGGCAGATGAATCCTGCCTTGGCTCCGAGAAGGGTAGTGGCATAGAGTTCCCCTGCGCCTACGATGGAGGCGGCTAGGATGAAGCTGGGTCCCAGGTAGCGGAGTTTTCCAGCAAGGGTGGTCGGCGGATCGAGGATCTTCCGGTCTGTGAGCTGGTATGGGTTTTCTTCCATGGGAGAGAGCAGGGTGTACCTTGGAGAATACTTTCTGAAGCTCCAAATGAGGCAATGGAGGAGCCCGCAGGGCTGATTTGAGGATTTATTGAATAGGGGGGCTGTCTCTTATACACATCTGACGCTGCCGA
>CAXEFH010000084.1:0-11998 GCA_963989605.1 uncultured Roseibacillus sp. | reverse complement strand
ATGATACGGCGACCACCGAGATCTACACCTCTCTATTCGTCGGCAGCGTCAGATGTGTATAAGAGACAGCATGTATCGGACACCCATCTGACAACTATCGAACATCTATCGAATATCTATCGAACCTCTATCGAACATCTAACGCCCATCTATAGCGAAGAAACACAGAAAATCTACTCATCAATGAATGGATGACAGAGGGTGAAGTTCTCTATCGCGATGACTGGTTTGAAATCTACAATCCCGACCCACTCCCGGTTCCATTAGAGGGCCTTGGCGTCAGCGATCATCCTGCCACCCCCCAGAACCATTCCTTCCCTCCGCTAAGTTTTATTTCCGGCGGTGGATATCTCAAGCTAATTGCTGATCGGAATATCTCCGCAGGACCAGACCATGTGCCTTTTGCTCTCGACGCCGATGGAGACCGGATCCTGCTTTTTGATGCGAGTGGAAACACAATCGACGAGGTAATCTTCGGACCGCAGGGATCTGATGTATCGCAGGGACGCTGGGCCTCGTCCCAGACCGGGCTCGCCTACTTCAATCTACCGACCGGCGGCCTCTCCAATGACCGGGAGACTGAATCAAGTGATTCTGCCTTCCTGAACGCCCTCGCCCTTCTGCGGCACCTTCGGATTTCTGAGATCATGTACGAGCCTCTCGGAGGAACACCCTACGAATTTCTCGAACTCAGGAACACGGGACTACTACCCCTCAACCTGACAGGCATCCGCTTCACGAACGGCATCTCTTTCACATTTCCCTCCGTCACACTCCAGCCCGGCGAGGAGGTTCTCGTTGTTGGTGATCTTGCTGCCTTTGAATCCCGCTATGGAAGATCGCTCAATGTCGCGGGCGTCTTTGGGGGAAATCTCGATAACAGTGGCGAAACGATCACCCTCTCGCTACCGCTGCCTTTCGATGCCGCAATCCTCCGCTTCAGCTATGATCCGGGTTGGTGGCCTGCAACCGCAGGATCGGGGTTCGCCCTTGAGTTGGAGGATCCTCTGGCACTCCCACGGAATTTTGAGGACCGGGCAAGCTGGGCTCCGGGCACAGAGATTAACGGAACGCCAGGCCATGGCGGGGTCCTTGTTCCTGACACTTTTCCGGAGTGGCTTTCGTTCCACGATCTCAACGCTCTCGAGGATGGAGATGGCGATGGCTTGACCGCTCTTATGGAATTCAGTCTGGGTCTCGACCCTTTTCTTGATCTTGGATTCAATGGACCTTCTTCTCTTCCTCGTATTGCCAGAGGAACTACCGGGCAGAGTGTGATATCATTTGATCTGCCGGCAAATGCTGCTGCGGCTGGCGGCTATGGCGCAAACGACATCGTCTACACCGTAGAAGGTTCAGATAATCTTGAGGATTGGACGCCCCTGCGCGTTAAAACCGACACCACGCCCTTTACCGGGTCAGGAACAGTAGCTCTGGACACCCCTTTCAATGGTCGGATCCAAGTACAATTCTCAGACAACCAGGGGGATTCCTCCATCCGCTTCCTCCGATTGAAGGTCGAATACCTTCCGTGAGGAAAGGGTAACCTGATCCCTCTCTTGCGGGGGCCTTGCGCTCAACTAGCGGCGCCTCTGGTTCTGGCTCTGACGCCGGTTCAGCTCTCGGGCTCGTTCAGCCTGTTTTTTGTTAAACTCCCGCCGCTTGGCCTCCAGCTTGTTGTCCATTTTCGCCATGATGCGGCTGGCCTTGTAAACGGTATCGGAGGCCCCCTTGCCGTAGCGGAGAACACCACCCGTCACCGAGGCCTGCATCCCGGGCCTGAGATCTGCCACCTTGGCCTTTTTCCCATTAACCAGAATACTGGTAAAACTAGTGACCTTGTATGTCTTCTTTCCAATGGTGACCCTGTCTCCCGCAATCTTCCGGATAGTTGGCAACTCGGACGCAGCTCCCTTACGGGTCGGTGGGACAATGCGCTTCTTTTTCTGGTTATCGGCACTGGCCCAAAGGGGCAGAAGAGCGATTCCAACCAGAACAAGCACGAGACCTCGTAAAGACTTCATCCTTTGTTCCTAGCGCCTGCCGGGACGCATTCAATACCTGATTGCGCATTCATCTACGGGATTCATTTTCCGCATCCTGCTCTCCCCGCACAACAAGCGGGCCGAGGACGATCCAGAGCACGGGGGGCAGCCCCGCACTCAGGGCGAGAGCGATGACTGGCTGCTCATGTCCCCAGTGCCCAATTGCAGCAAAGGCAACACCAAGGGGCAGACTTCCACAGGCCAGAGCGGCACAGAATCGGCGGAAAGGCATCCGTGCCAATCCAGCGACACAGGACACGACTTCAGGAAACACCGGCAACCAACGCGAGAGAGTTACCATCCACCCCCCCGCGCTCCCGCGGAAAATCTGCTCTCCCTTGGCGAGGTCCTTTTCTCCTGTAATCCAGCGTGCTAATGGCCTGCCAAACTTCCGGCATAAGCCGTAGGCCAGCATTCCGGACAGCATGGAGCCAATCCCTGCCACCGCTGCCCCTGCCCACGGCCCATAGATAAAACCAAGAGCCGACATCACGACCGTCCCCGGAACTGGGAGAACCAGATCAAGGAGAAGAAGCATG
Source organism: uncultured Roseibacillus sp. (assembly GCA_963989605.1). Classification (GTDB taxonomy): domain Bacteria; phylum Verrucomicrobiota; class Verrucomicrobiia; order Verrucomicrobiales; family Akkermansiaceae; genus Roseibacillus_B. Next base: position 9,414 of record CAXEFH010000084.1, on the reverse strand, counting down.
ACCCCAATTACCCATGCCCATGACCGGCCGGGTTTCAAAAGAACAGCACTAGTATTATGAAGGTCGAAATACTCGGAAAACCGATCTCCCCAGACTGCAAACGGCAGCAGGACAAGAACGAAAAGAACAAGGAAAAGCCAGATGAGGCGCACGAGACACTGGGGAAACCTTACCGATCTTAGGATGTTTCAGGCATGAAGTCACGAATTGCGCTCGCGGTTCCGGAGTAGCACGCGGTAGAGTTTCGGGAGCCTGATGCCCAAGCCCCGCCCTGACCCATTCGATCCCAAGGAGCTCCCAAACCTGGCCCACAGGGTCATAAAGGAGGCAAAATTTCCTATGCTCGCCAGCATTGATGGAGATCAAGCCCGCCTTCGACCTGTATCACCCGTGCGGGTGGACGGGTTTACGATCTATGTGGCCAACCTCCGGGTGTATCACAAGACTGCGCAGATCGCAGCCAACCCTAAGGTGGAACTCTGCTACCTGGCTCCCAGTCACGATCAGGTTCGAATCACCGGAATAGCCCAACCTCTTGGAGACAGTGAGCAGCCACTGATCGATGACATCTGGCAGGAAAATCCACTCCTAAGACAGTATCTGGGTAGTAGTAGTAATCCGGAACTGATCATTTACCGCATCATCCCGGACGAGGTCCGGTTCATGCGGGAATGGGCACTGGAGTATTCAACCGTATTTCTCTCGGACAACCAAGGAACATCCCGGTGATACCGCCTGCCACACTATACCCATCCCTGATTCGTCTCCCCGAGCAGTGCCAGTTTCTTTTCCCGGACCCGGAGAGCTCCCTCTACAACATCGAGCTCTTCCCCTGTGAGAATCCAGTCCCCTCCGCCTAATGTCTGTTCAATCTGTGACGGGTTCCTGACCCCGACAATAGCTGAGGTTAGCTCTGGTCGCCGTAGCACCCATGCCAGAGGCAACTGAGCCATGGGGCGCCCCGCCTCGTCAGCCAGTGGACGGATGCTCTCCACTACCTCCAGGTTGAGCTCCAGCTGAGGAGCCGTGAATTTCGGATCCCTGCTGCGGTGATCCTTCTCCGACAGGGCTTCTGCCCGCTCCCGGCTAAATGCCCCGGTCAGCAAGCCCTTCATCATCGGACTGTAACACACCACGCCCACCCCGTTCTTTTCACAGTACGGGAGATGCTCTTCTTCCACCTCACGATTAAGCATGCTGTAAGGAGGCTGCAGGGAAGCGACGGGCTGAATCGGTTGGAGACGTTCCAATTGCTCCACACTGTGATTCGAGACTCCCATCTCACGGATCTTGCCCTCCTCCCTTAATGTCATCATCGCACTCCAGGCCTCCTCGATATCCTCATCCGGGTCTGGCCAGTGGATCTGGTAGAGATCTATACATTCCACTCCCAGCCTCTGAAGGCTGGCTTCGCACTCCCTGATGACGCTTTCTTTCTTGAGGCGCCCCTTTACCGATGCGTCCTGCTGCATGATGCGCCCACATTTGGTTGCTACCAGAGGCCTCTCTGACCCGGGCATATCCCGCAGGGCCTTTCCCACGAGCAGTTCGCTGGCTCCGTCCCCATAAATCGCCGCGGTATCAATCCAGTTCACCCCGAGATCCACGCCCATCTTTATGCCTGCAATCGCTTCCTGCTCATCCTGATCGCCCCACCCGAAGGACCAGTCGCCTCCTCCAATCGCCCACGTTCCAATCCCAATGGTGGTCAACTTCAAATCAGTTCTTCCGAGGCTCCGCTTCTGCATCCCTTCCAAAAAACTGTTCTTATTCCCTGATGTCAACGATTTCGCCTTTGCGATCCAGAGGCCTCTCGTAAAATTCTCCAGTGCCCCACCCAACCAAGCGACCAAACACATTTCTGCGGCGAAAACAGGTTGGGAAGTGCCTCGTCTACCTCGAGTGCTACTACGTCGAGGGCAACCGCCGGTATTACATCGAGGCCCAAGGACCCGATTTCAGGATCTGGAAACGCACGAGGGGCAGTGAGGGGCGCGCAATTGAAATCTACCAGCGCTACCGGTTCTGGGTCTGGTGGATCGAAGCCTGCTGCAACTGGTTGCCTGCTACAAGGTTTATCACCTGGCTGATGTACAAGATGATCTGAACGGGCCCGATTCAATCATGGACTATTTCCACCGGGAACTTCACCCTCCGGCATGCTCTCTTTCTACAGTCACGCAGCTTACGATGAGCACAGGATGCATGATGGCCATCCGGAAAGGCCCGAGCGCACTCAGTCTGTCCTGACTCATCTCAGGGAAACCGACCAATGGTCTGACCTCAGGCACCTTGAACCACGACCGGTCACCGCAAAGGCTCTCCAGAGGGTCCACGAGCCACTCTACCTCGAGAAGCTTTCTTCCAGCTCTCCTGCATCCGGGATATTCATGATCGATCCCGACACACATCTTTGCCCCGGCTCACTTCCCGCCGCCCGGCTGGCTGCCGGAGCAATGGAGCAGGCTGTTGACCTCGTTCTGTCGGGAAAGTCCAAGCGGGTATTCTCATGTGCAAGGCCACCCGGACACCATGCCGAGCACGACGCCGGGATGGGTTTCTGCTTTTACAATAATGTTGCAGTGGGTGCTGCCGCTGCACTGGCTCATGCAAAAATCGACCGAGTTGCCATTCTCGACTTTGATGTTCACCACGGAAACGGAACCGTCGATATATTCAAGGATAACCCCGCTGTTCTCGTTGCCTCTAGTTTCCAGCATCCGCACTACCCGCATCGTTATTACGACCTGGAAAGGCCTAATATTGTCAACACACCCCTCCCAGCCGGCACGGATGGCCCGGCTTTCAAAAAGGCGATCGAGAAAGACTGGTTGCCCGCACTTGAGAAGTTCAAGCCCGAGCTGATTTTTATTTCAGCAGGCTTCGATGCCCATATTGAAGATCCTCTCGGTGATCTTCACCTCCGGGAAGCTGACTTCGACTGGGTCACCAGATTCATTGTAAAAGCAGCGGAAAAACACTGCGGGGGGAAGGTGATCTCCACCCTCGAAGGAGGCTACAATCTCGATGCCCTCGCCCGGTCAGTCTCAGCTCACCTGCAGGCTCTTTCGGACTGAACCCTTCCCCGGCAGGCCTCACGATACCGTGCCGACTATTCTTTTTCCTCGGAGTCCTGAGTTTTCATTCCCTTCAAATATTTGAAGAGATCGCTATCCGTGGAGAGAACCACAGTACTCTTGCCGCCAATCATCTCCGGATACAGCTCCATGGTCTTCGAGAATTCATAAAACTCTGCAGCCTCTGGACTCTGATTGTATGCTGACGCATAAATCTCGGTGGCCTGAGCATCCGCTTCTCCCATGATGGTCTGGACTTCCTTGTAGGCCTCCGACTCAATTGTATTGAGCTCCTTCTCCATCTTTCCGAGGATCTTCGCGGCCTCACCTGCACCTTCTGAGCGAAAGCGGTCTGCGATTTGCTTCCGCTCAGAAATCATCCGCTGATAGATTTGCCGCTCCACCGTCTGATTGTAGTTCACTCTCTTGAAGCGAATATCCAAGAGCTTGATCCCAAACTCCTCAAGTTTGACCTTGCTGGTCTCATAGATATCGCTTTCCAAGGCACTCCGACCTCGTGAAATTGGAGAAAGCACTCCTACCACCCCGGTAGCATCACCCTCTACCACGACCTCTGACTGCTCTGGCACACGTCCCTTTGTAGTGCGAATAACCTCTATCAGCTCATGCTTCGCTATGGTATTTCTGGTCTCTGATCCAAGGATATCATCGAGACGAGAATCCGCAGTCCGCTCATCTCTCAGCTTTTGAAAAAATGCGAGAGGATCGGATATTTGCCACCGCGCGTAAGTATCGACCATGATGAGAGTCTTTTCCTTGGTAGGCATTGGCGACACCGGTCCGTCCCATGGCAGAATTCTCTTATCGAATATGTTGACCTTCTGGATAAACGGAACCTTGAATTTTAATCCGGCTTCCGTAATCGGGTCGCCCTTCGGATCACCAAACTGGGTAATAACTACCTGTTCCCGCATGTTCACCGTGTAGAACGCCCCGCCGAGAACGATTAGTCCAATCGCAACAACAATCAGGGCGAAAGCTCCGGCAAGATACTTTTGATTCATCGCTGAATTCCTCCCTGGTTCAATTGCAGCAGAGGGAGGACCTGATTTCCTTCCTCATCCATGATAATTTTTCTCTCCAGCTGGGGCATCACTTTCTGCATGGTCTCAAGATACATGCGGCGGCGAGTTACCTCCGGAGCCTGTTGATAGGCCTTGAGGAGTGCAATAAACCGGTCTGCATCACCCTCTGCCTCATTGACTCTCTTAGTGGCATACCCTTCCGCCCGGCTGATATCCTGTTGCGCTACACCCGCGGCCTTTGGGACTTTCTGGTTATACTCTCCATTGGCCACGTTGACCGCGGTAGACTTTTCCTGCTCTGCCCTGTTGACCTCATTGAAGGAGTCCTCAACCTCCCGCGGAGGCTTGACGTCTTTTAATTGAATCTGGTCGATCGAAACCCCGAGCTTATATTTTTCCACCAGCACCTTCAGCTTCTCCAGACTCTCTCTTTCGATATCCTGCCGACCAATAGTGATCACCTCATCCACCGTTCGATCTCCAACAACTTCCCGCATAACGGACTCGGAGGCATTCCGAAGAGTGCTTTCTGCATCTCTCACCATAAACAGATAATCCCTCGGTTCCGTAATACGATACTGGATCACCCAGTCTACCCGGGCAGCGTTTAAGTCGCCCGTTACCATTTTCTTTTCCTTCTCCTGCTCTGATTCCCCGGACCACTGAGACCGATTGGTGTTCTCCGGAGTCCCAAATCCGTATTCCTGCTTCTGCTGACGCAGGACTGCAACTTTTTCAACCTTATCGATAAGAAACGGCAGTTTGAAATGGAGACCTGGTTGCTGAGTCGATTGATACTTCCCGAACCGCAATACCACACCCACTTCCTCAGCCTTGATAGTGTAGATGGACGTCAGGGCACCCACCAGAACTACCAAGACCCCTGCCCCTATCAGGACCCCCTGGGATTTGAACCTCGGGAAGTCCACTTGGATTTTAGTACCTCCCACATTGAATTCTGCCATATTTCAACCTCTACCCCGGGGAACTGCCACCCGCACGCTAAAAATGATCGGTCGAGGACCTCCAAAAATATGTTCCCATCGCTCTTTCGGGGCCTTGATTAGTCAATTGGTGAGGGCCAATCGAGGTGCCGGTGCAGAAATTCATAGGTCTTTTCCCCGTTTATCGTGTGAGGCCCTACAAACCACTCGATTTCTGTGCGGTCACCGAGACCGAGTCGAGAGGCGTAGAGAGCCCGCACCTTTGCAAATTCATACGCTACTGTCGTGTCCGGAGCGACCCCGTCAAAATGCCCCCGTTCAACCATGAAGGGCCGCGGACAGATGAGCGCCGCCATTTCAAAATAATTGAAGGTTCCACCGAGGTCGAATTCGAAGATCTCGTATTCTCCCTTATTCGCGTAACTATAGCTCGCCGATCGTTGGTCCGTAGCCGCGTTTTTCCAGACCCACTCATTGAAATCCGCAGAGCAAATTGACAGACAGTAGCGATTGACAAGAGGGGGAATACGCATCGCTGATTTTCCTCCATAACTGAGTCCATAAAATCCGATCCGCTTCTCGTCCACGAACTGCAAGCCAGATAGCCATTTCGTGATCTGACGGTGCTGCGGAACCATGATCGAAAAGAGAGTGCAACCGACCGCATTGGCCTTGAACTGAAGAATCCGGAAGAGATCCCAGCCAAGGTAGAGATTCTGCGGGGCGAAGGTCACAAACCCACGCTCCGCCAGTCTCGTGGCAAACGCTTTGTAGTAGTGGTAGTCCTGCTCCCCAGTCGTGGACTGCGGTCGTCCCTCCAATCCGTGCTGGCATACCACCACCGGCCGTCGCTCGCTCCCGTCCTGCTTCATCCCCTTGGGCAAGGTAAGAATCCCGTAAGCTTTCACCTCTCCCCTTACGTCAATCATCACTTCGTAACTGATAGTCTTCGGCCCTTCCTCCAGCGCCCTCGTCCGAGCGTTAGGGGCTCCCAGCTCCTGCAGGGACGAAAACTCACCAATGACCTCCCTCGAAAAATAATCCCGAAGCCCAGAAATACTCTCCGTATATTCAGCGACATTCCCAATCTTGACTCCTTGGAAAAAAACCTCTCTTTCTGCCTCCGAATCTACCAGGGCGCGCTGATTACTCCTCCTTATGGACCGGACCATCCGCTTCTGGCGAGCCCCGATCTCGCTGGAATCCCGTAGAGGTGAATTCGCAATCCAGCCGAGCTCGGCCTCCTCCCGGTCGACCCCGCGCAGATCCACTCCCGTTTTTTCAAGGAGGCCCATCCAGCTCGCCCGGGCCCCGGCACGCTGGACCCGAAAAACAGCTGCAGCTCCCTGCCGCATGCGATTCACCTCCGTATCGACGGCCTCATCCGAATGTTCAAGCAGCCTGCCGGGTTTTCCGCGCTTGGTTGCAGCCCTCCGCCATCGTTGCGGACTACCACTCTCATCCAGTCGAAAGCCGTATCTGGGAAAATGTCCGGTCTCGATGACGAGCGCCCTCGGATGGATTAAGTCCGCAATGGCGGCATCGGAATGCGCCCGTAACAAGCCGAATACGGTCCGGTCCGCAGGCTCAGCCCAGACGCGATCGCGAGGCCCGAAATAACCACTCACGAGGGCACCATCAATCCGGTCATCCAAGGCAGTGGCGTAGAGGGCCAGCCTCCCTCCCTCGCCCCAGCCTGCCACCAGCACCTTTCCGCTGATACTCTCTCCTGCGCTTCCGGTCCGCTGGCCCTTGAAGCAATCGACCGCTGCCATAATTTTGTGGACCTCGTAACCTGCGAGCGTCCGTCCAAGCTCCCAGGACACGCGATGGAGCCATTCCCGCATCGACATCCCCTGATACTCACTTCTGTTGATGAGAACCGGAACCAGAACCCGGCACCCCGCCCGTGCCATTTCCGCCGCAAAGGGGTAAGTTTGATGCCTTTTGCGGAAAGGCTCAATCGCCCCGAGTTCCTCAGGATCCTGATCCGCATCGGGAAGGGCAATGACATCCACCAGGGGGCGACCAGCCTTTGGCTCAAAGAGAAGTCCCTCAGCCATAATACCACCGGCACTCCACCACCGGACGTCTCTTACTTCGTAATTATGACCCTGGCCGATTGGATCCCATCGGTGACCCGCAAGCTCAAACCCGTTTCCCTCGAGATTGTGGTCCCTGCCCAAGCCCAACATCCGGGCCAGTTCCTGACGACTCGCCCTCCCGGGGTTCTCCATGGTCTTCCGAATCTCGAGATCGAGAAAACGGTCTACCCCTTCAATCATGCCTATCGAGAGATCTCCCGCCGCATCAAGTAATTCCGTCCCAGCGAGGGCAGGACGTCCGACCACCTTATCGAGACTGGGCCAGGCTGGATCTCCTGACGCGACAGAAGCTACCCCGATGACAATGACAGCCATTATCAGTTCTCTCATTCGAGGAATCTAAAATCCTCCGCTGCCGATTGGGAGAGCAAATATAAACCTCTATCCCACCCATTGGAATCCGGCCTGCTGGCTTCATCACGGCCGTTTCATTACTCGGCGAGTGAGGATCCGAGGAACGCTCCCCATTTCGTCTCCTGATCAATCGGCGTCAGAGGCATCGAGTCCGCAGGCCTTCTGTCGACTGGCGCTATGGTCAGCGAAAGAGGCTTTTTCAAATTCCCGAAACGTGACACTTCCAAGGCCACCCTCCCCATTGTGTATCTCGGATTCATCTCGACGACGGGCTTCCATCTCACCGAACCGCTAAGATCCCTGTAGAAAAAACTGTCTACCCCTATGGGACCGATGAAGTCATGCTCTCGTAAAAGAGCGTTCAGCCCTGGTTCCAGCACCGCTTCCTGAAAGTCAACCAGATGACCTCGTGGGGACGCACCCTCGAAAAGAGCCCGCCGCAAACTCTTTTCAAGGGTATCGGTGAACCGGTTAGTCACGAGAGCACGACGAAATTGTCCTCGCCTGGTATTCTCCAGCACTACCAGCCCTCTCCTGACCAAGCCGCGGCTCGTCATGTCATAGTGCATTGAAAAATCCCGTATTCTGTCGAGCCATGGCTCGATCAACAGAGATCCATGCCGGGAGAGCAGACGCCTGATCGCCAAGCACTTTTCACGAGATCCCACCTCCGAAGCGATGCAGACGACCCTCTGCCTGCCGGCAGTACTGAAAGGGGCCTTGATGACGCAGCGCTTGAACGAAGATTTTTCCGCCCAGTCCTGAATCTCATCCACTGAGGAGACGCGTGTTCCGACACACTCAATACCGCAGATGAAGGGGCGGGTGTTTTCCTTGATCAGGCCACCAAGGAAATCCGCATGCAAAAGCTTGGAAAACAGATCCGGAGCCACCGGGCGGGATTCCGCACCCAACCCCTCGATGACTGATTCTGCATCTGGAGTATGTGCCCAGGGCCTTATTTCATTCAGCTTTCGTTTTTTCAATTCCGGGATCCGGACACACGGGACCAGCTCCGGGAGGTCAATCCCCGCATCCAGTAGACCGGACAGAAAATCGATTGGCGGCAGGGAGGGAACGATCAAAACATCCTCTCGCCGGGCAAGGTAGGCTGGAAGCAGGGCCAGATCACGCCCGATCTCAAGGGTTGCCCTGCTCGGGTTGTTCGTCCCCGCGACAAGACTTTCCTCCCCTCCCGGATTGAACCAGAACACATTGGGAGTCCTCCCTCTCGATTGGCCACAGACACGCAATTCCTTGATAAAGTCCTCATCGAAGCCGGCTGCACGACGACCCTCCTCATTGAATCCGAAGGCGCCCTTGGCCCGCGCCGGAGAAAGAGGGAGATCCAATCCCGAGACGAACTGCTGCCAGTCGGAGTTACTCTGCCTCCACCTCCGGAACCACTTCAATCCGTAACCGACATGTCTGACCTCATCTGAATAAATCCGCTCGAGAACAGATGCTGTTTTCATGTCCCCTGCCTCTGCAAAAATCGCTGCGTAGCCACGCGCGTAATCGAGATTCGCCTGTTCGAAGGTCAGAGACAGGCGGGTAACGTAGTCCAGAGGTGTCTTCATGGATGATACCGTCTTCCAGAAGAATCCGTTAACCGGCAACTCTCCGAATTCGACCCCACACTGCGCCATTCTCCTCAAATACAATTTCGTATGCATCTGTTCCTCTTTCAAGGTATGCAGAATCCCCTCGCGAAATTCAGCAGGGGCATCCGGAAACTTCAAAAGCACAAGCGCCATCAGTTCCGTAGCCAGCAATTCATGGTTAGCGAAGAAATGAAGCAGCCTCCCTCTCTGAAGGTCGTTCTCAATCCCCGAAATTCCGGGAAAATCAGCCCGGCTGGAATCCAGACGCAGTTCCAGTCCCTCGG
>CAXEFH010000083.1:0-12208 GCA_963989605.1 uncultured Roseibacillus sp. | reverse complement strand
AGACAGGCCTGGGAGAGACCATAATCCCCATGCCGGTTGCTACTGGTTTGCGGGTGGAGGAATAAAGGGCGGAACGTCCTTCGGAGAAACAGACGAGATTGGTCATCGCGCCGAGACCGACAAGGTTGAGATTCACGACCTGCATGCAACAATCCTTCATCTCCTCGGACTTGATCACAAGAAACTGACCTTCAAGCATAGTGGGCGGAGATTCAGGCTTACGGACGTTGCCGGCAAGGTGATCCGGCAGATTATCGCTTGAACTGAGCAGGAAAAGACCGGTGGGACCACGCAGATCCCGCCTTTCATCACCTTTCTGTGCTAATACTGGCTCTCTTCAGCACGTTCTGCTCTTGAAACTGAGCGCTGATTGGGTCTTTCATAAGGTCTCCCGCATGGAAAGGTCCTTCCTTTTTTATCATGAGCATTCACGCCCGACTCAATCCTGAGGCCCAGGCCAACCTGGAAGCCCAGCGCAAGGCGTCGGTCATTACGAGCCTGATCATAGCCATCCTCTCGGTCGTGCTCGTGATCCTCATTCTCTTTTTTATCCTCCTCCCATCGCTGGCAATTAACTCCCCCACTATCGTCGCCTACAGTGCAGGTTCCGAAGAGGAAGATCCTCTTCAAGAGAAGAGAATTACGCGGGAAGTGACCCCAAAGCCCAATGCGCCCTCCTCCGCCATGGCCAAAGTCATGGCCTCGGCAACTCCGTCCAATATGGCGGTTCCCGTTCCTGAGGTAGAGGCTGTCCCGGCTCTGACCTTTGGGTTCAGGGACGACATCGGGGCCGGATGGGGAAATGGCGGCGACGGAGGTGGGGGTGGATTTGGCCGGATCCCTGCGGCCATGAGAAAGCGCTGCTCGGCTGCAGACCGAATGCGTAGGCTGAAACAGAGTGGAGGCACGGAAGCTTGCGAGGAAGCAGTAATGAAGGCTCTGCGATGGTTCAAGACCGTACAACGACGAGACGGTTCCTGGGGCGGAAGCCATCAGGTCGCCCAGACTGGATTGGTTCTCCTCGCATATCTCGGTCACTGTGAAACACCGCTCTCCGAAGAATTCGGGGAGGCGGTCACCAATGGGATGGTCTACCTGATTGAAAACAGCGTGAAGAACAAGGGGCGCCTCTGTACTACCCGGGGCGACCAACACTGGGTCTACGAACATGGAATCGCAACTTACGCACTCGCTGAGGCCTACATGTTCTGCCGAGTACTCGGACTCAACATCCCCAACCTGAAGGAATCCGTCCAGCTGGGAGTCCAATGGATTATTGACAACCAGAATCCTTCCGGGGGCTGGGATTACAGCTTTAACGAAGGCGGACGGGGAGGAGACATGTCCATCACCGCCTGGCAGCTGCAGGCTCTAAAAGCCGGCTATCATACCCGCCTCACCTTCCGCAATATGCCACAGTGTATTGGCAGGGCTCTGACCTACTGCGAGGGTCGTCAGAACAGCAATGGAGGCTTCGGTTATACCGGCACGAGTCCCGTTGGAGGCGGACACTTTACCCTCACCGGTGCCGGCGTACTGTGCTTTCAGCAGCACAAGGGCACCAACCACCGGGCGGCCCGTAAGGGAATGGATTACATCAACCGAAATGCCCGGATGAGTTACAAGGGGGGACCCTGTAACCTTTACGAGCACTATTATGTAAGTCAGGCCGCTATCAATCATGGCGGCAAGAGCTGGCTCGACTACAACGATATGTTCCGAGACACCCTCCTGAGCGGGCAGCAGGGAGACGGTCACTTCCGAGCTCCTCCAAATCCAGGACCAGGAAACAAGAACGACCCGGTCTACCACACCGCACTTGCTACCCTCATGCTGGAGGTCTATTACCGGTTCCTGCCTGGCACCGGTTTTGGACTGTAGTGATCTGCCGGTGCAGACCGGACGGAAAGTCCCTTTGGAGCTCCACGCACACTGGTATTCAGGCCTCTCCTGCCACCTCCTCATCAGTTTTGGTGCTCCAATTCCCGCGATTAATAGCCAAGCCTGATGCCTCTCCCCGACGCGGGCAGGAAAACCCCTTGGCCTGGGGCCCGTTTCGATATTGTCTCGCCTTGTGAGCATAGCAGTCGTCACCGGAGCCGGTTCTGGAATAGGACGGGCGATCGCCCTCGAACTCAGTGAGCAGGGTCATGAGATCATCATCCTGGAGGTGGAGGAGCCTGCCGGAGAGGAAAGCGCGAACCTGATTGCAAAGACGGGTGGGACTGCTCGGGTGATCTCCTGCGATGTCTCGCAAACGGAATCCGTTCGCGATGCGTTCACCCAGTTTGAAACCCCGCAAATACTCGTTAACAATGCGGGTGTTGCTTCGGTTGGCAATGTGGAGGAGTGTACCCCTCAGGAAATGGACCGCATTTACGAGGTAAACGTGAAGGGTATGTATCACTGCCTCCACTTTGCGATCCCGAAAATGGTTAAAGGTGGGGGGGGCTGCGTGGTAAACCTCGCTTCCGTGGCCTCATACTTGGGAATATCCGAGCGATTCGCCTATTCAATGTCCAAGGGAGCTGTTCTCAGTATGACCATGTCGATTGCCCGCGACTATATAGACCAGGGAATCCGTTCAAACTGTGTGTGCCCCGGGCGGGTTCATACTCCTTTTGTCGATGGTTATCTGGCAAAGAACTATCCCGAAGAAGCACGCCCGGAGATATTCAGGACTCTGAGTGAGTGGCAGCCGATCGGACGGATGGGAACTCCCGAGGAGATTGCCGGGATGGTCGGCTACCTCAGCTCTGAAAAGGCCGCTTTTATTACCGGCACCGCTTTCGGAATCGATGGTGGAGTTACTAATCTCCGCTAGCCTCTCAAAACTGAACAACTCTTATAAAACATCCTGACCCTACGCCGAAATGAAACTTACCCGCTTCCTCCAGAATGGCTCTCCGACTCCCGGCCTCTTCCTCGATGCAGATACAATCCTAGATGCCTCCGGGTTTGGTGAGGATTGGAATGAAACCTTCTTCGGCAGTGACGGGCTTACCAGGCTTCGCACATGGGTGGAGGAGCAGGAGGATACCGCTCCAAGGGTGAAGGCTTCCGAAGTCACTCTCGCACCAGCAATCGCACGCCCGTCAAAAATCATCTGCATTGGCCTGAATTACGCCGCACATGCTGCCGAGGGGGGCCTCGAACCCCCTGCCGAACCCGTCCTGTTCTCCAAGGCGACCTCGGCGTGGTGCGGCCCGCACGACAATCTCGTGATTCCAAGGGAATCAGTAAAAACTGACTGGGAAGTTGAACTCGCTTTCGTCATTGGAAAACACGCCAAGTACGTGAAAGAGAGCGAGGCCCTAGACTACATAGCAGGGTTTGCGGTCCACAACGATTACTCGGAGCGTGAATGGCAACTGGAAGGGACAGGCCAGTGGATGAAGGGAAAGTCTGGAGACACCTTTGCTCCCTTTGGTCCATATCTTGCCACAACCGACGAGGTGCCCGATCCGGGCAATCTGCAACTCTGGCTCGAACGCAATGGTGAGACCCTTCAGGACAGTAACACCAGCGATCTGATCTTTCCAATTCCCCACCTCGTTGCCTACGTGAGCAAATTCATGTCTCTGCTGCCTGGTGATGTAATCTCTACGGGAACTCCGGCCGGGGTTGGCATCGGATTTGACCCACCGCGCTTCGTGCAGGAAGGGGATGTTTTTGAGCTGGGGATTGATGGACTTGGGATCCAGAGACAGGTCGCAGTCCGGGAACACTAGCTCTTATCCTTCCTCGACTTTGATCATCACCGGTTTAAGGACTCACGATACCCGCTTCGACACGTCCACTCAGCTGGACGGGTCCGACGCAATGAATCCGGATCCCGACTACTCGGCAGCATACGTAGTTCTGGAAACCGACGGAGATCATGAAGGTCATGGCCTTACTTTTACCCTCGGGCGGGGCAATGAGCTCTGTGTTGCGGCGATAGATTCTCTCGCTCCCCTGGTAGTAGGGTGGTCCCTCGAGGATATCATATCAGACATGGGCGCATTCTGGCGCCATGTCACCGGTGATTCACAGTTGAGGTGGGTGGGTCCTGACAAGGGTGTCATTCATCTCGCAACGGGAGCTGTGGTTAATGCAGTCTGGGACCTCTGGGCCCGGTCCGAGGGCAAGCCGGTATGGCAGCTGGTAAGCGACATGACCTCGGAGGAAATTGTCCGTTGTCTTGATTTCCGGTATCTCACGAACGCGCTTACCCCGCAGGAGGCAACAGGTATTCTGGAGCGCGCCCGGGAAGGTCGCAGGGATCGCCTCCGGCTTTTACTCGATCAGGGATATCCGACTTATACGACCTCGGCGGGGTGGCTGGGCTACTCAGACGACAAGCTCCGGTATCTTTGTGCTGAGGCTGTTGAGGCCGGGTGGACACACCTCAAACTCAAAGTCGGACGGGACCTTGAGGATGACATTCGCCGTCTTCGAACAGTCCGCGAGGTAGTCGGTGATACCATCACTCTCATGGTAGATGCCAATCAGGTATGGGAGCCCGCTGAAGCAGTCGAGTGGATGAAGTCTCTCGCTGAGTTTGACCTATGGTTTATTGAGGAACCCACTTCTCCAGACGACATTCTGGGACATCGACAGGTTCGGGAGGGAATCAGCCCCATCAAGGTTGCGACCGGCGAGTGCTGTCAAAACAGGATTATCTTCAAGCAATTCCTCCAGGCGGATGCAATCGACGTCGTTCAGATTGACGCAACAAGAGTGGGAGGCCTGAACGAAAATCTTGCCATCATGCTCATGGCCGCGAAGTTCGGTAAACCGGTCTGTCCTCACGCCGGGGGCGTGGGCCTGTGCGAATACGTGCAGCATCTCTCAATGATCGATTACCTTTGCATCTCGGCATCGTGGGAGGGAAGAGTTGCCGAGTATGTCGATCACCTGCACGAACACTTTGTCACTCCCTGCGTTCTCAGGAACGGACGGTATCAGGCGCCCGGGGAGCCTGGTTTTTCCATTGAGATGAAGCCCGAGACCCTCGCGAGATTTCCCACAACCTGAGCACGTAATGGATCTAAAGCTGAAGGACAAAGTTGTTATCGTGACAGGGGGCGCCAAGGGCATCGGGGCCGCAGCCGTAGAGATTTTCGCCCGGGAGGGCGCCATTCCTGTCATTGTAGGACGTAGCCCGGAAGCCGGCTCTGCTCTTCTTGAGCGGGTCGGAGCAACCGAGCCTCGCGGACTCATGATCGAGGCGGAGCTGACGGACGTAGAGGCCTGCCAGTCGGCCGTGGAAAAAACCATCGAATGCTTCGGCCGGATTGACGGGCTCGTCCACAACGCAGGCGTGAACGATGGGGTTGGCCTGAGGGCCGGACCAGATGAGTTTATTTCCTCCCTCGAGAGAAATCTATTTCATCTCTACAATCTCACCCACTTTGCCCTTGAGTCACTGATTTCGAGTCAGGGGTTCATCGTCAATGTTTCTTCCAAGCTTGCCGTCACTGGGCAGGGAGGCACCTCGGGCTATGCGGCCTCGAAGGGTGCGATACACGGTCTCACCCGAGAGTGGGCGGTAGACCTTGCTGAACATGGCATCAGGGTCAACACCGTTGTTCCAGCTGAGGTATGGACTCCAATGTATGACTCTTGGATAAAAACCGTTGAAAACCCGGAGCAGACACTTGAGTCCATCCGCAATCGCATTCCACTCGGAGGCCGGATGACTAGCGCGGAAGAAATGGGAAACGCCATCGTATTCCTCGCCTCTCCTTGCTCAGGTCACACCACGGGGCAGATTCATCATATCGATGGAGGATACGTCCACTTTGATCGATCCTACGGGGATATCGAAAAGGAATCCTGAGCATTGGCGGACCAGATTCTGACCTGTTCGTGAAATCAGCTATTCGCGGTTCTCTCCGGGTGGTCCCGTTTCCACCAGAACATGCCCAAACGGCGGCGGACTGTGCACTATGCTGGCCAGATGGGCGTCCCAGTCATCCAGTTTGGCAACATCTCTTGCCTCTCCCCGACTCCTCATGCGCTCCCGCCTCACCTCTGGCGGGCAGGTCACGAAATGTATCTCTACCGGCACTCCGAACCTCGCAGTAAGTCGGACAGGCCATTCCTCATCCCGGGACTCCTTGGTAAAGGGCGCCACCAGAACCACCGAGAGCCAGGCAAGATTTACTTCGGCCAGCCGGAAGAGAGCCTCATACACCGGTTCACGAAAAAGTTTCTTATAGAGATCCGAGTCTCGATCATCAGGACAAAGACCTGCAGCCCCCATCCCTGCCTCCACCACTGGCTCCGTGGTGACATCGCTGTCAACAACCATGGCTCCAACCCTCAAAGCCAGTTTCTCCCCATAACGGGTTTTCCCACCTGCCGGGGGACCGCACACCACATATAACCTCGTTGTTCCTGCCATATCTTACTCCGTTAAGTCAGGCCATTCACTGGCAGCACCCCGGACCTTAACTACCCGTCTACCATCATCACACCCGGGGAAGCAGAGGCCTGAACAACCTGTCATTCCCCGAGTATTACCATAAGGTCTCCCAAAATCAGGCGTAGAACATGGCTGCTCTTGCATCCCAGGTTGTTTTCTTTGAGGGTGGGGAATGTCCACGCGAACTGGCGTCCTCCTTCTCGTTTCGGGGCCCTCTGGATCAGGTAAGACAACGCTCTGCCGACGGCTGGCACGGGACGGAGAAGCTCACTATTCGATCTCCTGCACAACCCGTGAAGCACGAGAGGGGGAAGTTAATGCGAGGGACTACTACTTCATTTCCCGGGAGGAATTCGAAGCCGAGGCCGGGGTGGGGCATTTCATTGAACATGCCGAGGTGCACGGAAATCTCTACGGAACGTTGAAGTCCGAGGTCATCGAATTCCTGCAAAGGGGTGATGATGTGGTCATTGATATTGACGTCCAGGGTGCGGACCAGGTGCGCGCCTGCGAAGACCCTCTGGTCAATGCAAGCCTTGTGGATCTCTTCGTGATGCCCGCAAGTGAGGAGGACTTGCGGGAACGGCTCGCTAATCGGGCCACCGACACGGAGGACGTGATCTCACTGAGATTAAGCAACGCACTCGAGGAAATGAGCCATGCGGGGCGCTACACCTACCAGCTCATCTCAGGATCGAAGGACGATGATTATACCCGATGCAGGTCCCTGCTGGTCGCCGAGCGGCTCCGGGTCTCTCGTTTTCGCTGATTCAGGTTCCTCTTCACAAAAATTCTGCGGGACATCGCCCCAGATGAGGTTTAAGTGCGCATTATGAAAATTGTCCTGGGCGTTACCGGATCCATCGCGGCTTACAAGGCAGCTGACCTTGTATCGCAACTGGTCAAGAAAGGGCATGATACGCACTGCGTGATGACGCTGACCGCAACTGAGTTTCTCACTCCTCTTACCCTGCAGGTTCTCTCCAGAAATCCAGTGCTCGTGTCGCTGGAAGACGAAAAGCAATCGTGGAAGCCGGGCCATATCGAGCTCGCTGACAGCGCCGACGTACTCCTTGTCGCTCCCCTGAGCGCAGACACCCTCGGCAATTTTGCCAATGGCCTCGCCCCGGATCCTCTATCGAGCATCTATCTTGCTACCGAGTCTCCGGTGATTCTCGCTCCTGCCATGAACGGAAAAATGTGGCAGCACCCTGCCACCCAGCGCAACGTCGCACGCGTCAGGGATGATGGCTGTCGCATCATCGGCCCTTCGGAATCCGGGATGCTCGCCTGCGGATACGAGGGGGCTGGGCGACTGGTCCCGGTGGAGGAGATTTTCGAAGCCCTCGAGCCATTGGATGCTGGCTAGGGATCGCCCCGGCTTCAGACCATTCACAGACCAGACCCCTTCAAATTTCCCTTGAACATCCTTGTCACCGCCGGCGCCACTCGGGAGCCGATTGATCCGGTTCGCTACCTGACCAATCGCTCCTCCGGGCGAATGGGTTATGCCCTCGCTAATGCCGGAGCGCAACAGGGACACCGAGTGACCCTCATCTCCGGGCCCACCAGTCTCGACATCCCGATCAATGTCGATTTTGTTTCTGTCGAAACTGCCCGGGAGATGATGGAAGCGGTAAAAATCCACATCAAGGGAACCGATGCCGCCATTTTTGCAGCCGCGGTGGCGGACTACCGACCTGCCTCCTTCTCTGAAACGAAACTCAAGAAAGCAAAAGAGTCCCTCAGCTTGGAGCTGGTTCAAAACCCTGACATCCTCGGGTCCGCACGCCGTCAGCTCGACTATGGAGGAGTTCTTGTAGGATTCGCGGCTGAGACTGAAAACCTCGAGGGAAACGCCCGGGAAAAACTACGCCAGAAACACTGCGATCTCATCGTGGCCAATGACGTCTCAAGGAAGGGAGTGGGCTTCGATTCTGAGCTCAACGAGGTCCTTCTGGTCTACCCGGGGCATACCCTGCCTCTCCCAAAAGACCGCAAGGAGCGGCTCGCTCACGCCATTCTGGAGGCCGTCGATGAGCTGCGGATTCGTAAGGGCTGAGGCCAAGAGCTTCCCCGTGATCCCCTTTACGGAAAATAGCGGTATCAATCCTACCCCTTCTACGTTTCCATCACGAGCATGACACCCCTTCAAGCCGCCGAGCAAGCCGCCCGCCGGGCAGGTGACCTTCTTCGGTCAAATTTCCGGCTCCCGAAAGAGATTGATGAGGCTCACCATCACGATGTGAAACTGGCCCTTGATCGCAAGTCTCAGGAGTTGATTACAGAGGATCTTCTAAGCGCTTTTCCCGACTACTGCCTCTACGGCGAGGAAGGCATTGCCGGCGACCAGAATGCCCCCATGCAATGGATCGTTGATCCCATTGACGGAACTGTGAATTACCTCTACGGCATTCCTC
This sequence comes from uncultured Roseibacillus sp., assembly GCA_963989605.1. Lineage (GTDB taxonomy): Bacteria > Verrucomicrobiota > Verrucomicrobiia > Verrucomicrobiales > Akkermansiaceae > Roseibacillus_B. The sequence continues at coordinate 3,376 of CAXEFH010000083.1, read as the reverse complement.
ATTTCTGCATCTCAATCGCACTTCGGGACAAGGAGCGGCATGAAATCACAATGGGCCTGATTTATGACCCCATGCTCGATGAACTCTGGACCGTTGAGAAAGGAAAGGCTCCCATATTGAACGGCAACCCGATAACCTGCTCGTCCCGGAAGAATCTGGAGGAAGCTATTCTTTTCGTCGGGTGCGGAAAAGACAAGGAAGCCCTTGCCACAGGACTCGAAAGGTTTGAGCGTGCCTCAACCAAGGCGCGTAAGATGCGGATGATGGGTTCTGCGGCGCTTGGAATGGCCTACATCGCAACGGGACGTCTCGACGGCTACATTGAATCCCGGATTTCGCTCTGGGACGTGGCAGCAGGGATTCTCCTTGTCGAGTCAGGTGGAGGAAAGGTGGACCTCACTCCACATCCCTCTCTACCCGATGTCTGGTCGGTGGTGGCCACGAACGGCAAGATCCCCGTCGAGGAGATATTGTAGCACAGGGCGCTGGGCGATACCGGACCAGCAAAGAACCCGGGCAGGCTCCCTTGATCTGGCCTGAGGGCGCAAAACAAGCCCTGGATCCTCTTTCCACCTTGCTCCCTGTTTCGGTCTGGGATGGACTGCTCCGGGGCCGCGACGCAGACGCCGGCCCACCCTGCGATCATGAACCGTGTTGGCATTGGATATGACGTCCATCAGTTTGCTGCGAATCGACCCCTGATTCTCGGCGGCATTACGATCCCTCATTCTCATGGCCTTCAAGGTCACTCTGATGCAGACGTATTGTCCCATGCCATTGCAGATGCCGTACTTGGAGCTCTTGGCCTTCCGGACATCGGGCACTATTTCCCTCCGAGTGATTCCTCGATCGAGGGGATCTCCAGCATTGAGATCCTGCGCAAGTGCCGAAGTCTCGCACAGGACGAGGGGGCAGAAATTGTGAATATTGACAGCACCCTGATCGCCGAGGCGCCCAGAGTGCTACCTTATCGCGAACAGATGCAGAGCAAGGTTGGAGAGGCTCTCGGCCTTCTGCCTGCTCTCATCGGGATTAAAGCGACGACCAATGAGCAGATGGGTTTCGTAGGGCGCGAGGAGGGGATTGCCGCCATGGCTGTTGCCTCGGTTACCTGCTAGCAAAATTGATTATGCCCAGCCGGTAGCCTTAACCAGTGCATCCCCGATCTCTGCTGGAGTTTCTGCCACTACAATCCCTGCGGCACGAAGAGCCTCTTTTTTGGCCTGAGCGGTTCCCTTGCCTCCAGAAACGATCGCACCGGCATGGCCCATCCGGCGCCCTGGAGGAGCTGTCGCACCCGCAATGAACGCCGCAACGGGCTTCTTGCAGTTCCTGCTCACCCATTCCGCCGCCTCCTCTTCCGCGGATCCTCCGATCTCACCGATCATGATAATCGCCTCCGTCTCTTCATCCTCATTGAACAGCTGAAGAGTATCGAGGTGAGAGGTTCCATTGATGGGATCACCCCCGATACCGACGCAGGTAGTCTGCCCGTAGCCAAGCTGGGAGGTCTGCCATACCGCCTCGTAAGTGAGCGTTCCCGATCTTGAGACAATTCCCACCCGGCCCCTCCGGTGTATATAGCCCGGAGCAATTCCAATCCGACAGCCTCCATGTGAATTCTCTCCCCGACCCGGAGTAACGATTCCCGGGCAGTTGGGCCCCACCAGCCGGACATCCTCTTTCCCAGCCATGGCTGCCTTAACCTTCATCATATCCCTCACGGGGATGCCCTCTGTGATGGCTACCACCAGCGCAATCCCGGCATCGACACTTTCAAGGATGGCATCGCCCGCAAAGGCTGGAGGGACGAAGATCGCGGAGGCCGTTGCCCCGGTTTCTTTTACGGCCTGCTCCACCGTATCGAAGACCGGGACCTTATGATCCCCGTGCTGAAATACTTGTCCCCCCTTACCGGGTGTTACACCCGCAACGAGTTGCGTTCCGTAGTCCAGACTCAGTTGAGCGTGGCGCCCTCCAAATCCCCCCGTGATGCCCTGCACCACGACTTTCGTGCTTTCATCTACAAGAATTGCCATCCCTTTAAAATTCTCAGGTTAGTGGATCTTACCCCTTGATCGCCGATACTGCCTTCCCGGCTGCATCCGCCAGATCATCGGCGGGAATGATGTTAAGGCCGCTGGCTGCAAGAGTGGCCTTCCCTGCCGCCACGTTATTTCCCTCCAAGCGGACCACAAGCGGGATGGGAAGTCCGACCTCCCTGCATGCCGCAACTACGCCGTGAGCAATCACATCGCAATCCATGATCCCTCCAAAGATATTCACGAGAATCGCCTTAACTGCTTCATCCGAGAGAATAATCTTGAAGGCCGTGGCAACCTGCTCCTGGGATGCGCCTCCTCCGACATCAAGAAAGTTGGCTGGCTCTCCCCCGTGGTGCTTGATGATATCCATGGTAGCCATCGCGAGGCCTGCACCATTAACAAGACAGGCGATGTTCCCATCGAGGCCGATGTAATTTAGATCGTGCTTGGATGCTTCCACCTCCCGGGGGTCTTCCTCACCGGTGTCCCGGAAATCGACAATCTCTGGGTGACGGTAGAGCGCATTGTCGTCAAAGTTGAACTTCGCGTCGAGAGCGAGAACTTGCCCATCGGTAGTTCTCACCAACGGATTGATCTCCACCATTGAGCAGTCACATTCGAGAAAAAGCCGATAAAGATTGCGCAGGAGCTTACCAAATTTTCTGGCCTCGTCTCCCTCAAAACCAAGTCCCGCTGTGAGTTTTCGAACTTCGTACGGTTGGAGCCCCATCAGCGGATGAACGTGCTCCCGGAGAATTCGGTCCGGCTGGGTTTCCGCTACTTCCTCAATATCCATTCCGCCTTCAGTAGAGGCCACAATCACCGGACAACACGTTGCCCGATCCATAAGAATCGCGAGGTAATATTCGTGCTCCACATCCACAGCCTCCCCGACCATTACTTTACGAACCAGTCTACCCTCCTCACTGGTCTGCTTCGTCACCAGAACCTCACCCAGCATTCTAGCCGCAATCCCTGATGCTTCGGAAGGAGCCACCAGATGCACTCCACCCTGAAAACCACTCTTGAAAGTTCCCTTTCCCCTGCCCCCGGCATGGACCTGGGATTTCACTACGACCCGGTCTCCACCCAGCTCATCGGCTGCAGCGGCAGCCTCCTCCGGGGTCCCCGCTACCTGCCCCCGGGGATTTGGGACCGAAAATTGATCAAAGAGAATCTTAGCCTGATACTCGTGGATATTCATGGTGCGGTCGGAGCGGACGGTATGAGCCCCCCTCGACCCGGTCAAGGCTGCATCTGTCTCTTATACACATCTCCGAGCCCACGAGACAGGCAGAAATCTCGTATGCCGTCTTCGGCTTGAAAAAAAA
>CAXEFH010000082.1:0-12224 GCA_963989605.1 uncultured Roseibacillus sp. | reverse complement strand
ATCATCGTCACTTCAGCCACCTACCGGCAGAGTAGCGCCCTCACTCCCTCCAAGGCCAGCCGGGACCCCGATAACAAATTCCTCTGGCGCTATCCACGACGACGATTGGAAGCGGAGGCTCTCTATGACTCGATGCTGAGTCTCGCGGGCAAGGTTCCACGGCAGCCCAGCGGGCAACCGCTTGACAACAGTAAGTCCAAGGACCGGGCGATGTATATCCTTACCTCGGGACGTTCCCCTCGCGGCATGGGAATTGAAATCCGCAAAATGCTGCACCTCTTTGGCTATGATCCATCTGGAGTTCCGGTCCATCAGCGGGACCACTCGGTCAACACCGCGCAATCTCTTTTCTGGCTCAACAACAAACTTCCCCGCTACTACGCCACCAAACTTGCCGAGCGACTTCTGGCCATTCCGGACTTGAACGACGAACAGCGTGTCACTGTCGCCTTCCGCATGATTGTCGGCCAATCTCCCAGACCCCTCCTGATGGAGCAGACCTTCACCTATCTCGACCACTGTCGAATTGTCCAGGATCTCGGCGAAACTTCCTCGTGGGCAAGGCTCATTCTCGGCATTTTCTCCTCGGACAACTTCAGTTACCTGAAATGACCTCCTCGCCTCCAAGACCAAGCTCCTCCTCCGGCGATCTCATCAAAGCCAAAGGTTGCGATCACGCATCGCTGCTTCCCATGTCGCGGAGAGGATTCATGGGCTTCAGCGGACTCGCTCTATGCGACCTCCTTACCCGGCAGGCAAGCAGGGCTGCCACGGGGTCCCTGTCCCCTTCCGGGGAGTCGGAACCTCACTTCCCGGCCCGTGCCAAACGCATGATTTTCATCATGCTTGATGGCGGACTCTCGCAGGTCGACTCCTACGACTACAAACCCCGCCTCCAGGCAGAACACGGAAAACCACTCCCGGCCTCAATCAAGTCCCCTAAGTTCACCTTTGCAGAACGCGGTCATATCATCGGATCTCCATTCCATTGGAGCCAATGGGGCGAAACTGGCGCCTGGGCCAGTGATCTTTTCCCAAGGGTCAACCGCGGATGGCTGGACAAGCTCTGTTTTATTCACTCCCTCCACCATGAGAATGAGGACCACATCACCGCAATGTCGATGCTCAACACCGGGGTGCCCCGCGAACTTCGTCCGGCCCTTGGCAACTGGCTTCTATATGGCCTGGGATCTGACAATAGCAACCTGCCCGGGTATGTTGACCTGACTCCCAAGAACGGAAGAACATTTCCGACCGGGTTTCTTCCTTCCTCATTCGCAGGAGCACCGATCCTGAAACCTTCGCGCCGGGGCGGAGAGCTGAACTGGGACAACCTCGCTGCCGGATTTAACAACCAGCGGGAACACATTGATTTCATCCGGTCCATCAATGAGGAGAGTGATCCCCTTTTGGCCGAATTACGGAACCGTGAGCTTGCCTTCCGGATGCAGAATGTGGCTCCAGACATCATGGACCTCGGAAAGGAATCGCAGGCGACCCGGAATCTCTACGGAGTTGGTGAGGACCATGCCGATGAATTCGGGCGCACGCTGCTGCTGGCACGACGCTTCTCGGAAGCGGGGGTCAGGTTTGTCACCGCCACTCATTCCACATCCCGCTATGGAAACCTCTGGGATCAGCATGCCGGGTTGGAGAAAGGCCATCGTGGCAATGCCCACGCTGTCGACCAGCCGATTGCAGCCCTCCTGCAGGATCTCGAGGCCCGGGGTATGCTGGAGGAAACCCTCGTTCTCTGCGGCAGCGAATTCGGCCGTACTCCCAGCCGGGAGATCTTTGACGGCCAGATGGGCCGAAGCGATGATGGGCGTGATCACAACCCGCACGGATTCACGATGTGGATGTGCGGTGGTGGAACCAAACAGGGATATCACCACGGAGCAACTGACGACTATGGCTACTACGCGGTGCGCGACCGCGTTTCCATCCACGATCTGCATGCCACGATCCTCCACCTGATGGGAATAGACCACGAGCGGCTCACCTTTCACCACTCCGGTCGGGACTACCGGTTGACCGATGTCTTTGGTAAGGTCGTGGAAGAGATTATCTCCTGATCTTCCAGGAAGACCCGCAGTAGTTCTCTTTCATTCCACCGGCCTGAGGATAATTCGCCGGATGTCCATGATTCCCCGCGCCTTTCTGAGAACTTTCACAGACAGTTCCTCGACCCCAGGCTTCCCGATTTCCACTTCGCCCAGCGACACGTCGATCCAGTTTTGATACCCCCCGGTATCCTTGACGGCGAACTCCAGAGAGGTTCCTGCCGTTTCCAGCACCGCCCTGCTTCCTCCTGCTCCCCGTCCGCATCCCTGCGTCAGAACAACCTCGTACTTTCCCGCGGTTGTTACAGTGTAGTTCCAAACCGGATAATCATTCGGGTTTCCCCAGAATCCGATGCAGAGCTTCTTCGGATTAGGCTCGTAACGCAGCATCACGCCTGAGATCCGGCAATTCTTTGCATCGAGCTCGATGGCTTTTGCCCCTTCCTGCACCACATGGCCTCCCTCGGGAGCCGGCACAAGTTTCAGGGCGGTTATCCCGGAGACAGGTCCGTGCAATTGCATGACGCAGCGCCCCGCATCTTTGATGTAAAACCTGCCCAGACGAACTGTCGCAAGAAGAGCGTCGGTCTTGGTCTGTTGCGAATCCGCTACAACGGGGGGACTCTCGATTGGCCCCTGACCGTTAATCGTGGCCTTTGGGAAGCGATCGGCAGTCCCCTCGAACATGAGGTCATACATCCCCCACCGGGTAGCGCGAAAACTGGTGGAGACCTTACCTTCACCAGTCGTGAAATCCACCCCCGGGAAGATTACGGTGCCGTCTTTTTCAAAAGTCGGTTTGGCCTCAACCACGGAAAGGCTAAGCGACAGAGCAACCACACTACCAATAGACAGGCGTCTCACACATTTCATGGCCAGCAGTGTCTCTTTCAAATCCCTGCTTGGAAACGTCTAATTCCTATCACTTGTCGCGAACACAAAAACGCCTTCTCTCGACTTCTCCTCCGGGCTAAAAGATCACGATGAGCCTCATTAATCGCCTTCTTCTGCTTCTGCTTGCCTGCGCGGCGCCTCTCCCCGCGACCCCCTCCGATCTACCCTTGAAGGTCGGGCTCATTGGCCTCGACACATCGCACGTCATCGCCTTCACCGGTCTCCTCAACGATAAAGACAACCCTTCTCATGTTCCGGGTGCAACTGTGACAGCAGCTTACAGAGGAGGGAGTGTTGATATTCCCGCCAGCATTAACCGAGTGCGAGGTTTCACCACAACTCTCACAGAGAAATACGGAGTTCGCATCTACGAGGACATTGCGAAGATGTGCGAAGAAGTCGACGCAATCCTTCTCACCAGTCTGGATGGACGCACCCACCTTGAGCAGGTCAGACCAGTTCTGGCCGCAGGCAAACCCGTCTTCATCGACAAGCCCGTAGCAGGATCCCTGAAAGATGCCGTGAAAATCTTTCAGCTCGCCGAAGATGCCGGCGTACCCTGCTTCAGCAGCTCTTCTCTGCGCTGGTATCCGGGTGTGGTCGAAGTCGCCACCGCAGACTTTGGCGAACTCCGCGCCGCTCTATCATACGGCCCCGCAACCTCAGAACCTCACCATCCCAGCCTCTTCTGGTATGGTATTCATGCCGCAGAAGCGCTCTTCACGGTGATGGGGCCCGGGTGTCAGAGCGTCGTGGCCACGGAAAGCAGCGGGGCCATTGTGGTGACCGGAAAATGGAACAACGAGCGCATTGGGACCTTGCACGGGATTCGCGATGGGAAAACCTCCTTTAAGGTGACCGCCTTTGGCACGAAAGCCATCGTTGAACAGAAATCCGGGGGAAATTACGCTCCGATGCTCAGGGAAATCGTAAAGTTTTTTCAAACCGGTAAACCTCCCGTTCCAGCAAAGCTTACCCTCGAACTCTATGCCTTTATGGAGGCCGCTGACGAAAGTGTCCGGCAAGGAGGGACGCCCATCTCCATTCCTGACTATCTCAGAAGACATGGACAGACCCGGTAGAAGGACAACGTGATTCCAGACGGATCGTCTGGCCCGGGTTGCTATCTCCTTGATCTACCACGGCGTTCCACGAGATACTTCCACCACCATCTTCATGCATATGCGCACCCTCGTTGTTACTTTTATCCTGTGCTGGACCCAGACCGGACTCTCACAGTTTTACAACGACTACGAATTGGAGCCCCACGGATACTTTAGCAAGGAGGCAAAGGATCCTGTCACCCTTCTCATGAAGCGGGTGCACCGGGGAGAAGTCCAGATCAAGGAACCAAATGGCAAACCTCTGGTGGAGCGCCTGCTCCGGGAACTCGGCCTCGACCGGGATACTCAGGTCCTTGTCTTTTCAAGAACGAGCCTTCAGCGACGGGAAGTCTCCTACTCCAACCCGCGGGCACTCTACTTTAACGAGTCCGTATATCTTGGATGGATGCCCGACGGCCGGATCGAAATTGCCAGCTTTGATCCAGAACTGGGGCCCATTTTCTACTTCCAGCGCGAACTTGACGACAAGAGTTCCCCACTGCTTGAACGTACCCGTTCCTGCCTCGGGTGCCATGCCGGGGATGCCACCAATTTCCTTCCCGGGTCCCTCGGTCGCTCTGTCTACCCGGACCAGTCGGGCCGCTCACTCCGGAGCATCGATGACTACCGGCGATCGGGACACCACATTCCTCTTCATGACCGCTACGGAGGGTGGTTCGTGAGCGGAAATCACGGATCCATGCGGCACATGGGAAACGCCATCGCCTCTCGCAAAGGAGGGAAGATCACCATTGACCGTGAACAGTATGCCAATATCGAGAAACTCGACCGCTTTTTCAGCACTGACGCTTACCCCGCTCCGGGCAGTGATATCGCGGCTCTTCTTGTATTTGATCATCAGGTGACCATGCACCACCGCCTCGTAGAAGCAGCCTACCGGGCCCGCCAGTCCCTCTTTGACAGCAAACTGGACCCCGGGGAGACCGATGTGAGCAAGCTGAATGAGGGACGTAGCATCGACGAATTCATCGAGGGGCGCGACAAGGTTGTCGATTACCTGCTGTTTCGTGAGGAAACTCCGATTCCAGAAGTCTCCTGCGATCCGGGTTTCCGACGCGCCTTCAACGCCAACCGGATCACCGACAGTAGGAACCGCTCGCTCAAGGATCTCCAGCTCAAGGGACGAATTTTCGAGAACCGCTGCAGCTACATGATTTACTCCCCCACCTTTGAACAATTCCCGCCCATGTTGAAAGGTGCTATCTACGAACGGATCCATGAGATTCTCACAGCGCCCGGACCGATCGAGGGATTTGAGTATCTCGGGAAGGCTGAAAAGCGCCGCATTCTCGAAATTCTGCACGAAACCAAGGACGACCTCCCTGCAGGGTGGCTCTAAAAGAACCTAGGACTGCTCCAACCAGTGAATCGCCCGGGATCCCCGTTTGTGGTATCCGCTGCTGAAATCATGACCAAGACCTATTCTCTCCTGCACCTTCTTCTCTGCGCCAGCCTCTGCTCCCATCTGGTCGCTGATGAATCGCAGATCGAAACCCCAGGGTCGACGCCGATTCGCTACCGGGTTCCCGCCCTCATGATGGTGACCTGGGCAGAATGGCCCGAGGACCCTGCTCAGCAGGACGTTATGGCCGGCTTTATCAAGTCGCACGGATTCAACGCAGTGGAATGCGAGATCAACCTCCTTGAGATGTGCCGGCGTAATGGACTCTACGCACGGCTCGGGGCCGGCAACATCAATGAACTCCACAAGCAGGCCTCCGGACTCAGAGACGACAAAAGTGTCTTCGCCTACTTTATTTCAGACCGGCGCCGCAGAAATTCGTTCCCGGGATTCGCGAACATCGCCCGTGCTTTCGCCGAGGCTGACCCCAATCACCCAACCATCTTCATCAATCGCGCGATCTGGGGCGAGTATTACGAATTTGTAGAGACCGTCAAACCGATGCTCCTCGACTACTATCACTATCACTGGGATGGACGACGGCATCCCGAGCGGCGTTATATCTACCTCCGTTCCATCTGCGAGCTGGCCCGCAAGAACGGAATCCCCGCCATGCGCTGCGTCGGCGGGGGAGTCTCCCTGCCTCAGTTACGGCACACCATGTATACCAGCCTCGCCTACGGGGTGCAGGCCTTCCACTTCTGGCCCCCCTGGATGTTCAGCTACGAGAAAAAGGATAACAAGCCCGTCCTCGTGAACGGGAAGATCGTTCCGCGGGTCAACGTCCCTCCGCTCGCCGAGGTCGCTCGGGACATTCAACCACTCGGCCCCACTCTCGCGAATCTCCACTCCACCGGGGTCTACCACACCAAGCCATTTCATCCCGAGGCCCCCGGTGCCGCTGAGTTCCCTGCAGATTACTGGATCCAGGGCTCCGGTGAGCACCTCGTTCTTGGCACCTTTGAGAACGATCAGAAACGGCCCCATTTTCTCGCGGTCAACAGCGATATCACGAAAGAGCGTAGCAGCACTCTGACTTTCGACCCCTCGGTCTCTCTGGTGGAGCGCCTGGATCGAAACAGTGGAAGATGGGTAAAGGCCCTTGGCTCCGCGAAAGACGAGTCCTCCCTCTCGGTAACCCTTCCCCCCGGCGGGGGCGATCTCTTCAGGGCCACCAGAACGCGTTGAGCACCCGGACCCGCGGCCAGAAGCAAAACTGAGAGTCAGAGGGGCTTGAGCAGGGCCCGGCAGGGTGCTCCGTCGGCACCCTTGATCTTGAGCGGCAGGCACACCAGCTCGTAATCGCCCGGTTCAACCTCGGCGAGCCAGAGCCCCTCAATCACCCAGATCCCAGCCCCCAGCATGACCTGGTGGACCTCTACTACGTCCTTCCCGAATCCACCGATACTGAGATAATCTACCCCCACCGTCATTACCCCTGCCTCGGCAAGAACTCTCCCGGCCGCCTCGCTGATGGAGACAAAGTCCCGGTCAAACTCCGGTGCCATTTCCCAGCTCATCGGCGTATTGCGGGTCTTGAAAATGATCCGCTCCCCCTGCTGAAGATTCAAGTCTTCAAGATCGGAGGGCGTGATCTGGTTTTCCATCTCCATCCCGATGACCCGGCAGGGACCCATGGTGGCCTCGAGGGGCATCTCATCCATTCCGGCCCCGCCTGGTATGAAGTGGCACATCGCATCCATGTGAGTCGCGGTGTGCGCACTGATCTCCAGCTTGGTCAGGTTGCATGGCATGCCATCCACCCCCAGTTGGAAATGCCGGTAGATCTTGACCTCGGGATCACCTTCCCAGTGCACCATCCCGTTCTCGAGGGGAACGGTCACATCGATCCAATCAGTGTTCATCACCCTTTTTCTGACAGATTTTCCCAGCCCGGTCTAGGACCCTTGCCACCCTCCTGGAGGCATTCTTTGGATCCTGTTTCGCGGATCGCCCTGATCCATCCCTCGCAATCCAAGGAATACTCGAAACGCCGCTTGACCGCCCTCCTCATCATTCCACACAAGAGTCTCATGCGAATCCTGCTTCTCCTGCTCTCCCTCAGCCTCACCCCCTGGAGCCCCGCCCGGGACAAGCCCAACATCCTCTTCATCCTGGCCGACGATCTTGGGTATGGTGACGTGGGTTGCTATAACCCGGAGAGCAAGGTCCCAACCCCGCATCTCGACCGGCTTGCCCGCGAGGGCATGCTCTTCACCGATGCGCACAGCCCCTCCACGGTCTGCACGCCTACCCGCTACAGCATCATGACCGGGCGCATGGCCTTTCGTCTGAATTACCGTGGCGTCTTCACCGGGGTTGGGGGGCCCTGCCTGATCGAGAGAGACCGACTGACCCTCCCTGCCATGCTGCAGCAACAGGGCTACACCACCGCTCTCTTCGGCAAATGGCATATTGGGATGACCTTCTTCGACAAGAACGGCGAAGCCATTAACAAGAACGGTCTCGAGGCCGTGCGCAGGGTCGACTACAGCCGACCAGTTCTCGACGGCCCTATCCACCGCGGCTTCGATCACTTCTTTGGAACAGTCTCCTGTCCCACCACGGATTGGCTCTACGCCTACATGGAGAATGACCGGATCCCTGTTCCACCCACCCAGCTGGTCGACAAGAGCAAGCTCCCCAAGCACGCGTGGTCCTTTGACTGCCGACCGGGCTTGGTGGCTCCGGATTTCGACCTCGAGGAAGTCGACATGGTGTTCCTTGAGAAAAGCCTCCAGTTCCTCGATACCCACGTGAAAAAGAGCCCGGAAAAACCCTTCTTACTTTTCCACTCCCTTCAGGCAGTCCACCTCCCCTCCTTTCCCGGCCGGGACTTCAAGGGCAAAACCAAAGCAGGTCCTCATGGAGACTTCATCTTCCAGTTCGATCACATCGTCGGGAAACTCCTCGAGAAGCTCGAGGACCTCGATCTCACCAAGGAGACTCTTGTGATCGTCTCCAGCGACAACGGTCCCGAGGTCGGCACCGTCATCAATATGCGCGACAAATATCAGCACGACGGAGCCCGCCCATGGCGGGGGGTCAAGCGGGACAACTGGGAAGGAGGTCACCGCGTTCCCATGATCGCGCGCTGGCCCGGGAGAATCAAAGCAGGGGCCAAGACCGCCCAAACTATCTGCCTGACTGATCTCATGGCCACCTGCGCCGCCCTCACCGGAGTCGAACTCCCGGTTGACGCCGCCGAGGACAGCTTCGACATGCTGCCTGTTCTCCTCGGAGAGGCGAACAAACCCATCCGGGAATATACCCTCCACCAGACCATCAGCCTCGCCCTCGCCATCAGGGGCGGCGACTGGAAATATCTCGACCACAAGGGCTCCGGCGGTAACCGCTATCGTGGCGGGCTTCAGAAATATGCCCTCCCGGATGCAGCTCCCGAGACCCCGGGACAACTCTACAACCTCGCGACCGATCCCGGCGAAACGACGAACCTCGTCGCTGAAAAGTCCGAAATCGCACAATCTCTCAAGGCGAAATTGAAAGAATTCAAGGCCAGTGGTCGAAGCAGACCGCGCTGATTCGACTCACAAAAATGCTTTTTATGCTTCTTGCGTGAACGCGAATCTCGCCTCATGGGGTGACCCGGGATTCCATATAATACTTTATCCCTGATTATCAATAGGATAGAATGCCTCAAATGAATATTTTGAACCTGCCACTCCTCCTAGCCCAAACCGATCCTTACCCTGTCCCTGAATTAACGGACGCTGAAGCCGCGGGCCTCGCTCTCAGTATACTTGGGATCCTAGGCGCGATGCTCATTCCTGTCCTGATCGTCAGCGCGGTCCTGATCATCGCAAATTGGAAGCTTTTTTCGAAAGCTGGGCAACCTGGATGGGCCGCGGTAGTTCCGGTCTACGCCAACATTGTTCTGCTAGAAGTCCAAAAACGTCCTGTGTGGTGGATTGTGTTCTGGCTCATTGCACCAATCCCAATCGTCGGCGTAATCTCGCTCCTCGCGATGTATGTCATCATGTGTTGCGACTTGTCGAAACAATTTGGCAAGGGCGGAGGATTCACCGCTGGGTTAATTCTACTTTTCCCGATTTTCCTGATGATCTTGGCCTTTGGCAGTGCCCAGTATCAAGGAGCATCGGCTGCTGCAGCGCCTCCGGCTGACCCACCTGCTGCTCCTCCGGCAGACCCTCCGGCAGATCCTCCGGCAGATCCTCCTGCTGAGGAGGCCTGAGCAAAAACAAGTTTATCTCCTCCATCCAACAAACGGGGCTCCACTGACGTGGAGCCCCGAGTCTTTTGAATCCGAGCCAGAGCGCTCTGACGATCAGCTTACCCTGGAATTGATGCCCTTTACGCCGCCCGACCACTCGATTCTGATTAAATGCTCAATAGTTCGGGAATTTTTCTCAAAGTAACGCTACAGTTGGTTTGCACCAATGAAGAGGATCCTTCTTCCTGTCCTATTCTCCCTCCTCCTTGCTCCCGCGACCCTCGCGGCTCCGCCCAATGTGGTGATCTTTCTCACCGATGACCAGGGGACCTTGGACGCGAACTGCTACGGATCGAAAGACCTCTACACCCCGGCCATCGATGGCCTCGCGGAGACAGGCATCCGCTTCACCCAGGCCTACAGCCATACGGTCTGTTGTCCGGCGCGGGCGCTGCTCATGACCGGGCGTCATCCCCAGCGCTCCGGCGTTGTGAACTGGACCCAGGGAGATCGCAAGGGCAGCGACAGGCAGAACCGCAACATGGCGGCTTCTGAGATCACCATCGCCGAGGTTCTCGGGAAAGCGGGCTACGCCACTGCCATTTTTGGGAAATGGCACCTCGGCGCCCGACCAGGTCACGGGCCCCTCGCCCAGGGCTTTGACCACCATTTCGGACACCTCGGTGGGTTCATCGACAACTACAACCACTTTTTCCTGCACGGGCAGGGCTTTCATGATCTCTACGAGGACAACGTCGAGATCTTCAAAAGCTTCGCCTATTTCCCGGACCTCATGACCGAGCGAGCCATGAACTACATCGAAGAGCACAAGGAGAAACCATTCCTTCTCTACGTGTCCTTCAACATTCCTCATTACCCTGAACAACACGACAGGAAGTTTGAGGCCCGCTACAGGAACCTGCCCATGCCCCGACAGTCCTATGCCCGGATGATTTCTACAACCGATGACCGCATGCTGCAGATCCTCAACAAGCTTGAGGAACACAAGCTCCGCGAAAACACCATTGTGATCTTCATGAGCGACAACGGGCACTCCACCGAGGATGGAGCCCGCATCCGAAAGGACCATAAGAGTGGCCTGAAAGAGGGGCACTACTACCACGCTTTTGGAGGCGGCGGAAATACCGGTAAGTGGCGTGGAGCCAAGGGGTCCTACTACGAGGGAGGCCTGCGGGTTCCCGCCATCATCAGCTATCCCGGGAAGCTTCCCGAGGGGGAGGTCCGGAATCAGGTCATCACCGGAGCAGACTGGTTTCCCACCATCCTGGACCTGTGCGGGATAAAGCCGCCCGCGGTCACCCTTGACGGCCACTCGGTCCTTCCACTCATTCAAAATCCGGAGACTCCCTCACCCCATCGGACGCTGCACTGGGCATGGGGAAACGGCTGGGCCGTGCGCGAGGGAAGCTGGAAACTGATCGGCAGCGGAAACCAGCCTCGCTTTCTCGGAAATCTTGACGAGGAGCATCCGGAGTCCGTCAACCACTTGAACGCCAAGCCCAAGCTCGTCCAGCAACTCTTCCAGACGCACGTCAAGTGGCTCGAGAAAACCCAAGCGAGGTAATCCGTATAATTCCCGGCCTACCGGGTGATTGACTTTTACCCTCATGAGCTCTCTTAATGCAGAGACATGACATCAGGTCATCTTCGTAGAATTGCGGGCCTCGCTTCCCTTGGAATTGCTCTTGGAATCTCCCTTTACCTCGCTTGGAACTCTCTCGGCGGTTCCTCGGTAGCAGGATGCTCAGGCGAGGGCAGCGGATGTCACAACGTTTTGTCCAGCAAGTGGGGATACGTGCTGGGCCTGCCCGTCAGCCTGACCGGTCTCCCAATCTACGGCAGCCTCCTGTTCTTCTCCCTTTTTCCATACCGTCACTCCCGCGCCCTCACGGGAACTCTCTCCATTCTGGTAGCGGGGGCCGCCCTCTGGTTCGCTACCGTTCAAATCCTGATTCTGAAGGCCTTCTGCCCATGGTGCTGCGCCACGCATGGCTTTGCCGTTCTGGCCACGGTTCTTCTCGCATTCTCCCCTCGCCCCGGGAGCGCGCCTCGCAGACCACTGCTCTCGGCCTCTCTTGCTCTTCCCGCTCTCGGCGGATTGATTTTTCTGCAGATCCTCGGTTCAGCACCGGACCAGTCGAGGCAGGCCTCCCTCGGTGATGCGGGCGCTCGTCAGGAGGAGAACAATGTTGTCTCGCTGCATGGCGGGAAGTTCCTCCTTAATCCCGCGGAATTTCCGGTGATCGGTTCGCCCCGGGCCCGCCACGCGGTTGTCGCGCTCGGGGATTACACCTGCGGGTTCTGCCGCAAGCTACACAACCAGTTACAGCAGCTGGTCGCAGCCTACCCAGAGGGCGAGCTGGCGGTCATCGAGCTACCAGTCGCACGGGACGCAAAAGCCGCAGAGATCCAGAGGCTCATGCTTTCACTCTGGAGATCGCATCCGGAGACACGGAAGGAGCTCGACAGGAGCTGTCTCTTATACACATCTGACGCTGCCGACGAATAGAGAGGTGTAGATCTCGGTG
>CAXEFH010000081.1:0-12251 GCA_963989605.1 uncultured Roseibacillus sp. | reverse complement strand
TTAATGATACGGCGACCACCGAGATCTACACCTCTCTATTCGTCGGCAGCGTCAGATGTGTATAAGAGACAGGGAATCCATGGATCAGTTCAATAAGGCTGGAAGGGAGGAATTGGCGCACAAGGAGGAGTCGGAAATCAATTTGCTTGAGGACTATCTTCCCTCGCCTCTCTCGACTAAGGAAATTGACGAACTCGTAGATGCAACGATTGCCGAGTGCAATGCCTCCTCGAGGTCCGACATGGGTAGAGTCATGAAGATTCTGCAGGAGAGGACCGCCGGCCGGGCAGATGGCAAGGCCCTTTCTCAAGCAGTGATGAAACAACTCTCTTAGGGCGGTGTCTACCTCACCCTTAATCCTATTGCACGGCCTTCAAGACATGCCCTTTCCGACAAGATGAGCTGTGCCGCCATTATCGTTGCGGCCGGAAGAAGCCAGCGAATGGGTTTCGACAAGATGCTTTCCTCCTTGGGGGGACGCCCGGTTCTTCAGTGGAGCCTCGACGCATTTTTGGAGGCCGAGGAAGTTGAAACTGTTGTCGTTGTGACCAGCAGTGAGAGATTCGCACAACTTGATCAAGGATCCGGAACGACGGTCCTCAGGGCCGAAGGCGATGAAGAACGCTACCTTTCCGTCATCCGTGGCCTCGAAGCTCTTCCCCCTGCAACCAAATACGTGGCGGTTCACGACGGAGCACGCCCCCTGGTATTACCCAGCCAGATTGACGATGTCGTCCGGACAGCACGGGACAGGGGAGCTGCCGCACTGGCCCGCCGCATGACAGAAACGCTGAAAAGGTCTGATGATCAGCACCTTGTGAGCGAATCTCTTTCCCGGGAGAATCTCTGGATTATGGAGACTCCCCAGGCCTTCCGATTCGACATTCTTCACGAGGCTTACGAACTGGTAAAGAAGGAGGGAATCCCGGTTACCGACGAAGCATCCGCAGCGGAGATTGCCGGGGTTTACACAAGCCTTGTCGAGAACCAGAGACCCAACCCGAAAGTCACGGTCCCCGGAGATCTTCCCCTCGCCGAAGCGATTCTGCACAGCCTCAACTCCTAGCCTCAAAAAATCGGAACACTTTACGGATTCAGTCGTATTTCGGGTCCGTAAGAGCTTCCGCAGCCCTCCCTGTTTTGCGCTCGCCTTTGTGAACCATCACAAATTTTCCTCCCGTGTCCTTGGCGATTTCCATCAGGCGCCCGGCTGGCGAGCCTGGCACTTCAAAGGCTATGGTATCAATCGGCGTCCCCCCCGGATTCAGCTGCTTCATGTTGAAGGAGACCTCATCTCCATCACGGGGCTCTCCATCAGAGAGAAGAAAGACAATACTCGGGGATGGCGTCATGGTCATGGCCATCTTGAGAGCAGGATACCACATTGTCCCTCCTGCCACTGGCATTCTGTTAATCTTACCGATGACCTCCTTTTTCACGCCCTCGTTCGCTGGATACCATCCCGTGTGAGGCGGCTCTCCCAGACCATGCCATCCGTTTCCCACGTAATCGTCCCCTTCGGTCGTTAGGTTCCATGCCCGTGAAGAGAAGAATATGACCGTGAAATACATCCCTGAGGACAGATTGCTGATTGAGTTGGTCAACTCCTTCTTCAACGCCTGAGCGAAGGTCCCTCCCCCTTCAGCGGTCGAACCCATTGAACCGGAAAAATCGACTACGTATGCCACTCTTTTTCCCTTTCTATAGCTCCCGAAAAAGGAAGCTCCACCACCGCCCGTGCCGTCACCTTCATTGTCTCCCCAGCCCTCTCCGATCTCATCCGACATGCCAAAGGGGCCCTCGGGAACGGGATTATCAGGAATCGGAACCGATATCGGAGACACGGCCTGAGAGGCAATTACCTTTGCACGGGAGGATTTCTGCCCGGGAGGATTTGGCCTTGCTCTCTGGTTCACCTCCGGCCGCTCGACGCGCTCCTCCTCAGGTATCGGAGCTTGGTATGTCACGATCGGGGTAGATTCCGTCCGTAAAGAGAAAATCGTGATCAGAGCCAGTACTCCCACCAGCAGCCCAATCAGGATCACGGAGCTAACCACGGACTGAACCGTGTCCCGCTGCCGTTGACGGGCACGCTGAATTTCGACCGTCTGGGATTGTGCCAGCCCGAGCTCCTGCTCGTCTTCCTGAGGCACAATCATTCTCGCCATGAGAATACTCTACGCTCTCATTCCCACTCTTTACCAGCGGAAATCGGCTCGTCTCACTCCGTTAAAGGGCATAAAGAGCGCGCCATTATTGTGGCGGTGGCCTGCAACAGGGGTCCTAGTTTCCGGTCCTGACATGCACTGAGGTCCGCAGGACTCCACCCTCGTTCCGAGTATGGGTGGTAATCCCCTTGAGCTCACCGAGAGCCGCGACAATCTGCTTCGCGATAGGGAGCATCTGCATCAGGTCTTCCGCATCCGGCGATCCCTCGCCAAAAATCGCTGCCTGCTCCTCCTCGAGTAAATTGATCCAGTCATTCAGGTAATCATTGAGGACTGTGAGGTCGAGATGGAGGTAGGCCCCCTTCTTTCCCGGTTCAGCCTTCTCCTTGTCCAAGGCCTCGGACAGGCTCTGCACATAGGATTTCGACGTCGAGGCGAAGACATTGTTCTTGTCGGCGGAAACATTCAGAACGAAATCATCTGTCTGGAACGGGAGTGGGAAAAACCATGTCTTCAGGTCATTCTTCTCACTACTCATGGGACGTTGCTTGGGAATGTTCTCTCCGGTCATATCCCCGACAATCTTGAGGATCCCATTGAGTGCTTTTTCCGTGTTTTGCCAAGAACTCTGAAGGCGCTCTTCGTCGCGTGCCGGGGCCATAACTGCGATTCGAGGTGCCTTCCCTTTGTCGGCCAGAAGCTGCGGAAGCCCTGGGACAGTAGGAAGGGATCCCTCGAGGTCAACGATCACCGCACGCTCATCTCCGAGACCTGCAACCAAGTCCCCCCTGACGCCAGTCCACAGCTCGAGGAAATGAGGAAGAATCTGCTCGTCGAACATACCGAGAATCCCAGCAGCTTCCGCCATGTCGAGCGGCACGACTCCCTCGGGCAGATCCATGATAGACGCCTGCTTAATCGCAAGATAGGCAGTCTCTCCAAGGGTCTCAATATAATCGAGGACCTTGTCCTTGTAGCCAGAATCATTCACCCAGTTGGCAAAAAGAAGCACATCTTCCTGCTCGCCCAGTCCGGCATAACCACGGGGCGTATTCAGTTTGAGACTGGGAAGACTCGCCCCACCAAAAATCTCAATCTTGAGCCCTTCCTCAAGGAATGTCACGCTCCCCCCCGGCGTATGGGTATGGAGGTCCAGGATCGCACGTTCCTGCTCGGTCACCAACCCCAGCAGAACCTCGAGATCCTGAGAATCGCCAAAGGCATCCGTCGCCGCCAATCCTTCCTTGAGACCTGCCGCAAGGCCCCCGAAAATCGATGCGCCTTTTGAGCTGTCCTGCAGCTCCTTCGACATCGTCACGAGACTGACAAGCCTTTTCCCCGTATATGAGTTCATGAATGCCGCCTCTGGACGCGACAGCAGGGACTCCGCAGGGCTGGCTGCGATTTGGAGGTCATCTGCGCTCGAGCCCATGAACGCGACCAGGTAGCTTTCGTGGACCCCTACCGCGACAACCAGATTCTTGGACTCCAGCATCTTCATGAGTCTTTCCACCGTTGCGGCATCCATGAACTGAGCCATCCCTTCCTTCATGTCCGGCGGTATCGAGGCCACAAGTTCCTCTCCCTTGATCTTAATGCCTGTGAATTTTGAGCCCTCACGCTCTACATTTACGGCTTCCGCGAAACCCTCTCCATCCGGTCCGATGCCCTCAAGTATTGCTCCGATACCCTGCGCGGCGATCTCATACAACTGTCCACGCGCATCCTCATCGCTGACCTTGAATCCAAAGGTGAGAGGCGGCATCTGTGCTTTCTCAATCACCCCGATTCCCCCCTTGGGATCTCCAAGCAGGCCACTGAGAAGTGGAACCAGATCGTTCACTCCCCCGTCAAATCCTTCTCCCCCATCCCCGAGGGCTGCTTCCAAGGTCTTCATCGCCATCTTAATCGACTGGCGGCTGTAGGACTCGTTGAAGGCAACCATATTGGCTATCTGCCCCGGAGCGCCTTTTCCCACACCCACAAAAATCTCCTCGCCAAGTAGCGCAGCTACCATCTGCAATTGCGGATTCTCCTCTATGTTTAAATCAAAGTCTGGATTCTCCGGAATCAGATTTCCACCGAGCTGATCTTCCGCCATCCGCAGCAACGCCGATTTGCGTATTTCATCCACAAACCCCTTACCATCAAATACCCCCATGTAAGCATGCGTCGTTGCAGGCATATACCGGGCGAATCCCATGGCCCGCGCTACTGCCTCATAACCACCCGCTGGGGCGGGAGCAGAGCTACCCGGCACGACCTTGATGGCAACCTCCTTGGCGCCTCCAGCATGAGCCGGCACACTGCTGATACCTTCTCCACATCCACTGATTCCAAATGCTCCAAGAGCCCCCAGGATAATGGCAACTTTTTGCGGGCGAT
Organism: uncultured Roseibacillus sp.; assembly: GCA_963989605.1. Lineage (GTDB taxonomy): Bacteria > Verrucomicrobiota > Verrucomicrobiia > Verrucomicrobiales > Akkermansiaceae > Roseibacillus_B. Next base: position 7,698 of record CAXEFH010000081.1, on the reverse strand, counting down.
GCTTTTTCATAATCAAATCGTTAGCTGTATTGGCGCTCTGGGCAATTCTAATTGAAGGAAAGATGACACAGGCTGGTCCAACGGTCGTAAAGCCTCCCTTGGGCGACCGGTCAGTCCCTCTCCAGATGGGCAAGCGAATCCAAAAGAGAAATTTGTTCCTTATTTCAAGGTAACTTACCCCTTATTCGCCAGCCGCGGCGTCGTATTCTCCCAGCTCCCTGATCCAGATATTCCGGTATTGAATCGGGTCTCCATGATCCTGCAGGCTGATCGGAGCTTTCGCTGGGTGCTTGGCTGGATAGGAAGCCAGGGCCCTGTGACGGGTAGGACCAAGAAGAGCTTTGCGGTGGTGAACGAGCACACCATTGTGAATCAGGGTAATAACCGCCGGCGAAATAACTTTTTCATCCTGATATTCAGGCGCCTCGAAAATAATATCGAAACTTTGCCATTCACCCTGCGGTGAAGAAGGGTTCACCCTTGGAGGGGCCTGCCCGTAGATCGCCCCAGTTTGTCCATCCGGGTATGTCTGATTCGTATGGCTCTCCCCCACCTGGACCTCATAAAGACCCATCAGGAAGACCCCGCTGTTCCCACCAGACTGCCCGCTGACCTTTCTTCCGGCAGGCACTCGATACTCAAGATGAAGCTGACAGTCCCCAAAGGCAGCCTTGGATCTGACTCCTCCACCCTTGGCCACTGTCATGATTCCATCCACAATGGGCCATGTATTTCCCTCCCATGTTTCAGAGCTCTGCTTCCCGATGAGTACCAGAGCATCAGCGGGTGGACGGACCGAAACGGCCCCACCACTCTTCACCTTCACCGGCTGAGGACGGGTGCCGTCATGAACCACGTAGGGCACTCCGGGCAGCTCCGGGGTCTTGGGCTTTTCGCCAACTTCAATTGCGGAAGACACGCTCGCCGCCGCAGAGAGCACGGCCATGAGTGCTAATCTTGACAGATTCATCATAGATAAGAGCCAACGGCAGACCTTCAGGACAAACAATCTCAAATAACTTTCAGTATTTTCTGAAACTTTAGGAAATTCCTTGCTCCTACTTTTTCCTGTGTGAATGTTTACCTAGCACGGTTATGGCAAACAAGTCCAAGCTCAACCCGGGTAATGCCAAACCCGCCCCCTTCGCCCTCATCGAAGATGAACTTAGCAAGGTCGAAGATGTTCTCAGGAGTCAGGTCAGAGACTTCGACCCAGGAGTTGAACCCTACGTCTCATATATCTGCGATACAGCCGGCAAGCGGATCAGACCTGCCTTGAGCATTCTCGTTGGTGGAGCCACCGGATCGATCAGCGATAGTCACCTGAAACTCGGGACTATTCTGGAACTCATTCACATGGCCACCTTGGTTCATGATGACATCATCGATGGAGCGACTACAAGGCGCAGCGTTCCCACCGCCAACAGCAAGTGGGGAGACGGGATGGCGGTTCTTCTTGGTGACGCGCTGTTTTCGCACGCACTCATGCTCTCGACCGAATTTGATGATCTAGTACTCTCACGAGCCATCGCCAGCGCCTCACGGGATGTGTGCCAAGGCGAAATCCTTCAAACACAGAGGCGCTTCGACCTGACGCTCACCCGGAACGATTACTTCACCATTATCGAAATGAAGACGGGCGCTCTCTTCGCCGCCGCGACCGATCTGTCCGCCTACATCTCGGGTGTTTCTCCCGAAACCCGGGCTGCGATGAAGGACTTCGGGATGAAGCTCGGGGCCGCTTATCAGATCTACGACGACTGCCTTGATCTGGTCGGATCCGAGGATCAATTCGGCAAAACTTTGAGGACGGACCTCGAAAAAGGAAAGCTGACGCTACCGATGCTTTACCTTCTTGAAGAGGCCGGAGATACCCAGAGGGAAATTCTCCAGAAAAGAATCATCCAGCAGGAAGAACTCGACCTTACCGTCCTTGCCGGCATCGCGGAATATCAGGGGGCGATTGGGAGATCTCTTGACTACGCAACCGCGCTGCTCCGGGAAGCAAGTGAAAGACTTTCCCTTCTCGAAGAATCCGCTTACCGGCAGGCCCTGTCAGAAATGCTGAATTTTCTTCTCAAGCTCCTAGGCACACTCCAGAAGGGGTGATCCCCGGAAGCTACACACCAAGTCTCTCCGGACCTCTCTCAGAGGGCTAAAGCACTCCCCGAAAAAGACAGCCCGCGTTAGGCTGACCCGCCTTTTCTTCTTCAGGCATGTGCTCGACGGCCGTCGTCAGGAACAGAACGGTCTCCCCTCCCAGTTCCATCAGGAGCGGGCAGGTCACCCGGGGAGAACCCGGGGTCTTCCACACTGCCTCCAGTCGGCCGTCAGCCAGACTATGCTGACGGGCTTCTCCTTCCCTTACATTCTCGGGGTTATACATCGCGATAATGATACTCTGCCCATCAGGAGTCATGACCATTCCATCAGGGTAGGAGGAAACCGCCCGCAAATCCAATACCGTTCGCGGCTCTCCCAGTTGCTGCGCATCACCATCCAGTGGATACTCCACCACCAGCCTCGTCGGAGTATCAATATCGAGAAGGAATTCGTTCCCCTCCCGGGTGAGGATCACTTTGCCGTTAGAGCAGGTTTGCCCTCCTCGTAAATGTATCGGCTCATCCATTCCGGGACGCCAGAGATACAAAGATCCCTTGGGATCCGTGAAGGCTACATCCTTGGTGCCGAAGATGACTCCATCTCGATAGACTACCCCGTCATTGATGATGGTTCCGTCTTCCTCTCCCCTGACCTCTCCCGGCGAATCGACCCATTGATCCAATTTGATATCGTAGAATCCAACCTTTCTCTCCGCACCTACCAAAAATACGTTTGAATCCTCCGTGGGAAAGGCAAACCCGGGACGCCCGGGAAGAACATGTTGCTGATTGAGCCCCGTGGCGAGATCAAGAATGTTGATCGATCCCTGCAGGGATTCTCCTCCATGCTGAATGGCTACCCACGAGATCTTTCCATCCCCATACTGACAGGGCCCCTCAGGAAGATAGGCGAGGGCGTCATCGCCCGGACGGAATGCAACTATTGCGGTGTGCTCAGTCATGACTGTAATAGCGAGCTAAACAAAAGGATCTTGCGACCATGGCTGCCGAGTTAGGGATTAGAATTTCATCCACCTGGATCATACGTCGATGAATCGATATTCCCGCTTCCCAAAAGTTGGACGCGTCTACTTGATTTCCTTGATCTTGACGTTCCGGAAGGAGACCTGGGCTCCATGATCCTGCAGGCCGAGGTGGCCTTTCTTTGTCTCAGCGAACCCTTTCCACGTCGCGAACTTGCTTTCGGCCACCTTCTTATTCCAATCGTCGCTCCCGATATGGTACTCCGAGACTTTCTGTCCATTGAACCAGTGTGTTCCTTTTCCATCAACCAGTTTGATTCGGACTGTATTCCATCCGTCCGGGTTTATTTTTTTCTCCCCCTCGACAGCAATCGGATACAGGGCATAGAGCCCTCCCGCATCAGTACTCTTCTTTCCTTTCGAGCGCTCAATCTGCATTTCAGGAGCGACCTTGTAGATCGGGCCTCCCGCCTCTGGATTAACCCGGATCAAGATCCCGCTGTTACCCTTTGTCTTCCATTCAAGGCTGAGCTCAAAATTCTCATAAGAATCCGAGGTATAAATATCACCCGCTCCTTTCTTCATCAGGGTAAGGGTTCCGTCCTCCACTCCCCAGGCTCCTGCCTCAAGGGCCTTCTTGGTCTTCCAGCTGTGCCACCCAGAGGTGGATTTCCCATCAAAAAGCAGTTTCCAGCCTTCCTTTTTTTCGGCTCGGGTCAGGACGTTGTGTTCTCCATGCGCGAGAGAACTGAGGGCGATCGCAATTGCGAGTGAGATAGTCGTTTTCATGATCAAGATAGGACTCGTGTACTGCTTCTGGAGGTCACGAACAAGCCCCGTAATCACCGGAACTGCTGCTCATTCAGGATTCCGGATTATGTTGCTCCCCGTCCCACAAGGTTCTCTTGAGCAATGTCAGCAATTCCAGGACCGTTTTTTACTCTCCCGGTTCTCCGGAGCCGGATTTGTCCCTAATTTTGATAATTTTCCCGCTCCCAGTAACAATTACAGCGTATCACGAAATAGAGTGGCGTTTTTTCTTTGCCCCTACCACATATTGGGTAGCTTTACTTCCCATTGAGCAATCAATGAGGTGTATTCAGTGCGGTTCACACAAAGACAAGGTTGTCGACTCCCGGATGTCGAAGGACGGGACGACGATCCGGAGGCGCCGCGAGTGCCTCGATTGCAACTACCGCTACACGACCTACGAGCAGATCGAGCGAACGGAACTCCAGGTAGTAAAAAAGGACGGAAGTCGGGAAGCCATCAATCGGGAAAAGCTGTTCCGGGGTCTGGTAAAGGCATGCGAAAAGCGTCCCGTCTCGATGGACCGTCTGGATCGAGCGGTGGAAGAGATCCTCTCCGATCTTCACAAAGACCACATTTCGGAAGTCCCCTCCCGTCTCATCGGAACCGAAGTGATGGACAAGTTACACCAGATCGATCCAGTGGCTTATGTCCGCTACGTATCTGTCTATCGTCAGTTCGACAACGTCGGCGAATTCATCAGCGAAATCCAATCACTCGAGAACCGGGCGGTGCGGGATCACATGCAGAGGAGGCTGTTCAAGGAATAATTTTGTCATGATCTGCCTCGTTGGAAAACTGCCCGTGCTGAAGGTTGGCCGCCACCAGGTATCCAGCTACGACACCGCGTGGATAGATGTCGCTCTTCAGCGTGCGGCGCATTCCTGCGACCGGGCGGACTTTCCCTTCATTGATGATATCCGGGACGGCATCCTGCACTACCTTGAGCACAAGTGCCCTTGGAGGGTTCTCCCGCTCGAAGACCTCTTTGAGCGCATGAAGCGAATGCTGAGGCGTATTGGATGTGATGCCATTGCGGACAATCTGAAGCCGCTAGCCCCTCCCATCACCCTGTCCATCGCCCGCGCCGCGAGAGAAGCCGGAAACGGATTTGAACTCGCATTCTACCGGAAACTGCAGGAGGAAATTGATGACCTGCATGCCCGGGGGGCAGAGGAATTTCATTTCACGGAGCTCCGTGAAAGCGCCCGCATTCTCCTTGGGGCCGCCCAGTGGACTTCCCACTGTAATCGTCTCCACCACGAGATCCTCGCCTTCCTACAGGATATTGCACAGCAACCCGTTCCTGAGAATCGCAGAATTCAGCTCACCATTGACCTCTGAAAGCAACGGAATATCCCCGAGAACTTGAGAGGCTCGGCTCACGGGTTGCCTCGCTTGGTGCCTCTGCCTCCGTCCTCAAAACTGCGATCTTCCCGTGACTGAAAAAACCATCTTCCAGAAGATTGCGGATCGGGAGATTCCGGCTGATATCGTCTACGAGGACGACCTGTGCCTCTGCTTCCGGGACATCGCTCCCCAGGCCCCGGTGCACCTGCTCCTCGTGCCTAAAAAGCTGATCGTCCGGATCGGACAGACCAATCCCTCTGATCAGGATCTTCTTGGACACCTTCTCACTCGCATACGCATTATCGCGGAGCAGGAGGGATTGAGTGAAGATGGCTTCCGGGTGGTGATCAACAATGGCAGGAACGGAGGAGAGGCCATTCCCCACCTGCACCTCCACCTCCTGGCGGGCCGGAAACTCGGTTGGCCTCCCGGTTAGAGAATGGAAGAGGCGGTGCCACCGAGCACCCTGCAATCACGTAGCCTCCTGCTTGGTCTCGCGCGGCTTTGCCTCTTCCATCTGCCATGACCGGGATTTACTGCGCCGCGATGCTTTCTCCAGAATCGCTAGACCAATACCCCCAAGGGCCACGACGCCCTCAAAGCAGTAGAACATCATCACCGCCCCTCCGATCCCCTCGGTGAATCCATAGGAGTGCAAACCCGTACCAAGGAGGTTGACTCCCCACCATGAGAAGGCCACGACGATCGCCCCAAGGATGGAAGCAATATGGATTCCCCAATCCTTCAGATAGCCACCCATGCGCGCGTGCAGGATGATCAGGCACCAGAGAACGATCAACATCGCCCCATTCTCCTTGGGATCCCAGCCCCAGAAACGACCCCATGAGTCATTGGCCCAGATCCCTCCCAATACCGTGCCAACAAGAGAGAAAAAGAGCGTGAAACATACCAATCCATAGACTGATCGGGTCAGGAAACGGCAGAGCGACCTGTCACTCCTATCAAGACCGAAGGCCTTGGCGTAGATGAAGACATGAGACATCGCCGCCGCGATCAGACCTCCTGAGTAGCCCAAGGTGATGATGATCACGTGCGTGGAAAGCCAGAAATTGGAGCGTAGCACCGCGCGCAGGGGATCCATATGGTCCTGCGCATCTACCCCTTCGAAGGCTCTGGCCAGAAACAGACCGAGGAGTCCCAACGCAATGGCAGCACCGAGAGCGATCCGACGACGGGTCACGAACTCCAGCAGGAACAGCACCAGAACACCCCCACCTGCAATGAAAGGGATCGTATCGTAGAGATTACCCACCGGAGGGCGCTCCATGAGGATACACCGGTGCACGATTCCCCAGATGAGATACACCGCGCCGAGCACGCCCAGCACCCAGGTCAGGCGGTAGGTCCATTTCCCCCATCCAGAGGCCGGTGCCAGCCAGCTGATTGCTGCGACCACAAAGGCGAGGACGAACCACGCCAGACCCCTCACGAAATAGTTCTTCTCGTAATACGTTACCTCCGATTCCAACTTGCCTTCCTTCTCCCCGAGCGCGTAACTGCGGTCCACAAGTTCGTCCCGCCAGTCATCCAGCTTATCTGCGAACTCACTTTCCTTTCCGTCTACCGCGGCACAAAGGCCCTCGAGGGTTTTGAGATCTGCCGCGAGGCGCTCCCAGTGGTTCACGTCAAGACCCCTCGACACTTCGGCCAGTCGGTTGCCGGCGGACATCCACTCGCGCCCCTGAATAATTAGAGTCGCTTCGCCCTCTCCCTTATTCCTTGCGACCAGTTCCGCCCCGGGGTAGCTCTCGGATGTTCCCTCCTCGAGAGTTCCCAGGGTGGAACTACCCTCAAACATTTCCACCTGACCCGACTTACAACTGACTTCAAAGGTCTTCACTACCTCCCCAGAGTGAATTGTGGCAGTGGCTCCCGGAGGAAGGGTCACGTTCGCCTCGTAGGGGGGAAGCCACTCAATTCCGCCTTCTCCACGACCCAGCCTGAAGCTCACTTCGTTGATAAGTTGCTGGACATGCGCCGGGACTTCCTGCTGGCGCAGGGCTGCTGCAAGGACCGGCATGGCTTTTACCCAGTAACTGACAGTGCTCATCTGCTCACCATCAGCGGTCTCCGCAGAGGCATCGAGAGTCACGCCCTTGGAGAAGTCATTGCTGGCGAGCATCCCCTGATACTCCATGATCTTCCGGGCGAGCGCGCGCGGGTCTGATTCTCCCCTTGGGAGCTCGTAATCAGGATCCCTCTCCATCTGGGCTTGGATTCTCTTCTGCAAGTCCCCTGCTTTTTTCCCAAGCTCCTGCAGAAAAGGCTCGAGCTTAACATAACTGTAGCGATCCCTCCGACTCTCTACCTCCATTCCAACGGCCTCCAGAAGATCGGAGTCGTCCACCCGGAAAGTGGGCATCGTCAAAGCGAGCTCCGGCCGGAAGATAATATCGAGACGACAGTCAGTGGGGCCTATACTGATGACGACG
>CAXEFH010000080.1:0-12389 GCA_963989605.1 uncultured Roseibacillus sp. | reverse complement strand
CTCCGGCCAAGTTCTTCCGCAACGCAAGGGTTCGCGGGTCTAAGGTGGAGATCATGCCATCAGGCAGACCGACGTGAATGGCCCGACCGCTCGATTTGACGATCGGGGCGCGGAAAATTCTCGTCCGCTCTGCTACTACCACTTCTCCACCGATCTTGAGAAGATCCTTCGAGCGGTCCTTCTCTTTTGCCTCCGGTTTGGGGACCCCCGGCGTATCCTGCCTTGAGACCTTCATCATCCCATTCATCAGTGTGAAGTGGCCCGGAAATGTGCAGACGTAAGGATAAGCTCCCTCTGCCTTGGGTGCCTTGAACCAAATGACTGCCTCTTTCTTCGGTTGGACCATCCCTGAGCTGTGAAGAATACGGGGGTGCCCCTTGGGCTCCCAGTTCATCTCCTCTCCCTTCGCTCCCAGCTCGAGGACATCTTCGATCAGTCCTTCTCCCTTGTCTTTACCCCCCGACTTGCCAGGCGTACAGATGATGAGATTGTGAGGCAGGTCGTCCGGATTCCGGAACGTAAGCTTAACCGTGCTTTCGGGTTCAACGTTAAAGGTGGACACATCGTATTTCATTTGGAACCGCACCGCGGTAATGACGATTTCCTGATCAACTTTTTCGAATCCCTTCGGCGGATTCTGGGCCTCGAGCATGGACAGAGCGCCGAAGAGGAGCGCCAGAGTGAGAATGGTTGTTTTCATGATGATGCGTAGTAGGGGTCAAAATCCACTGCACTTGGAAACTAGAATATCGGCCGCCGGTCAATCGGTTTCTTGGCTCTTCCCGGTCACGGTGATGAACTGAAAAGACAACGAGTCCACCTCAATATCACGAACAGTTGATCAATTCGCCGATCGTGACGGCGAAGCTCGGAGAGGCCCTCCTTCCTGCCACGTATGGAATCACCCCAAGGGACTAGGATAGGGTCGCAACTTCCCTCCATCAAGTTCCGGCCCACAGGAGGGGAGGGTGCCTTTTCCAAGCTTGTGTGGGACGCAGCATGCGCCAAACTCGCCGGTGAATGGATTATTCTCAGGTTGGCCTGAATATTTGATTCATGACTCATTGCCTCAGCTCTCCTTTGGCCTTGAGAAATGCTCTGACGCTCCAAGGACCGGATACTCAACGAACAGCCCAGATACATCGATGACCAAGGCCCTTTCGATCCTGATCTTATTGACCACGATCGCTCCGTTATTCGCTGCGCCGGCAGCGGGAAACTACGCCCGTTTTTTTGCAGGTCGCTGGGTTGGTGGCTCACACGGAAATATCGTCTACAAGATCTACGCTCCCGCTGAAATCTCTCCTTCCTCTGCCCTTCCGGTCGTCATCTACCTCCACGGATCCGCCAAGTGCGGCGCCGACAACGTCAAACAGACAAAGGTCGCAGTCCCAGCCTCATTCGTTCGCAATATTTCCAAGCACCCGTGTATCCTCATTGCCCCCCAATGTGACCACGGACAAGCGTGGATGACCCGCTCGGGAGATTCCGTAATATCACTTCTCGAGGACTTCCTCCGGGAAACTAAGGCGGCGGATCCCAAGCGGGTCTACCTGACAGGATTTTCTCTTGGCGGATACGGAGTGTGGCATCTCATCAACAAGCGCCCCGACCTCTTCACCGCTGCCGTACCTCTTGCAGGAGCTGCCAACATCAAAGACGTCTCTCATCTCAAGGGTGTCAGGATATGGATCTTCCATGGCCGTCGGGATAAATCCGTCAAGGTCCAGCGAGCCCGCGATATTTCCGCGGCCCTCACCGAAAAGGGAATTGCTCACAAGTACAGTGAGCTCCCGGCCGGGCACATGATCACGAGTAAGGTGTTCAATGATTCCGAGATACACGAATGGCTTTTCCGCCAGAGGCGGAAATGAACCATGGAATTACTTAATCGCTTTTCAAGTACGGCCTTACGCTCCCCTACTTCACACCATAGAGATGCTTTCCTTCCTTCGCAGCCTTATGCGCGCGCTGGGTGTCCTGAGCGGCTCCCGGATCTCCCTGCTCCTTCATCCAGCGATCAAGCTCCCCGCTTAACCGCTTCTGTATGCCAGAAAACTCAGGGTTGCCGGCCAGATTAGTCATTTCATACGGATCCTCTGTGGTGTGGTAGAGCTGCTCAGCCGGACGACGCATATAACGACGCACAACCTTATAGGCATGAGGATTGTTCCAGGAATCCCTCACCCAGGTCGCCCAGTAGGGATTATTCAAAACCCCCGTCCCTTTCATCCCCATCAGATGTTTCTCAATGTATATTTCGTCAGGTAGCAGATTCCGGATATAACGCCATTCCCCATCACTCACAGTCCGCACCGGATAACGAGGGCCCTCCGGAATGTTGTTGTGCAAACCATACGCATACTCCCTGTGCGTGTCCTTCTGGCCGAGGAGCACTTCGGCGAAGCTCGTTCCATCGTAGGCTTTCTCTGTGACGTCACCGCCCGCAAGAGTCAGGAGGGTGGGCATGATATCAGCATACTGCACTACCGCCTCGGTAGTTCTGCCCTTCCGAATCTTTGCGGGCCACCGTGCGATCAGGCCCGTGTGGATTCCCGTGTCCCAGTTGGTCCATTTACATCCGGGAAACTGTGACCCCTGCTCAGATGTGAACAGAACCAGTGTATTCTCCTGCTTTCCGCTCTCCTCAAGCGCCTGGAGGATTTCTCCCACCTGACCATCCATATAGGTGATCTCTGCGAGGTAGGCGGAAAAATCCTGCCGGGTCCGTGCAGTGTCGGCTATATTTGGAGGAAGCTTTATCTTTGTGGGAGGATATTGTGACGCATCTCCCATCACCCATGGAATGTGAGGCTCAACAAGTGCCACCACCAGACAGAAGGGCTTCTTCTGGTCCCTCTTGATAAATTCTGAAATACCCGACATCTGGTGAGGCCGGGTTGGATTCCGGACGCAATTCGAGTCAAAGCCACCAACTTCCTCAAACGGGAATACCTTCTTGGGTTTAACATGCACTTTCCCGGCCAATCCCACCCGATAGCCCAGTGGCTCAAGATGATGCGGCATGCTGGTAACTGAATCCCGACTGGCTGAGTGGTTCCATGCACACCCGTTCCGGGTTGGATACTGCCCACTGAACAATTCAGCCCGGCACGGTTGACACATCGCCTCGGAGAGGTAGGCGCGTTCAAACAGAAGGCCCTCTCCGGCAAGCTTGTCAATATTTGGGGTTTTTGCGTTCTGCCCCCCATAGGCCGGTAAATCGTTGAAGGTACAGTCATCCGCCATGATGATCAGGATATTGGGAAGCCTCTCGGCGTGCACGCAGGCCACCGAGACGAGAAGGCAGTACAGCAGTGATCTCATGCCGATGTCTTAACGCTTTCAGAGCTGGCCCGAAAGCGGTTAATGCCCTCTTTGGCTGCAATAAAAGATCGAGAGACCACGGTCACTCAGCACCAGCCTCAGGACCCCAGACAATTCGGGGTGCGGCAACGGAAATGCCTGTTGAAACCCCCTCCCGCCAGATCACCCCGAAGTTCACTTCGGCTTCCTGTTCTCGTTCTTCTTCCTCGGCTGCCGCGCACCAGGGCGCTCCTCCGACTCGGGAAGTTTATAGCCCGCACGAAGCCGCTCCAGCTCCTTTTTCAAGGCTCGCTCAACATCAGCATAACCCGATCTCCCATAGACGCTCCTGAGCTCTTCGGGATCCTTTTTCAGGTCAAAGAGCTCCCACTCATCATTATGATAGAAGTGGATAAGCTTGTGCTCACCAGTGGTCACCCCGAAGTGGCGTGCCACGCTGTGGGCCCCTGGAAACTCATAATAGTGATAGTAAAAAGATTTCCGCCAATCGGCCGGAGTCTCTCCTTTCAGCAGGGGCACGAGACTAAGGCCCTGCATATCCCCGGGTATGCTTACCCCGGCGGCATCAAGAAAGGTCTCTGCAAAATCCAGGTTGGACACGATATCATTGTTCACGGACCCGGGTTTCGTCACTCCCGGCCAGCGAATGAGAAGCGGAGTCTTGAGAGACTCTTCATACATCCAGCGCTTATCATACCACCCATGCTCACCAAGGTACCATCCCTGATCGGAGGAATAGATCACAATGGTATTTTCTGACAGCCCGCTTGCCTCAAGGTAATCAAGAATCCGGCCAATTCCATCATCCACTGATTTGACGCAGCGAAGATAGTCCTTCACGTATCGCTGGTACTTCCACTGGATGACCTCCTTCTCACTCATCCCGGGCTCCGCTTTTCTGAACGCTTCGTTCTTGGGACCATACGCTGCGTTCCATTTTGCTGCCTGTTCTAAGTTCAGACCGCGAGGCGGTCCCAGTTTTAGATCATTGCTGCTCAGATGCCTGCGGATGGTCATGGTCTGCTCCGAGGCCGCGGACGTACGTCCCTTGTAATCATCCCAGAGAGTTTCGGGCTCCGGGATGGTCCTGTCATCAAGCCAGTTCAGATACTTTGGTCCTGGCTGCCAGTTTCGATGAGGAGCCTTGTGCTGGGTCATGAGCATAAACGGCTTTTCCTTGTTCCGGGACTCCTTCAACCACTCAAGGGTAAGATCCACGATGATATCGGTGGTATAGCCGGTATGCTTCCGACGCGCAGGCGTACCGTCTTCCTGCCTGTATTTCATGGGAGGGTTATAATAGGGACCCTGACCGATCAGGACTTCATAGTGATCAAACCCGGTAGGCGTAGACTTCAAATGCCACTTTCCAAGCATCGCGGTCGTGTATCCCTCCTCACGGAGGAGCTTGGGAAAGGTTTGCTGCGATCCATCAAAGGTATTCCCATTACGAATGAATCCATTGAGATGGCTATATTTGCCCGTAAGTATCACCGCACGGCTCGGCCCACAGATGGAGTTGGTAACGTAGCAGCGGTTAAACCGCATCCCCTCCTTTGCAATCCGGTCCATGTGCGGAGTGGACATCCGCGAGGAATCGTAGGCACTCAGAGCCTGCTCACAGTGATCGTCCGTGAAAATCAGGAGGATGTTGGGCCGCGCTGCTCCCCACGCGGGCATACTCAAGGCAAGCAGAAGCAGGATCAGTCTCATCATCGAATCAGAACGCCAGCCACCACCGGAAAAGTCAAAGGTCAAATAAAGGCCCTTCTACTCTGATCACCGGCTTATCCGGAACCCGAGGATCAGGGCTCTCCCGGGCTCCCACCCTCGCGATCGCTGGGTTTCCAGCTCTCGGGATCACTCGGGTCAGCGTCGGCGGAGAGGGTCGCCCGAATCAAGGAATACCCTTCCCCATCGGCGCGTTGCGGCCAGGGCTCGTCATCATCATAGGTTACGGAAGTAATCTCCTTGCCGTCTGCTGTCCGAAACACGATTCGTTCACGACCATTACCGAGGTTACCAAGGTAGGTAGCCGCCACGGCGCACCCGGGATACCGATGGGCCATTCCATCCGTGTTGCGCGCGAGCACTACCCTCTCTCCGGAACCCACAACCTGCGAGGCGGATACGAGAAAATAGATTCCTTCCCGGCAATACATTCCCTTCAGCTCTACCGCCTCGGGGGCGATGTTCAGAAGCTCAACGAATTCAAAGTCACTTTTCTGCATTAAGCCAATTTCCTGCGCATCCTTACCGGGCTCAACCGGATGATACATCACCTCCGAAATCAACAAATCTCCCCTCCCGACTGGCCTTGTCTCGCCCGAAGCCGTAGGTCGCTCCTCAAGCAGTGCTCCCCATTGATCTTCAGATCGGATACGAGCCTTGATCGTTGCCTCTTTCTCAACCCCAACCAAGGTCCCTTGAACCTCATTCCCCAATGAGAGTTCCGGGAGCAGAAGCAGGTCTGAGCTTCGCTCCCGTTCATTGACAAGCTGGATCGCGAGGACGTTGCTTCCCTTCTTCAGTAACCCCATGTGCTTGGAAATATCAAGGGTGAGCCAGTTGATGGCCACGTCATCGGGCCTCGAAAGAGCCTCCGTGTTCCACTCAGGAACTCCAGCCACATTCTCTCTTCCTACCTCAACCCCGTTTAAATATGCTACAAAGCCGTCTTCGACCTTGAGCCTCAGGATCAGAGAATCGGCTGCTGCTTCCTCCGCAATTTCGAAGTTATACCGCGCAAGCACAGTCGTTCCTTTCCCAAAGAGGTCCTCCTCAATATCAACTCCGATCAACTCCTGATAGTCCCCCCTCTGATCATATCCGATTCCCCCCTTGCCTTCGCGCCACGCCAGATCCTCAAATCCGAAATGAGTCCAATCTTCTCCAAGGGGGCCTTCCCGGGGAATGTTAATACGCACCGGAGTAGCCTCCGCCACAAGGATGCTGCGGACCAGACGGTCTGGCTGGGCCAACAGGCTGCCATCCCGGATGCCCTGTCCCTCCATCGGGTCAAGACCGTCCGTCCGATAGTATACCAGGCCATTTTCCGCGATGAAGGTACCGCCTGTCTCTCTCTCCCTGAATCGCGGAGCTGGGAGCGGATTAAAAAGCGGCGCCTCTACTAAGTTTCGCGCCGGGACACCCCGGGAAAAACGCATCGCTGCCGAAAGCTGGGTCGGAACCAGTTCGGCCCGCTTTTCGAGCACTTGCTCCAGCCAGGCGATCGCTTCCTCCCAGTCCTTGATGGTCTTTACAGGCTCCTCCGATCGCCACCCCCAGCGGGCACATTCTGCCAGCATGGCCCGGGCCACTTCCTGAGCACGGTGCCTCATGCGGGTGAGGTTCGCGGAATGAGACAATATTCCACCTGCCGACAGCACCTCTTCTGCTCGGACCCGGAAACGCTCACAATACCATTCCACCGACATCAACTGCTGATGCAGCCATTGAGGATTGAACTGATCGTAGGTAGTTCCTGCGATGAAGGGGCCTACCCTGTTGATCCCAACCGTTGCAGGTTCAGCCGCCAGACTGTGCTCGGAATCGTGGCAGAAAAAATGAAAGCCGTCTCGCCCATTTCTTTTCCAGATCGAGAACCAATTGTTTGAGGCAAAATTCCGTGCAAACTGGGTAACCGGACCATCAAAATTTCCGGTCAAGAAAATGACCAGCATGTAGTCTATCAGATTATCGACGTCGAGATATACCGGGAACATAGGGTCGGGAATCCCATCCGCATTCAACCCCTGGAGGCTCCGGAGAAGACTCAACCGATCGGCAGGGAATTCCTCTCTGGCCATCGCATTCGCTATCGTCCACAAGCGCTTCCATCCCCGTTCGTTACCATCAGTAGCTCGCCCTTCCTTGCTCGGCTTGGCCTTCAGAACATCAAATGCCTCATCTTCGCCTCCGAAATAGCGGGCTGCATAGGACGCCTCAGCATGTTCCTGAGTCTGGTAGATACCCCAGTAGAGCCCGTTGAGGTAGAGGTGATAGTATCGACTGCGGGTATAGGGCTGCCCCAGATCCCTCTGGCAGTCGCGTGAGAAAACATCCCGGACCAGCGTATGATGACTCGAGTCGCTGTAATGGTAGGAATAGTTCTGGGCGGTCCGCAGGTCGATATCGTCAAAGCGACTGACACCTTCGTCTCCAAAAAGAGGATAATCCAGCTCGCCGGCACCATACTCCTTGCGGAAATAGAGACGGTAGCCATGTTTCTGACATGCTGCGGATCGACTGTGCCCTCCTCGCACTCTGATACCCGCATCGATCTGAAATCCCGGCTCCCGCCCCCGAGGATCGATCAGCTCCACGGAAACTGGGCGTTCCCACTCCCGGCCCCGCCCCTCGGGTTTGACGTGAATTCCGGTCCTGGAATCCAGAAAGTGCCTCTTGTCGGTCACAATCGAAATCGACGGAAGAGCCAAAAGAGCAGCCTCGAGATCCTCCGGTTGCGCATCCAGGCTCTCCGGTGAAGCCATCGCATACTTCACGACGACACCCTCGTCATCCACGGCATCCTTTCCCGCGATCCGCGCGAAAAAGGGATTCACCTTGGCGTCGTAGTGTGTTGGCCAACCCTCCGGACGAGCAGGCTGCTTCAACACATGCGAGGGAAAGATATAGCTCGCGGTATCGATGTCTGTAGGGAGATGGCCCTCTTTCCAGGCCATGACTCGTAAAACGGATGTCTCCTCAATCAGGATGGGATCCTCGTAGATTAATCCCTGCCGGGAAGATGGAGGGCTCCCATCCAGTGTATAACGGATCTCCGCTCCCTCCGTTGCGGAGCTTAACTCCACCTCGAACGGCTTCTGGTAGAACCCCCGGTCCACACTGAACTTCGTATCCTTCACCCTCGGCTGGATAGACGGAACATCATTCCTCGCACCCGGGGTAGAGCGGGAGAAAACGGTCAATTTATCCATCAGCGGACGATCGCCACGGAAGAGATAGCCGCAGGAGCGACCCTTGCCCACGGGAGGCAGGGACGGCAGAAACTCCTGGATAATCTTCCGATCTTCGATTCGCACCAGTGCGAGATACTCGCCCTCGGACTTCAGCTTGAAGTTAGTATGAGGAAATTCTCCCTGCCTGCGGTCCTTTCCAGATGCAAATACAACGAGAAATTCTCCGGGGTCGAGTCGCCTCTCCGGCAATTGCCACTTGGTCAAGAGCTCAGGATCATCTGTCAGGGAGAACAATCCGAGTTCCAGCACCCTGTCGCCCGCATTGAAGAGTTCGATCCAGTCGTTTCTGGCTCCATCCTCGTCAAGGTAACCATGCTCCGTTCCCGGCATGACCTCCGAGACCAGCAGCTCCGCGCGAAGCGTGGGGAACACCCCAAGACAAAGGCCCGCCACGAGGATCCGGTGAAACATCATTCGTAAGACACTGCCAGTGACAATTCGGTTTCAAGAACAATGCGCAAGAGAGATCGATTTTCCGCGAAAAATCCACGCCATTGGGCCCCAAGGCACTCCCCTCGGAGTGCCGATTCACCCCACATGCATGGCGCATCGAGGACGTTGCGAGGTCCGCCCTGAAACAGGATCAGGAGCCTTTCCCACTCTTGGCGATCTTGGCGATATATTGTCGCGGCTCTGCTTCCACCTTCCCCTTGCAACCATTGCAGCAGACGGCGACCGAAATTGAAGAAGTCGCGGCCTTGTCAACCTTGCGCCCACTGACAGGGCACTCGCTCTTACCGGATTTTGCTACCTTGCCGAGAAAGGAGAACGGGTCTTTTTCGAACTTAGCGACGCACCGCTGACAACAGAAACTGACTTTTACAGAGACAGCGATCCGCCCATCAGCAGGTCTGCCCTTTACGGGGCACGCCGAATTCACCGGCTCCCCGAAGGTGGAGGCCAGCGTCAGTATTAGTCCGCAAGTAACGAGGTAGATGATCTTCATGCTTGTCTGGTTGAGGCTTTCGTCTGGGAGAGACAAACGACCATTACAAGAGCTTGTATTCTTGTCAACGTTCCCCGGTCTCTTCGAGAGAACAGAAATCATGTGAACTGGAGATCATCGATGACTCAGACTGCTCCCGAACCACGATCAGGGTTTGGCCATGAAGATGGCACGCTGCTCCCCGGTCTCGGCATCAAAGATCGCCACCCTTCCGTCAAGGGCCCCCACTGCCAGTAAGCTCGCCCACGAAGCACAGGAGGCAATCGTTGGGGCTTCCGCACCTTTCTGCGGTGCAACCTTGAATTCCTGAAGGCGTTTCTGATCCTTTGGATTGAACTGTACCACTACTCCACCAGGGGTCGTTGCAAAGAATCCATGGTCTGCCTCAACGAGACGCAGGACAGCCCCCTCGAATCTGGCGCGATCAGCAACCTTCTTCCCATCCTCAGATCGCCATAAAAAAAGATGCCCATGATCACCCGTGGAGAGCAGCTCTCCGCCGTTAGGGTGAAAGGTAATCGCCCGGACAGCCTCAGGGTGACCGGAGAATGTACTCACCCTCTTTCCCGTGGTCACATCATGGACCTTGGCCGTCTTATCCCTGCTGGCCGTCGCAATCTGCTTGCCGTCCCGACGCCAACTGAGAGCCGTAAGCCAGTCAGAATGAGCCCCAACCTCGAGAAGCGCGGTCCATTTTCCCGTCTCGAAGAGTCGTAGTTTTCCGTCAACTCCCCCAAACGCAAGGACCTTTCCATCTGGACTGAAACCGATCGCAAGCACGGTGTCATCTCCGCGGAAGGGAGTTGCAAGGACTCTCCCTGAGCGACTGTCAAAAATTCTGACTTCTCCCGCCTGGCCCGGGGCTCCCGTAGCAGCAGCCAGAGTTTTTCCATCAGGAGAAAGAGCCAGGCCGTAGCTACGCTGACCGTTATCAGGGATTCGATCCAGCAGAGCACCGCTGTCGGGGTCCCATACGAGGATTTCATGGTATCCCCCCGTATAGAGTCTCCGGCCCTCCTGACCAAAAACCATGGCGGTCACGCCGAGTGGTCTCGGGTATGTCGCCGGTGCAGAAGGATGAGCCCGCTGCGGGATAATCGACGAAAGCAGGGCCTGCGGGTCCTCACCATCATAAATTGCTCCCTCCACAATCCACCGGCGTATGAGGCCAATCTCATCGTTCTCAAGAGGGTCCGCGTCCACCGGCATGCGGTCCTCGACATCATCGGTCGTAATGCGGTGAAAGAGTTCGGTTTCCAGATCTCCGGGATCAAGCTCTTTCCGGAGCTGCTCATAGGTATCAAGACGATATTTACCCTTCGCCTTTCCTTCCTTGTGGCAAGCCACACACTGCTGTTGAAGGATAGGGGCTACCTCGCGGGAGAAACTAACCCCCTCTGCGGAGGCCAACGCAGCCGAAATCACAATGAACCAGATGAAGGCGTAGTTCATCGCAGTTAGTGCTGGAACAGGAACTCACTTTTGTTGAGGACAATCCAGAGAGTATCCTCGAGGGCTGCAGCAGTATTCTCGGCCTCCCGGATATATTGAAGATGCAGCGCCAGCTCCTTATCTCCAGGAGGACGACAGAGTGCAGAGACATAAAGTTTCCTGACGATCTCCTCCTCGCTGATGCCTTCGCGGATCCATCGCTGGAGATGACCATCTCCCGCAGTGATCATGTCGTGAACAAGCTTACCATTGTACATCTGCAGGGCCTGACCCAGACTTGAATCATCCCCCCGTTCACATTCACATATGGTCTGACGTTCGGGTTGGCCGAATACTTTCATGAACTCAACATCTCCTATACGGCCACGATTGTGCGGCTTGAGGTCGGGGGCCGGAAGCTCGGTCGCCTTGACCTCGGGGGGCACTCCCTCGAATTTCATGGGCCGTCCGGTCACTGCTCCGAGGGCATCAACCAGTTGCTCCGCGGTGAGCATGCGCGGCTGATAATGGGAAAAGTAGGTGCGGTCTTCTCTGTTAAGGTCGGTAGCCTCGGAGGCTGCCTGGTAAGTATTGCTGTTCAGGATGACCCGCATGAGGTGACGGCGATCATACCCACTTTGGCGAAAATCCCGCGTTAGTGCTGCCAGCAGAGGAGGGTTGGTAGGAGGGTTGGTGTCCCTGAAATCATCAAAAGGCTCTACAATCCCCCGTCCGAGGAGATGTGCCCAGATCCTGTTCGCCTCCACTTCTGCGAAAAATGGATTCTTCTCACCAGTCAGCCAGACGGTAAAGGCATCCCGTCGATCATGCGAGTTATCTACTTCCATCTCGCCAGCCTTCGGCGCCCACGGCTTCATGGTCTCTCCCGTCGCCGGGTGGGAAACCTCACCGTCACTTCTGCTGTAGACGATCAATTCCTCTCCCTTGCCTGTCTTTTTCCTTTCCACCCGGTTAAAGAATGCAGCCAGTCCATAATAATTATCCTGCGTCCACCGTTCAAAGGGGTGGTTGTGACACTTCGCACATTGAATTCTGGAACCAAGGAATAACTGAGCCGAAGTTTCCATCGCGTCGAACGTGTTGCCTGCGGCCCTGTAATAATTAGCGGCTGGATAAACGAGGCTACTTCCACGCGCGGTCAGGATCTCACGGGCAAATTCATCATAGGGCATGTTGGAGGACACTGCATTGACGAGCCACCGGTTGAACTTGAACACGGATGCATGTCCGATCTGTTTTTTGGATACCCGGAGAAGATCTCCCCATTTCTGGGCCCAGAAGGATGCGTGCTCTTCACTCTCAAGGAGGGCGTCAATCAAGACGGCACGCTTTCGAGGGTCATCGTCCTTGACGAAGGAGTCGATCTTCCCGGCAGGAGGGAGCTGCCCGGTGACATCGAGGTAAACCCTCCGGAGAAACTCCCGGTCTCCAGCCTGCTTGCTCGACACAAATTGCAGCTGTCGCAACTTCCGGTAGACCAGTTCGTCGATGTAGTTGGCCGGAGCACGCTCTACCCATTTAAATCCGTCAATCTGCCTTACGAAGGTTAGACTGGTGCTTTCTATGAACTCCAGATACCGGACAATGACGGCTGCCCCACCCCGCTCCTGTCTCTTATACACATCTCCGAGCCCACGAGACAGGCAGAAATCTCGTATGCCCTCTTCTGCTTGAAAAAAAAA
>CAXEFH010000079.1:0-12664 GCA_963989605.1 uncultured Roseibacillus sp. | reverse complement strand
ATGATACGGCGACCACCGAGATCTACACCTCTCTATTCGTCGGCAGCGTCAGATGTGTATAAGAGACAGATCTAGATCGGGTCACGCCGCAGGCGCGCCTAGGTGCTCGTCGCTAAAGGCTCATTTCCGCAAGTTAACCTTAGATTCGGGACCTTTGAAATGACACCACGGCTTGACTCCTCGAAATCCTGAAGCATGATGTGGGCATTGCGAAGTGCAGTTTTTCCCGCTCTTCCCAGTTTTGCGTTAATCATGAACAACAAGCATATTCTTCTTCTGCTGGCCCTCATCGCGGCATTGATGAGTTCCTGCTACTATCCCTATCCACCAAACCAGAATGGTATGCGCGGGGGTTACCCTGATCCGGTTCCTGGCCAGAATATCACCTCCGGACAGCAATCTGAAATCAGAGAGGCTCAAGATCGCGTTCGTGACGGCGAGGTAGATACTGATCCTGCAACGAACGCCCAGGGTCCCACCTCTGATCCGCCACCTCGACAGGATTACCGGGTCGCCATACCGATTCCAGGAAAGGAAGGCTTTGTTTTCAACCCCTTCACCAATGACCCGGTCGATGTGCGGGCAATTCCGCCAGGAACGCTGGTTCGGGACCCGAACGACCCCGATCCTGAGCATAAGTTCCGCGTGCCCTGATGAGCAGGGAAGACCGGAAGATGCCCATCAGTAGGCCTTGTCAGGATGACGTGGCCTTGTTTTCCTCCGGGTCGTGTGACTGAATTTCACCGTATCGCAGTCCTCGGCCCTGGCGTGCTCGGAGGGTCCATAGCCTTGGCGTTGCGCAAGAGGTGCCCCGAAGAATCCCTCGTCCTCTGGGCGCGTAATAAGATGCGCGCTGACGAAGTCAGGTGCGCAGGTTTACCGGAAGTTACCACCAGCCTCGCCGAAGCCGTCGGAGGTGCAGATCTTGTGATCCTCGCCGTTCCGGTGGACTCTCTCGAAGAACTAGGGCGGGAACTTCTCAACGTCGGACTGCGAGATGGGGTCTGTATCACCGATGTAGGAAGTGTGAAAGTGTATCCCCATCAGAGCCTCGGTCGACTCATGGAGCGTCATGATATCGTCTTCATAGGCAGCCATCCAATGGCTGGTTCCGAGAGAAGTGGATTCACGGCGGCTGATGCAGATCTTTTTGTTGATGCTGCCTGTATCCTAACCAATGAGCATCAGCACCCCGAGAGCCTCGTAGCCCTTCTGGGAGAATTCTGGGCGAAGCTTGGCGCGGCGGTTTCGGTCATGGGGGCTGAGGAGCACGATCGACTGGTCGGTCGTATCAGTCACCTTCCGCACGTCCTTTCAACAGTTTGCGCTCTGAGCGCGCTCAAGAATCTGGAGGATGGAAGATATTCTGGACAAGGCCTTCGCGATACCAGCAGGGTCGCGGGAGGGGAGCCCTCGATGTGGGCCGAGATTCTTCTTCAGAACCGCGCTCAGATAGCCGGGCCCCTGCGGGAAGCTGCTCAGGAACTCTCAAAAATTGCAGAACACCTTGATAATGAAGATCGAGGAGCAATTCTTGAGGCTCTTCGGAGCGGACAAAGCAGACGGAGAACCCTCGATCGAGAAGAGTGATGTCCTCACCCAGTGAAATCTCAATCAGTCCGGCAGGACACATTTCGGGAAGCCTCACAGTTCCCGGGGACAAAAGTATCTCACACCGGGCAGCCATCATTGCCGGCCTCTCCAACGGACTCTGCCGCATCAGCAATTATCTTCCCAGTGAGGACTGCCTGAACACGCTCCGGGCAATGGAGAGTCTTGGAGTATCTTGCGACTATTCGCAGGCCGACGTCCACCGACCCCTCGATCTAATCATACATGGCACCTCAATGGGCCTCAGTGAGCCGGACTCCACGATCGATTGTGGCAACTCAGGCACGGCAATGCGTCTTCTTGCCGGGATTCTGGCCGGCCAGCAGTTCGAGGCCACCGTCACTGGTGACGGCTCACTGTCGTCTCGACCAATGGGAAGGATCATCAAGCCCCTCGAACTAATGGGAGCCGATGTGGAAGCGACGGGTGAGGCGGAGGGTTGTGCTCCTCTGATTTTCCGGGGTCAACCTCTTACCGCCATTCACTATGCCATGCCAGTAGCGAGTGCGCAGGTGAAAAGCGCGGTTCTCCTGGCCGGACTCTTTGCCCGGGGGACCACCACCGTCGAGCAACCCACCAAAACGCGGGATCATACCGAGCGGATGCTCCGAGACTTCGGGGTGGAACTCACCCATCAGGGGAACGCGATCAGTGTTCGCGGTGGTCAGGTCCCCGAGGCCACCAACATTGAGATTCCCGGAGACATCTCCAGCGCCGCCTTCTGGGTGGTGGCTGCAGCGGCACACAAGGGGGCCAACCTGACCATCAGGAATGTAGGACTGAACCCGACGAGGACGGCGGTCCTGGATGTCCTCCTCAGAATGGGGTGCAGAATCGAGACCAGATCTCTGACCGAGGGAGGGGAGGGGGAACCCACGGGCGAGCTTGAGGTTCACGGAGGCGATCTTCATGGAACTGAAATCTCCGGAGACGAGATTCCCAATCTCATTGACGAAATACCCATCCTCGCAGTTGCTGGCGCACTCGCAGACGGAACTACGAAAATAAAGGACGCCCAGGAACTCCGCGTCAAGGAGAGTGACCGCATCAGAACCGTCGTGGATAATCTGAGGGCGATGGGAGCCGATATCACGGAACATCATGATGGGATGACAATTGTTGGAGGTCCTGCGCTCCGTGGAACAACTCTGGACTGCTTCGGAGACCATCGGATTGGAATGGCCTTCAGCATCGCAGGCCTTTTTGCTGATGGCGAAACCATCATCAGGAATACTGAATGTATCGCGACCTCTTATCCGGGGTTCCAAGAGGACCTCGACAAGGCATGCGGGAGCTGACCGGTAATGATCAATGGCTAAAGTAAGCTCAACATTCGACGCCATCGCAATCGATGGACCCGCCGCATCCGGCAAGAGCACGGTAGCAAGGATCCTCGCTGAACGCCTGAATCTAACAATGGTCAATTCCGGGGAAATGTATCGGGCAGTCACACTCTCAGTTATTGAGCACGGAGTGGACCCCTCCGATGCGGACGAAGTGGCCGGCATCCTTAGAGAATTGCAGCTATCATGTATCGTCAAGGAGGGAACATCACGAATTCTGCTGGGGGGCGAGTATCCGGGTGATGCTCTTAGGTCGGCAAGAGTCAATGCCTCGGTCTCCGCCGTAGCTGCGGTCCCGGAAGTGAGAACTCAACTGGTGAATCTGCAGCGAGGTCTCCTCGATTACAATGATCTGGTTATGGAGGGACGGGACATCGGGTCGGTGGTATTTCCAGAAACACCCTACAAGATCTATATTGAGGCCTCAGAAAAGGTGCGTCGGGAGCGGCGAGCCGCTGAAGGTCTCGCTGATTCCGTCGGGGAGAGGGATCGGCAGGACCGATCCAGAAAGACAGCCCCGCTTCTGATCGCCGAAGGAGCAGTAGTCATCGACAGTTCCGAGATGGCAATTGAAGAGGTGCTGGAACATTCCCTCCATGCCTTACAAGAGCGTGGCTGGTTCTCGCGAAAACCTCATAGCAAGGAAAAATGAGAACGCTCTACTGGTTTGCCCGAGGCCTTGCCCGCTCGGTGATCTCTGCAACATCCGGCGAGCTGACCGTTGTTGGCGGAGACAAGCGTATTCACAGGGGAGGCGCCATTATTGCCGCGAACCACACGAGCTATCTCGATCCTCCCATCGTAGCTTCGGCTTATAACAGTCCGGTTGCCTTTCTGGCCCGCAAAACTCTGTTCCAGAAATTTGGTGCCTGGCTTTATCCCAGATTGAATGCCTTTCCGATCGACCGGAATCACGCAGATCTACAGAGCATCAAATCTATCTTGAAAAAACTCAGGAACGGGGAGCGCGTGCTCATGTTTCCCGAGGGCACTCGCAGCGAGGATGGCAAACTCCGCAAAGCCAAAGCAGGCATTGGGATGCTCGTAGCTAAAAGTGGTGTCCCGGTCCAGCCTGTCAGAATCCTCGGAGCTTTCGAGTCATGGCCCAAAGGCGGACCCTATCGTCCACACCGAATCGAGGTCAGGGTAGGGGACCCTGTTGTCTTTAACCCTGCTGACCTTAAGGAGAAGACCCGAGAAGCATATCAGCGACTCGCAGATCAACTGATGTCCGCTATAGACGCACTCGGCGAGGACGATAACAGAAAGTGATGACGGCGCCACAAGAACGCTAACCGGAATCCCTAAGTTTCTCCCAGGCCCTTCCAGCCTGCAAAATCTGTGTCTCCGCAAGGTGAGGCCCAAGGATCTGCAACCCAACAGGAAGCTGCCTGCCATCGCGCTCCACGGTGCCGCACGGAACGCTTAGCCCACAGATCCCTGCAAGGTTGGCACTGATGGTATAGAGATCTGCGAGATAATCCTCCAGAGGGGATTCGGAATACTCCCCAATTTTCCGAGCAGGAGCAGGGCTAACTGGGCCCATGAGGACATCCACCTTGTCAAAAGCCTTCCGGTATTCCTGCTGAATCAGAGTGCGAGCCTTTTGGGCCTTGAGGTAGTATTTTCCACTGTAGCCTGAGCTAAGCACATAGGTACCAAGAATGATGCGGCGCTTCACCTCCGGCCCAAATCCTCTGGCACGGCTCTCCCCATACATCGGGATAACCCCTTTACCCGAGTCAACACGCTCTCCATATCTTATCCCATCGTAACGACTCAGATTTGAGGAAGCTTCCGCTGGAGCCAGAATATAATAGACTGCCACTGCGTATTCCGTTGAAGGAAGTGATATCTCAATGAGCTCGGCTCCTTCACCTTCCAGCTTACCCAAAGCGACCTCAACCCGGGAGCGCACTTCTGAATCGAGAGCCGAATCATTGAAAAACTCCCGCGGCACGCCGATCTTCAATCCTGAAACTCCGTCGTCAAGACTGGCGCTGTAGTCGGGGACGTCGACATCGAGACAGGTAGAATCCATTGGATCGCCGCCGGCAATCGCCTGCAAAACGATCGCTGCATCCTCGACCGTCTTGGTGAGAGGACCAATTTGATCGAGAGAGGACGCAAAAGCCACCAGCCCGTACCTGGAGACCCGGCCATAAGAGGGCTTGAGCCCCACAACTCCGCAGTGGCTGGCCGGCTGCCGTATCGAGCCACCCGTATCTGAACCAAGAGCCGCCACTGCCATGTCGGCAGCGACCACGGCCGCGGATCCTCCTGAGGATCCGCCGGGAATTCGATCTGTATCGTGAGGGTTTCTCGTTTGCCTGAGGGCCGAATTTTCCGTCGAAGACCCCATCGCAAACTCATCAAGGTTTGTTCGACCATAAAGCACCGCCCCAGCCTTCTTGAGCATGGACGAAACAGTGGCATCGTAGGGTGACAGATAGCCATTTTCGAGAAACCGTGATGCACAGGTACAGGGTTGATCCTCAGCATTGATATTATCCTTTAAGGCGATTGGAATGCCCCCAAGAGGAAGTGAGAGATCTGCCGCCTCCGCATCGATCATAGCCCGCTCGAAATCCGAGCTCAGGTATCCACCGATAACATCATTACGGCTGGCGATCGCCGTAGCTACAGAATCGATAATCTCCCTCGAAGTGGTCTCGCCGGAAAGGAGCATTCGTCGCAATGAAGCGATGCTATGGCTGGCAAGGTTCATGAGGCATCTTCAGGCGTCTACCACCTTGGGCACCCGAATCTGACCGCGGGCAATGTCTGGAGCATTTCTGAGAACCTGGTCTCGCGACAATCCGGGTTTGCTCTCGTCCTCCCGGAGGACATCGATGACCGGTGCTGGGTGGGCCGTTGGCTCCAACCCCTCAACATCGAGAGCCGAGAGGGTGTCAACCAGCCGTAGAATATCAGGGAACTGCTCTTCAAAGGATGCGACTTCCTCATCCGTGAGACTCAGTCTTGCGAGACCGGCGGTATATCTTACGTCAATCTCTGGGGTTGCCACGTCGCTTTCACTCACGCCGAGGATCTTCGGGAGATACTCCACGGATTAAAGGTAATTTTTAGAGTGGTGACCGACAAAAGCACCACATCTGACCCGGGTCCCAGCCTAAACAGACTGAAGAACGCTATAGATCCAGAAGGACAGGGCGAGGATTCCCATGCCCAGAAGCAGGAAAACAAATGCACTTCGAGTCTGGTAACGGTGTTCGTTGCGGATTTCACCACGACTCAAACGCGAGTAAAACTTATGCTCCCGTCGGCGGTCCTCAAGGTCATCGGGCGGTGGCATCGTTGACATTTTTTTCTCCATCTCCATGCGGATTCGCTCTGGAGCTCCCTCAATGAAATCTTCAAGCTCGCTAATGCGAGCGAGAAGCTTTTCCTCTCGCGAGGTAAACGAACCTGGGGGGGGCTGTTTTTTACGGAAGAAACCCATTACCTGTAGAGCATGATGAGGAGGGCAGTAATGCCCAGCAGGAGAAGGGGGAGATTGTAGGCGAATCCTGCCTTCAGATTCGCTCGAAAACCATCTGAAGATCGCGTTCTAGGCCCGGAAGCGGAGGACCCGAAGGCGCTCCCAGCACGCCCACCAGAAAAATGAGCGACCGCGCTCTCAAATTCCTCTTCAGCTTGGTCGAGCATCGCAAGAGCACGGTTTAACTCACCATCCAGTGCATCTCTCTGCCAACCCTCAGGCTCAACTTTCTCAATGCGCGTGAGGTGGGCAGCGAACGACTGTCGTGTCTGCTCCAAGTCCTCCAGCTCCTGACGCAATTCGAAGAGTTCCCTGTCGATCGAGGTCACAGAGGTGGAAAGACGCTCCGTTATCTCGATCTGCCCACTCAGAAAATCCTCTTTACGACGGTTCAACTCGTCCATTTCGCATTTCTGCTGTTCGAGCTGCTCTCTCTGGTGCTGAAGCACTTCAAGCTGCTGCTGCGCCTCCCGAAGCTGACCCTCAAAATCCTCACCAGCCTGAGAGCCATATTGCTCTTCACTCAGGCTCATCTGGGTTTCCTTCACTCGGAGATATTGTCTGTGTTCTGTTCCAGCAGCCATGGTTTGTTCTAGGGTGACGTAAAAAAAGACAGGGCGACTAAGGTGAGACTACCAAAATACATTATTTCTGGCTAGTAGATATTTTATATTTCTTAACTAATACAGGACGCTTCATTTGCCATGACTTCCACCTGTGCCCCCGGGGAATTACGACACCCAGACCTCAGAATGCCAAAACCCCAAGCCACTCCCAAAAGCTGATGGCGGGTCAGACTCTACCTGCGACCCGACAGGTGATCACGCCACGAGGTCAGTCTACAGGCGGTCAGCAATAGCGTTCCCCATTTCGCTTGTCCCGACCTGCTGCTCGGAATCCGCTCCACTGAAAATATCTCCGGTCCGATAACCCGCCCCAATTGCTCTTTCCACCGCTTGATCAATGCTATCGGCAGCTCCGCTTTCTCCAAGAGAATAGCGAAGCAGCATCGCCAGCGAAAGGATCTGGGCAATTGGATTCGCGATTCCCTGACCTGCGATATCGGGAGCCGACCCTCCACTCGGTTCATATAGGCCGAAGTTGAAACCGTCCTCGCCTGGAGACCCTAGACTGGCGCTGGGCAGCATCCCGAGAGAGCCCGATATCATGGCCATTTCATCAGAGAGGATATCCCCGAAGAGGTTGCCCGTTACAATCACATCGTAGTCGGGGGCGTAACGAATCAACTGCATGGCGGCATTGTCGACATAGAGATGGGACAACTGAACCTCCGGATAGTCCCCTGCCACCCTTATGACAGTATCACGCCACAACCTGGAGTTCTGTAGTACGTTTGCCTTGTCAACTGAGCAAACGCGCTTGTCTCTCGTCATGGCTGCCTGAAACGCTACCCGCGCGATACGTTCAATTTCACTTGTCCGATACACCATCGTATCAACCGCTACCTCCTCGCCGTTTTCCTCGCGTCGCTCCTTGGGCTCACCAAAATAAATCCCTCCAGTAAGTTCGCGTACGCACAGGACATTGAAGCCCTCGGGTATCAGCCTGTTTTTTACTGGCGAGGCATCAATCAGCGCGGGGTGGCAGACCCCCGGCCTCAGGTTTGCAAAAAGCCCAAAATGCTTGCGCAGCGGTAGTAGCGCTCCACGCTCCGGTTGGATGTCTGGCGGAAGATCCTCCCACCGAGGCCCTCCCACTGATCCAAATAGGATTGCCTCCGCGCCCTCGCATCCCTCAAGAGTCTCCGGCGGCAGCGGAGTCCTGTTATTCGTCGCATCCAGAGCGGCTCCTCCGACAAGGTATTCCTCATGGGCTACCGTGATTTCATGTTTCCGGGAAACCACCTCAAGAACCTTGAGAGCCTCCTTCATGACCTCAGGACCAATCCCGTCTCCGGGAAGAACTGCTATGCGGTGCGGTGTCATGGCACGGAATTAACGTGTCCACCCGACAAGTAAAATGGAATTTACTCGGGATTTTTGAGTAGAGTTTCGAGAGCCATCCTACAGGCTGCTCTGAAGTGGATCTTTTTACGGACAGCTGCTGGCTAATCCTAGGCTTAGCTCTCCTTTACCTCGGGGGAGAATGGCTCGTAAAGGGGGCCCGCGACATTTCTCTTCTGATGGGTATCAGTCCACTTGTGGTCGGTCTCACCGTTGTGGCATTCGGAACGAGTGCCCCAGAGCTACTCGTAAGCCTCAAAGCCAACCTGACGAATCCACCGAAAGGTGACATCGCAATTGGAAACGTCGTAGGCTCTAATATTTGCAACATAGCCCTGATTCTGGGCGTCGGGGCGGCGATTCGTCCCCTGACTGTTCACCAACAGTTGGTTCGAAGGGAGATGCCTTTTCTTCTCCTGATTTCCCTCGTTTTCATTCTGCTCCTTCTGGATGAATCAATCAATAGATCAGAAGGCCTTTGCCTCTTCGCTGCGGTGGTCATTTACACGGCTCTCAGCCTGAGAAAAGCCCGAGCGGCAAGTAACCCCAAGAGTGATCTGGAAATCCCACAGGACGGGGAAGCGAAAAGTTCTCAGACTCACAGGAGCGGAGCCCTTGCTAACATCGGTCTTCTTGTGGTCGGCATTATTGCCCTGGTCTTTGGCGCAGACCGATTGGTCCTCGGAGGCAGTAACATCGCTCGTCACTTTGAGGTCCCAGAGGCGACCATCGCTTTGACGATTGTCGCGTTTGGTACATCCCTCCCCGAGCTCGCCACCTCAATCGTCGCCGCATTGCGGAGAGAAGGGGACATCATTATAGGGAATGCCGTTGGATCCTGTATTTTCAATATCCTGTGCGTAGTTGGACTCACGGCGAGCGTTTCCCCACTGAGCCGGACTCCCGAACTACGGAACTGGGATCTCGGAGTAATGCTGGCGTTCACCCTTCTTCTTTTTCCCTTCGTCTGGCGGGATCGCCTCCTGACAAGAAGCCAAGGCGTTATCTTTCTCGCAGGCTATACTCTCTACGTTTGCTACCTCGGCTTGCGCTGAGCCACTCCCGGAAGGTCCTCGAACAGTTGATACGGGCTCACCACTCCCCACTTCAGCAAATTCGCTCGCTTGGTCAGCTTTCCGCGCTGCCCGAACTGAGGCAACCATTCTTCGGGTCGTCGCGAGAAACCATGATGCATCTTTTTCTGAGAACTCATCCCTTGTATGCACAGACCGGTTTCGAGCTATCCGAAGCTCGTGGAAGATTCCGACCAGTTCCCCGGGAATAATCCCAGCCTTTGCTGCGATCGGAATGAGTTGGTTAGGTCGGGTAACTGGGACATGAACGCTGTCATTGAGAAGAGCTCTTTGCAGAACGCTCTCGACGCACCGGTATCCCTCCAGTGCGACCAGATCGTAGTGCCCGGCCTTCATCAACTCCTCTGCCCGCTCAAGATGTGCCTTGGCTTCAAAGGCCAGTCGATCGACCGTATGTTGACGGTCTCTCAGGTTCAGAGTCGCAGAAGCAATCTTGGCAAGTAAGAGGCCCGCTCCACTGGCGATTGAAACCATTGCCAACTTGGATATCTCACCCGCCAAGGGCGAGCTGGAAACCCAGACCACTCCTTCCGCAACCTTGATGGACAGGGCCACAATGGCGAAAACCGGAGGAAAAAGAAGGGTGATGGCATAGAACAGATTTCCGATCCGATGAGCAAGCCCGAGCGGATTATCGGTGATAAAGTCCACCGCGTAGAAATAAATCACAAGGCCCAGAAGTCCGAGCATCATGAAATAAATAAGCCGGAACTGCACTACGACCCCAAAAAAGGAAAAGCCCTCATGCCCGAAATCCCGGATTACCGAGTGAAGGGCAAACAGCACCGCGACCCGTGCGAGTGCGAACAGTATTTTTGCCTTGGCGAAGTCATTCACGGCGACGAACGGATTCTCAGGTAACGATCAGCGGGGATGATACGGAATTGTAGATAGTATGGAAAGCCGAAATGAAGAAGCGCCAGCACGCAGTCGGCCTCGGTGTGCCCTGCGCTCAGGTCAGCAGATTGCTGAGTTCCTGTGCCTCGGAATACATGAATTCCTTACCCTCGTAATTACGCAGGAGCGTCTTGCTGTCGTCACTATTGAGGACGTAGTCGGGGTTGAGGGGAATCTTTCCTCCACCGCCGGGAGCATCGATGACATACTGAGGTATCGCATAACCGGTGGTGTGACCTCGAAGTCCTTCGATGATCTCGAGACCCTTTTTGATCGGGGTCCGGAGGTGGGCGGAGCCCTTGATGAGATCGCACTGATACAGATAATACGGCTTCACCCGGCAGCGCAGGAGCTTATGCACAAGAGCACGCTGTATATCGACGCTATCGTTAACTCCCTTCAGAAGGACCGACTGGTTGCCGAGTGGGATACCGGCATCTGCAAGGCGGCCCAGCGCGTCTCTTACCTCAATCGTCAACTCGCGAGGATGATTGGTATGAACTGAAATGAAGAGGGGGTGGAATTCCCTCAGAATTTCACATAAAGCCGGCGTGATACGCTGGGGAAGGAAGATCGGAATACGACTCCCAATCCTCACGAACTGAATATGGTCAATGCTTCTCAGCCGGGAAAGGATCCGCTTGAGCCGGTTGTCCGATAGCAGGAGAGGGTCGCCCCCTGAAAGAAGGACATCGCGAACCTGGGGCGTATTCTCCAGGTATTCGAAGGCAGCCTCGAGCTTGGTCTCCAAGTGCTGTTCGCCCACACCCGAGACCACTCTCGACCGCGTGCAGTAGCGGCAATACGATGCACAGCGGTCGATGACGAGAAGAAGGACACGATCCGGGTAACGGTGGACCAGACCCGGCACCGGCATATGGCTATCCTCCCCGCATGGGTCGGCCATCTCCGTTTTGTCGTCGAAGGTCTCTGCCACCTGAGGGATAATCTGCCGTCGAATCGGACAATCAGGATTATCGGCCTCAATCAGATTGAAGAAGTGGGGCGTCACGGCAGATGCCAATTTCGTGCCGGTTAACAGTATTCCGGCGCGCTCTTCCTGAGACAGCTGGAGATAGCGCTCGGTCTCCTCGAGGCTCTGAACCCGGTTCTTCATCTGCCAACGGAAGTTCGACCAATCGTCTACAGATATGTCCCGCGAACCCCAGTAACCCGGGGCTGGGGATGAAAAAGACACCTCCGTGTCGTAGTCAAAGCCTGACATCAGAAGCACCGAAACTACTGGACATACCACCGTTGTCAAAAGCCGGTTGACAAAAAAACGGCAATCTTTACGTTTTATATATCTTAACTATAGCAGCAGAAAGTCTTACACATGTTTTCACAAGCACTGCGTGATATTGCACGCCCCACATACGCCGAAATACTCGAAGCATTGAAGAGATCCGACGGGATGGCAGTCTCGGAATTAGCAAAGCAGCTCCAGATGAGCTACATGGGTGTCAAGCAGCACTGTGTGAATCTGGAGAAGAAGGGATACCTCAAGACTTGGAGAGTGCCGCGAACCCAAGTGGGGCGCCCCGAGAAACTTTATCGGCTCACCGAGGCTTGCGAGGAGCTGTTTCCCCAGGCCGGAGTCTCCCTGACCCTTAATCTTCTTCAGGGAGTTAAATTGCTCTATGGCGAGTCTGCGCCAGAGAAAATGCTGTTTCATCACTTTGATGATCAGCGCCAGAGGTGGTCCGAACTAATGAAGGGTAGGAGCTCCCTCGCTGAGAAAGCGACCAAACTTGCGGAATTGAGGGATTCCGAAGGGTGTTTCAGCAAGTGCACCTACGAGGCCCAGGATGGCCTCAGGATCGAAGAGTATCATCATCCCATGTCTGCCATTTTCGAAGCCTATCCGAACGCAGTTCGTATGGAGCTCCAGATGATGGAGCAACTTCTTGGGTCAAGGCTGGCGCGCAAGACCGTCGATGCAGGAAAGGGGAGGGAGGTCACGATTTACGAGATTTCCTCCCTCGGATCACCCGCTGAGCGTGGTGTCTTTAACGGAGTGCAATCCCCGCCAGCGAATCGCACGACGATTAACTCGAATACCGCGCCAACCGTCCTCGATATGTAGAGTCGCTTTCGAGGTAGTTAGAAGAGTAAAACCCGGGAGTCGTCTCCCGGGTTTTTTTCGGTAGGACCGATCTCCCCTGTCTTTCCTCCATCACCGTTGAAGAGAAGTCTCCCAGAGAGGACTTGGGTACTCCTGTCTCTTATACACATCTGACGCTGCCGACGAAT
>CAXEFH010000078.1:0-12710 GCA_963989605.1 uncultured Roseibacillus sp. | reverse complement strand
GTATAAGAGACAGGTTCATGGCAACCAGGTTTCCATCGGTTGCTTCGCAATGACTAATCCAGGCATTGAGGAAATCTACACTCTCTGCCATGCCGCTCTCGCCGAAGGCCAGCCATTTTTCCGTGTTCATTGCTTCCCTTTTCATATGACCGCGCAGCGGCTCGCAAGGGAGCGCTCCAGCAAGTGGTATTCCTTCTGGAAAAATCTCCAGGATGGCTATGATTTTTTCGAGCGCTCAAAGACCCCTCCAAATGTGCGCGTCTCTGATGGAAGATATGTATTCGAGTAACGACTCAGCTGGTTTCCGGCATGAAAGTCGGCATGGTGATTCCAGAGGGATGCTGAACACTTCCCCTCGCCTGGGCGACGTGCAGCTCGCAGTTCCTCGCGCCCCATCGATACAATGAGGACACAAGGCCGGCAGCTCGTGCTGGCACGAGAAACACCGGCTGACGGCCCCCTGAGAGCACCAGCTGCGCATGAATCAGAGCAAGAGCGTCTGCTTCCCGACGCATCACGCCCGGGCCAAGCATGTTGCTGCCCGGATGGCTGACAGAGCCTAGAAAGCCGTCAATTTGCTGATTCGCCCCCTCAATTACAAGGGTTCTCCATATGCTCTGGTCGTTTCTGAGGAAGAATTGGAAATCCTTTTCCCGTCGAATCCCACTCAACTCTTCCTCCAGTTCCACCATCGCTCCGATATCAGCCTCTAAGGCCTCCCTGATTCTCTCTCTGCCGGCTGGGGCCTCGGGCAATTTCTTTTCAGAAGGGACGTACATATCCTGATAAAGCTCTCCGGGAGCGAATCCCGCCCGGGTGTAGAGAGAGAAGGAATCAAGATTCATACAGCTCGATACAAGCCGCACCGGCAGGTCGCCAGCCCGACTGACAACCTCGGCAAGCAACGCAGCCGCAACACCCCGCCCTGCATGATCCGGGTGAGCGTTCATGATCCCTAATGAAACATGGGTCTCTCTGGGGTGATAGAAACACGACCCCATCATCCTTCCGTGGTCATCCTCAGCCACCAGACAGCAATTGGGGTCTAGAGCCTCGTAGACCTCCGGGAAAATCATGCAGCCGGAAGAATCACCCTCATCAAAGATCGAACGATTGAGATTGGCCTCGTACCACGCGTTGGTTGAAGCATGGATCATTGCTGCGACTTTCTGCCACTCATTTTGGGTTAGCTCTCTGATCCTCATCAGCAAGGTTTTAGCGTAATCGAACCCGGCAGGCCAAACCACAATTGCAGATGGAGTGACAACAAGAGCCAACCGCCGCAACCCTTGAGACTGGCCGCATCTCCGACCGCCTCAGGTGCTCCCGACAATCAATCGCCAATACATGATCAATACGCGGCTTGCCCGCCGGTCACTCCTTGGTATGGTCATTCCAGATGAAGGAGCTGCTGATAACCCTCTCCGCCGCCGTAATTCTCGGTTCTGTGAACACAGGCGGGGCGGCCGAGGCGAATAACTTTGAGAAAGACCGCAAAGCCATTCTCGCCATGTCGGGTAAATTCGATGTCGAATTCACGTTCAAGGAAACGGTCCCGCTCGTCCCCGGCTACGAGCTCAAACAGCCCTATCGTGCTGATGCACTCGAAATCGTGAAGGTGGTCGAGGACCACGAGAATCTCATCGTCCTTCAGCACATTCTCCTCGCTGAGATCGGCCCGGTGATGCAGGTCGTGAAACACTGGGGTCAGGTATGGAAATACGAAGACCCAATCATGGTTGAATATCAGGGTGAACGCACGTGGAAAAAACGAACTTTACCCGCTGCAGAGGTGAAGGGTACCTGGACTCAGTTAGTGACTCAGGTCGATGATAGCCCACGGTATGAGAGCTGGGGCAAATGGACGCACGAGGGGAACCGCAGCGCATGGACCAGCAAGGATACCTGCAGACCCCTCCCGAGGAGAGAATACACCAAGCGGAGTGATTACGATATCCTCCGAGCCGTAAATCGCCATGTTATTACACCCGAGGGATGGGTCCATGAACAGGAGAACAGGAAGTGGATCAAAGACGAGAACAAGTTTCTCTGCCACGAGACCGGACTCAATATCTACCGCCGCTACGATCAAGAGGACTTCAGCAAGGCCGAAAACTACTGGGAGGCAACCAAAGGTTTCTGGCAGGATGTCAGGACAGAGTGGCGCAAGGTGCTGCAGGAAGACGAAGTGATTTCCTACAAGGAGGAAGTGGAGGGAAGCTCTCTGATCCGCACAACCTTTTCCATGGCCAAAAAGGTCCAGAAGGGAGAGTCCCTCAAGCAGGGCGCGGTAAAGAAACTCGTTGCAGACTTTACGGAGTAGGTTCGAATTGCTCTTCGCGGGAGAGGACCCTGGCCTCTTGCCGGCGTATTAACAGGGCAACCTCAGTTCAATCTGTCAAAGCAGGACCCCTCGTAGTATTCGCAACGGCTGTCCCTGCCGGAATCACGGGAAATCCCACGCCCTGTCCAAACTCAAGGCCGCTTCACGATCTCAAGGCGCATGAAGCGTTTCCCCGCGTCTCTCACTAGCACGGTATCCGAGAATGTCACATTCTGAAGGTTACCAATCGAAGGCCCAGCCGAGAGAACCCCACCATTTAATGCCACCGGCGCTGTCCCTCCCACAATTTCGCCCACGTTCGTCCAAGCTCCCTCAAGCGAATCTGCAGCCTGAACATAACAGTCGATGTCCGTCCGATCGAGCAGTCTCGTAAAGGAGAAGGAAAGACGGGGATCATCAGGATTTCCTGCCGGGGCACTAATCTCCAGAAGTGGCTCGATCGTATCATCCCGTTCTTTTGGATCACCTCCAAGGGCATATTCAAGCAAGGTGGGAAATCCGTCAGAATCAGCATCCGCATTCCAACCGGAAATAGAGACATCACTCAATTCCGCAGCACTGAAGTTTGCCGCCAGCCATGTCTCTCCCGGAGAGCTCCCTCCTCCTGGAGTATAGTTCAAATAAATTGCATTCCCACCCGCCTCGAGAGTTACCGCAAACACTCCTCCGGGAGTGCCGTGGAAGCCTCCCGATTGCACCATCAGGGCATCCCCTGAGAATCCCGCCACGCCCCCCGTGGCATCCAAAATTTTCCACGAATGACTCTCGGTCGGATCAAATCCCGCAAGGGGACCGCTCTCACCAGCGGCTGTCAGGGAACTTACATCGATCAAGAACGGAGCCTCCGATGTCGCTGAGAGGGCCAGCACTCCCTCAATGGAGACCAGATCCCAGCCGACTCCCGGTTCCAGTCCCGAGTCCACAATCTGAACCTCTAATGCTCCCCCTGACTCCCACCTCTGACCGCTACTCAGCAGCGTGCCGACACCCGTACCCGGAGCAATAATTCCTCCTGCGCCAACCGCGATACCGCCAGCGAAGGTTCCCCCACCCCCCACGGCAGACCGGCCCGCCGTTTCCGGGGCAACAATGACTTCTCCACTGATACTTGTCCCAACTGCGAGCTCAAGAAGCCCCCCACGAACAAAAGTCGTGTTTCCGTAGGTCTTGTCAGCACCGGCAAATCGTACGGTACCTTCTGCTCCCCCGGGGTTGATCTCCATTGTCAGCGCAGGATCCCCTCCTGAGACATCGCCCGAAAAAACAACAAGGTCTGAGGACCCTTCCGCGAAAAGTTTCGTCTCCGTGGAATCGGGTCGCAACGTCACCGCTCCACTGAACTCGGCTCCAGACAACGTTGCGCGGGCGCCGAGCCTCTTGTCGAACGTCCCGGCTGCAAAGGTAACGCCTCGGGCAACATCGTGATCTCCCTGAATAATAAGACGAGCAGGGGTGGTAATATTTCCAAAGATCCCGCTATCTGCTCCTACCGCGACGTCGGAGCTGGCATTCCCAAGAGTTCCGGGAGAGTCAACCGGGGCCGCGCCTGCCAGCACAAGGTCTCCCCGCAGGACCGAGGCACTGCTTGTGAACTGCTTAACCCCTTCTATCCGAAGCACTCCTCCAGTACAACCTATGCCGCCACCTGTGGAACCAAAGGAATTGTCTGCCCTCAGGACCATTGTTCCTTCACCCTCCTTGCGTAGACCGGAACCTCCTGAGATTGCTCCCTCGAGAACAACTTCACCTCCCTCAATCTCAAAAAGGTTATAGGCACACATCTCGAATTCTCCCTCGATCGTGTAGGTGCCGGTGGACCCGGATGCGGTAAAAAGACCTGTGCTTGAAACAAGCTTCGCCATATTAGCGATTGTGACATCGCTCGCCGTATCGAAGACACATTCACCCACCGTTTGGGTGGAAGGCATCGCGATGTTCACATCGGCCCCGTTGACAAAACGCACGTTTCCGAAATCCTGCGATGGAGAGCCCTCTGCCCAGTTCGCGCTCTGTTCCCAGGATGCAGTTCCTGTGCCCTCCCAGGTCCGGGCCTCAGGAACCACCACCGCATAGCCAGCTGAGGTGTCCAACGTTACCTCTTGCAAACTCATGCTGGAACCACTCGCCGTCCAGACAATCCGGTACGAGCTTACGCCTCTGCCACGGAGATCCCACTGAAGGGCGTTGCGATTTCCCGAACCTCCAAAACCTGACGTATCACTCTCATACTCCCTGATATATTCGTCAGGATCGAGGATGACCTCTACTCCACCATCATCATAAGCAAGCTTGATACTGCTGAAATCCACAAGGTTCCCAGCTGTTTGAAACTGGAAGACCACCGTGCCAACCTGGAATGGGGTAGTATCTTCGAGAACGAAGGAGGTTGGTCCGCGAAAGCTGTAGATATTTCCCGTGATGGTCGGCGCAATGACGAATGCGATCCCGGGGACAGTCTGGGTAATCGTCGGATTCTCAGAATGCCAGAAAGCTGAAGGATCGCCGGGACTAGATCCCGCAGGTGGAGTAAACCCGAGCACCGAGGCTGACTCATAAATTCCATTAGGAGCCGCAAAATCCGGATAGTTGGGGCTGGAGTTGGCCACGTAAAAAATATCCCAGGCCGAGTATTCAGTGCCTGGATCATCTGCGAAGGACGGCAAAAGGTAGTTTGTGTAGAGAAGCTCTCCGCTGGCACCGGACGTAGTAAGGAGGAATGCCGCCGCGAGCATCCAGCGTTCTTGTTTTTTCATTATCATGGAGAGGGGTTAGAGCCGTCCGCGCCTGGCGCGGCGAATCTTGTAGTTTGGATCGTTTTTCATTGCTGCCTTCACACTCCAGAGACGCATATCGCGCATTTCTTCCACTTCCAGAGAGCGGACACTGCCATCGAGAAAAGAAGCGACAACCTTTCTTCCATGCCGTGCATCCAGATGGCCATAGTCCATGGGATTTGCTCCCTGCGCCCATGGCTCCGTCTCCCACATCCGCGTGGTAAGAAAGGGCGGAGTAAGAGTGTTATAGCCGTTAATAACTTCGCCATTATCCCGGAGGGAGCCCGCCGTCGCAAACACGATGATGGAGGCCAGCCCTTGATCAATTCTCGTCACACAGTCCGGAGCGTGTGAAATACTGCCGTCCGCCTGAACGTCCCCGCCGACAAAGTAGTGATTAATTCCCAAAGCCGGATAAAGGCTGACCGTATAGTCGTTGGAAGAATCGATCTGCTTCCTCACCTGTCCTACCAGAGCTACCTCGTCCACAGTGCTCTCCATCTCACGGGCGAGACGGAAGGGATAGCGGTTAGCCGTTGGTCCGGTCACCACCCTCCCGTTTTTCAGAATCACCTCATCGACTCGCCGGTCATACCCCGGAAGGTAGTTTCCATTTCCCTCGGCTGCGGTCGCCCTGAATCCCGTCGTGAGATCCCGTGCGAGGGACACATCCTGCGCCTTTGCCGCAGCTTTGAACCCCTGAGAGACGCCGACAAATATCAATCCTGACAACACTGCCAAAATGCTGATTACAATCAGCAGCTCCAGAAGCGTGAATGCCCGATGGCGGCTCACGTTACGAGTTGTCTGGAAAACTGAAATGATCTTCTGGAGCAAAAAAGCGGCTCTGACAGTCGCCAGAGCCGCTCTGTGAAAATGAAGTTGGAGAAGCGACCATCATCACCTCTTCCGCCATCCACCCTACTTACGACAGCGCCTCAGGGCAAATAACCCGGCCGCGCTCAGAACAAGAATTCCGCTGGTTGGCTCAGGGATCACGGCGGTGTCTGAGGAGAATCCCGTCTCCGACCAGTAGGTGTCGACCTCGAAGTTTCCAAAGGATACGAATGAAAACGGACCAGTCACCATGTTCACTGAGTATTCCGCAGCATTCCCCGGGATTTCATACCGGGCCAAAAACTGGGCTCCCCCAGCTGCATTCGGTCCCTGCACCACACCCGGGGTGATACCGGCGATAGGTGTGAAGCCAAGGGTTGTCCCGAAATCGCCGAAGAGCGTCTGACCTTGAAGGATAATAGTTGTAAACCCTTCCCCTACAACTCCAGTTGTCCCAAATGTGATCGTCTCATTTACTGATCCAGAGCCGGAGTAGAAATTCAGCGAGTTGCTGATGTGATCTTCGCCGTTGTTCGTAGTCCAGAATCCGGAACCAACCTCTGCGGCGCGATTTGTAATCACCCCGGAGGCACCGCCCGGGTCAGCCCACGTATCCCACTGCGCGGTCGCTGAATTGGGCCCACCCCGTGTATCGGGGGCCACCGTTCCAAAGGCACTGGAGATATCGATAATTACTGCTGAGCTAACAGCAGGAAGAGCCACTAATGCCCCGGCGAGGACAGGAAGAAGCTGGCGTTTGGCGAGGATGCTTTTCATCGGGATCAAAGTATGCAAAAGAGTCAATCGCGTCTTGTTGCTCGTTGTCCTTTCTTTAGCGGATCGTTGACGCCCGAGCAATGCCTCTCCCCGGCCATGGGAAAAATTCATACCTTAAGACATTTGAGCGCTTATTTAAGTTAACTGAGCGCTAAATAGTGAATCTTATCGATTCCCGGATCCACAGTAGCCCGGGTAATTTCTTTCAGGCAGCCAAGCAGTGGCGGAGAGGGTGGGATTCGAACCCACGGTAGGTTTAACCCTACGCACGATTTCGAGTCGTGTGCCTTAAACCGGACTCAGCCACCTCTCCGCTCGGGGCGGACACCTAAAGTCGCTTTCTTCGCCATGTAAAGGGGAGATTACACGTGAACTCGTCCCGGACCTTGGATGCCGACGCGATTCCCTTGCGTCCAACCCGACCAGCATCGAGAGTTGGACGTGCTCCGCTGCTCCATCCTTCTTCTGGTTTTTACCATTTCCCTCTGGGCCCAGAGACCGGAAGAGGCCGTAGCAAAGGCGTGGCCCGGGACCTTCAAGGCAAGGCCTGTTGTCCTCAGGGTTGATGACCAGAATACAGATGGAACCCAAGTCGTCATAAGCCGCCATTTCAGAATGGTCGCGGAAACGAGGATCGGGCGACAGAATCTCACCCGGTTCGCGAGGGTAGTGGAATCCGTCACGCAGCTTCTGAGGTCCCACCCCCTTCCTCTCTGGACCTCTCCCCCGAATAAAGTCACTGACATACTACTTTGTAGAGACGAGGCCAGTTTTGTGAAAGCTGGTGGCGGCGAGGGGGCCGTCGGATGGTGGGACGGCCATGAGGGGCGAGTCCTGATCCGAGCAGACTATTTCCTCGCTCCTCCACAAGCCGGAAACTCTCGGCTGCAAACGCGACCGGACGAGGGGCTACTCGTCCACGAACTCGTCCACGCCGGCATGGCAGCAAGCCTTGGGCGCCTTCCACCGTGGTTTTCCGAAGGAATCGCGGAATACTTTTCTGTCTGTCATCAGGGAGATGGATGGTATCTCTTCCGGGACTTGGAAAGCCTGATCCGGAATCACCTTCGTCATGCGGTGAGTCGAAACAAGGTTGGAGATCATTTCCATCTTCTCCCCGTGGACCGAATTCTCGGTCTGGACCACAAGGCCTGGATCAAATCCTCACAGAACCAACCTGGCGGGAATGCCTATCTTCCCTACGCCACTGCTCTTCTGCTGGTCCACTATCATCTCCACGGAGGGAAAGAGCGGCGGGCGAAGACCTCTGCTCATCTCGACCAGATACGAAATCTGTCCCCTCGTGAAGAGACACCTGTCTTTCCATCGGAGGATCCCAGCGTCATCCAGAAACGCCTTGTCGACTACTGGTCTTCCCGGGGTCTCCAGCTGGTCTTCCGAGAGAACTAGCGGGCGAGGGATTCGCCTCGCTGCCCCCGAATCTCTTCAAGACCGCGCGGCCTTGATAGTATTGCTCATGAGCATGGCGATTGTCATTGGCCCGACCCCGCCCGGCACAGGAGTGATGGCTCCGCACCGCGGAGCGACTTCCTCGTAAGCGACGTCACCTACCAGCCGGTATCCTCGCTTTCTGGAGGGATCCTCGACCCGGTTAATCCCCACATCAATGACCACTGCTCCCTCTTTGACAAAATCTGCCGTGACAAATTCCGGCCTGCCGATTGCCGGTATCAGGATGTCGGCCTGACGACAGACTTTTGCAAGATCCCTCGTGCGGGAATGTGCGACCGTGATGGTGGCGTTGATGCCTTTGCTCATAAGCAGAAGCGCCATGGGTTTACCCACGATCATACTCCGCCCAATCACGACCGCATTGGCCCCGCTGGTCTCGATTCCCGCCCTCTCCAGGAGGTGGATACACCCCTGTGGCGTGCATGGAACAAAGCCACTGTCGTCTTCCATCACGAGCTTTCCTACGTTCACCGGATGGAATCCATCGACATCCTTGGACGGATCAATCAGGCGAATGATCTCCTCTTCATCGATATGAGGAGGCGGTGGAGATTGCACGAGAATCCCATGAATCGACGGGTCTGCATTCAGATCGGCGACCACCCGGAGCACTTCCTCCTGGCTCGCCTCCTCGGGCAACTCTATGCGCCGGGAGTAAATCCCGAGCTCGGCACAGGTTTTGACCTTGGAGCTGACATAGACATGAGAGGCCGGGTCCTTCCCAACGATCACGACTGCCAACCCCGGGGTCACCCCCAGTGCGATCAGGTCCTGCACTCGTTCTCGGCACCCGGCGAGAGCCTCAGCAGCTATTTCTTTTCCGTTCAGAATGGTCATGCAATGGCAAGTGAAGGTCGTCTACTCCCGCGCACATCAAACTCTCAACCTCGATGCGCTTGGCTTCAAAGGCATCGTCATCCATCTGCCGCGGGACATCAAGCAGCTCGTCGAAAATGATGGTCAGCCTGCTGAAGGGAAGCGGCACGACGAAACGATCCCATGTCCTGAGCCGGAATGCGGAACTGAACTGGAGGTGCACAGCCATCAGGGGGGAACCCGTTACCTGGGCAAGCTTGATCAAGCCGGGACTCAGTCGATACCTCGGCCCCCTCGGACCATCCGGGGTCACACATATATCAAGCCCACGACCCACGGCTCGGACCATTTCCCTCAATGCTGCTGAACCCCGGCGGGAACTCGAACCCCGTATCGATTCCAGTCCCATCACCTTTGCTACCGCCGCCAAGCCGGCACCATCGTGACTGGCGCTGGTCAGGACGGCACCCCTCCGCCAGCCAAAGACCCGGCGGCGAGCCATCAGCGTTCCCGCGATTCGGTTATGCCAGAGACACCAGAGCAGCGGATCCCGGTGGTTTTCCGGGTCAGTGAGACCGCAGCGATCCACCACCTTGATACGAAGGGTCACCGAGTATAAGCGCAATAACCATCCCGCCAGTGAACCAAGAGATCGCACTTTGAAGCTAGTGCGGATCTGGGCGGCTTCCTGCTTATCCTTCATCACTCGAACCCTCTCTCATCATGGTGGTTCCCCTGAATTTTTCCCGGGCCTCAGGGTCAGCCCCGACGCGCTATTCTGCCCTGAATCAGCTCGTTTCAGACATCCCCCTGCGGCTCCTGCACGGAGAAACCATCAGATCGACTCCCTCCGATTCAAAAGGCCCGTGCAGCATCTTGCAAGACCGATGAGATCCCCGCGGCAAACGACTAGCGGGTCACCTGTGCCCGGAACCAGTCATCCGCAATCATTGCGCCCTTATTTTCTCATTTTAACCTTTCGAGCATCGTGGTTTCTTCGGGGTAGGAATGAGTAACTTTGAGGACAAGGCCCGTGAAGCCATGGCCAATCCCAGGAACGTGGGTGAAATGGAAGATGCGGATGCAGTCGGCACCGCCGGTTCTGCGGACTGTGGGGACATGCTCCGGATGTGGCTGAAGTTCACGGACAAAGATGGTCGCAAGGTCATCGACCGGGCTTCTTTTCAGTCCTTCGGATGTCAAACTGCGATCGCTGTCGCTTCGATGGCCACCGAACTCCTCAAAGGGAAATCGGTGGAGGATGCCCGTAACCTCTCGCCTGACGACCTTACCGGTGACCTTGGTCCCCTGCCTCCAATGAAGATTCACTGCGGCCAGCTTGTCGAAGGCGCTCTTCACAACGCACTTGGAGAATCGCGCGAACAGGAAACCGCAGCTCCCGCACCTTCCCTCGCTCAATCTCTTTCCAGCCCACAGAAGGGTAATATCAGAATCGTCCCACTCGAGGATGAAAACCAATAGTTATCCCAAAGTCCTTATCTTCCTCCATGAACCAGGAAATTCCCCTTATCCGCGAAGTTGATGCGATCCAGATTCCCTCTGGTGATACTATTTCTCTTCCTGCTGGCACTCCAGTCGTCATCACCCAGAGCCTTGGCGGCACCTACACGGTAGCTACCTCGGCAGGACTGGCGCGGATCTCCTCCAACGATGCCGATGCCCTTGGAATCGACCAGGCTGGCAGTGAGCAAAAGGTCGAGGAGGACGAGCGGATGAAGTCCGCCCCGGTAATGGATCAGATCTGGCACCAGTTGAAACAGGTCTACGATCCGGAGATCCCGGTGGATATTGTCAACCTCGGACTGGTCTACGATTGTACAGTGGATGAGGAAGAAGACAAAAAGGTGGTTAATGTTAAGATGACCCTGACCGCACCAGGATGCGGCATGGGCCCTGCCATTGCCGCCGACGCTCAGGCGCGGATCATGACCGTGGAGGAAATCGACGACGCCCGCGTGGAGCTCGTGTGGGATCCCCCATGGAATCAGGAAATGATCTCGGAGGAGGGCAAGATGAAACTCGGAATGATCTGATAACGCAGGGCCTTAAGTTCCGATCAGACTTCCCACTTGCCAAATCTGAGAATTCAAACTAGCTTCCCGCCCCCCATCCCGGGTCTGACGCCATGTCCAAGCATAACAGTCTCAAAATCAGCGGTGGTTCCACCGGTAGTCGCTCTGTCCTGAAACGCTTTGAGCGTGTCAAGGTGCTCAAGGAGCGCGGACAGTGGAAAAAAGGGCAGAGTCCGGTTGGCCTGCCCAAGACCAAACCTGAGGGCTAGGGAATTCTTCTCGCTCTCCCCTACAGGAGATCATTTTTGGAAAGGGCGGGACCGGAAGGTTCCGCCTTATCTGTCACAAAGCCGTCTCATGCCCGCAGGCATCCGCCTTAACAAGTTCCTCGCCTCCTGTGGGATAGGATCCCGTCGTGCCTGTGATGCGATGATTCAGAGGGGGGGGGTTACGCTCAATGGAGAGGCCTGTGACAACCCTGCCACACGAGT
Organism: uncultured Roseibacillus sp.; assembly: GCA_963989605.1. Taxonomy (GTDB): domain Bacteria; phylum Verrucomicrobiota; class Verrucomicrobiia; order Verrucomicrobiales; family Akkermansiaceae; genus Roseibacillus_B. Next base: position 1,165 of record CAXEFH010000078.1, on the reverse strand, counting down.
GCAGGAAGGCGACGTCTTGCGAGTCGAAGGAAAAAGAGTCTCCCCCCGGAAAACCACGACGATCCTCCTGAAGAAACCCCGGGGTTATGTATGCTCTAAACACGATGAGCTCGAGCGGTCCACGATCTACGAATTGCTTCCCCCTAAATTCTTTCATCTAAACCATGTTGGTCGGCTTGACCGGGATTCGGAGGGCCTTCTTATTCTGACAAATGATGGAGATCTCGCCAACCGCCTGACTCACCCGCGCAACATGGTAGAAAAGGAATATCGCGTCACTCTCACGACTGCGATTGATTACCCGGTCCTCAGGAAGCTTGTCTCGGGGGTCCAGACCCCCGAGGGATTCGCCCGTGCCAAAAGCGCCAGACCTCTTTCTCCACGTCGCGTTTCGGTGGTTCTTGGTACAGGTCTCAAGCGTCAGATTCGTGAAATGTTCAAAACGCTTGGATTTGAGGTTGAAAAGCTCTTCCGGATTAGAATAGGACGCTTCACGGATCCAGACCTCCGTCCCGGCCGCTGGCGCCATCTTGAGCAGCACGAAATAGATTCATTGAGCCTTGATCCTCCGGCTCAGGCCTGATCTGGCTCGCTGCCTTGCAACCGGCCTCGCTGTTCGCTAAACACCTCGGAACGGTAACTTTCAATTCAGGCATATGAGCAAGAAGATCGAGAGCCACCTCTGCGAAAACCGCGTTTTCAAACCCTCCAGGGAATTCTCAAAGAACGCCCGCGTCTCAAGCATGGCTCAGTACAGGCGGATGTACAAGTAGTCGATAGAGAAGCCCGCCTCATTCGTGTCTAGCGATTCGCAAGAGCTAAACTGGCAAAAAAGCTGGAACAATGTTCTCGAGAGGAAGGCACCTGGGCCTCTCGGTCTTCCTTACGTCCTAGGTGTTCCGGGGCGCAAGCAGCACTATAAGGAAGAACATAGACAACCTAATATGCTTCAAGCTTAACCAGCCGGAATTCCAGGCGGTCAAGGAGGAGGTGGTGGGGAGCGAGATAAGCGCTGAGGAATTCGATGAACTCTACAAGCTCGGGACAGCTTGCCGGCATGCCTGGCTCTGCCTTCCTGAGTTTGCTGCGCTTGGCCGTGCCAGGTCGTGACAGGCTTTGCAGGGTTTGCTTTGGCTTCGGGACACCTATCTGCTGTCTCTTATAC
>CAXEFH010000077.1:0-12739 GCA_963989605.1 uncultured Roseibacillus sp. | reverse complement strand
CCAGATTCTCAAGGATCCGCTTGTTAACGACCTTGGAGTCCTGACGTTTGGTAAAATCGTCCAGAGAGACAAACGCCCCATTCGATTCACGCTCCGCGATAGCCTGTGCCATCGCGCCCTCCCCCACGTTCTTGATCGCCGCGAGACCATACCGAATGGCCATTTTCCCCGTAGGCAATTCCTCCGGGGCGAACCGCAACTGAGACCGGTTCAGGTCGGGGGGAAGTATTTCAATATTCATCCGATGACACTCTGAGACGAACACTCCTATCTTGTCCGTGTTGCTGAACTCGTTTGAGAGCAGTGCCGCCATGAACTCGACAGGGAAGTTAGCCTTGAGATAAGCCGTCCAGTAGGAGATGTGAGCGTAGCAGGCAGAGTGTGACTTGTTGAATCCATAACCGGCAAAACTGGCAATCTTATCGAAGATCCGATTGGCGAGGGCAGAGTCAATTCCGTTCTCCGCCTCGCAGCCCTCCACAAAGGTAACACGCTGCTTATCCATCTCGGACTGCTTCTTCTTGCCCATCGCACGGCGAAGGATATCGGCGCCCCCCAGCGTGTAGCCCGCCAGCAATTTTGCAGCATTCTGCACCTGCTCCTGGTAAATCATCACCCCATAGGTATCCCCGCAAACCTGCTCCAGAAGGGGGTGTTCGTACTGCACTTCCTTGCGCCCTTCCTTAACCTCGATCATCTCGTCAATGAATTGCATGGCCCCGGGACGATAGAGGGCAAGCAGGTCCGTTATGTCGTCGATCCGCCGGATGCCATAGCGCTTGCAGGTTTCGGTCATACCCCCTGATTCCAGCTGAAAAACGCCCATCGTTTCGCCCCTGTTAAGCAACTCGAAGGTAGCGTTGTCGTCGAGCGCTACCCGGCTCACGTCAAATCCCGGTATCGCCACTCGAATGAAGTCCGAGGCCTCCTGAATCACGGTCAGGTTCTTGAGCCCCAGAAAATCCATCTTAAGTAACCCGACCTCCGTGATTGCTCCCATGTCATACTGGGTGACGACCTCTCCTTCGTTCCCGCGGCTGAGAGGCACATGCTCATCCAGCGGCCGGTCCCCAATCACCACTCCTGCCGCATGAACTCCGGTATTTCTCGTCAAGCCCTCAAGCTTGACCGCATAGTCCCATAGCTCGCGGTACTGGGAACTGCCCTCGATTGTCTCGCGAAGCTCTGCCTTGGTCTTATACTCCTCCTCCAGTTTTGCCCCGGGCCGCGCTTCTATCATCTTGGCGATCATGTCGGCCTCCCCGTAACTCAGTCCCATCACCCGCGCGACATCCCGGATCACACTTTTCGCCCCGAGGGTCCCGTAGGTAATAATATGAGACACGCATCGCTCGCCGTATTTATGCCTCACATAATCAATCACCTCGGGACGGCGCGTCTGACAGAAATCGATATCAACATCCGGAGGGCTGACCCGCTCCGGATTCAAAAACCGCTCAAAGAGCAGGCCAAAACGAATCGGGCATATGTCTGTGATACCCAGGGTATAGGCAACCAGTGATCCCGCCGCCGAACCTCGTCCCGGTCCCACGGGAATCTCATTTTCCTTGGCCCAGTTGATGAAGTCCGCAGTGATCAGGAAATAGCTGCTGAACCCAAGATCGCTAATCGTCTGAATTTCATAATCCAGACGATGTCTCAGCTCCTCGTCTTCCCTCGCCTTTTTTTCTCCGTAGCGCTTTTCGAGACCGGTGAAACACTGCTTCCGGATGTATTCGTCACGGGACATACCACCCGGCGCTTCAAAGTTTGGATACTTCTCTGAGCTCGTGGGGTCCAGGCTGAACGTGACATTGCAACGCTCCGCAATTTCTAGGGTATTATCACAGGCCTCAGGGACATCAGCGAAGACCTCTCGCATCTCCTCCGCAGTCTTGAAATACACCTCCGGGGGGTATCTCATCCGGTTCTCGTCAAAGACCAGCTTCCCGGTCCCGATGCAGATCATCACGTCATGAGCATCGTGGTCATCACGGGAGAGAAAATGAACGTCGTTGGCAGCGACCATCTTGAGATTAAGCTCCCTTGCCAGAGCGATCAACTGGGGCTTGACCTCAAGCTGCATCTCCAGCCCATGGTCGTGTAGCTCTACATAAAGGTTATCCCGGCCATAGATGTCGCAAAGTTCCTCGAGCATTTCACGTGCCTGCAGGGGCTGCTTCTGCAAAAGCCATTCATTTACCGGCCCTGCGATACAACCACTGAGACAAATGATCCCCTCTGCATATTTGCGCAGTTGCTCGAGATCAACCCGGGGTTTGCCATAGTAGGACCCATCAAGATGGCCCTTGCTCACAAGCTGCACCAGGTTTTCCCAGCCCGTATTGTTTTCCGCAAGCAGAGTGAGGTGGGTCGCGCGCTTGCGGCCCGGAGTCTCCTGCCGATGGTTCATCGACTCCGGAGCTAGATAGATCTCACAGCCCAGTATCGGTTTGACCCCCTCCTTCTTCGCCGCCTCATAAAACTCGATGGCTCCGAAAAGATTGCCATGATCTGTCATCGCGACAGCCGGCATCCCCAACTCTGCAGCCCTTGCCGCCGCCTCTCTGCAGCGTATCGCACCATCAAGGGTTGAGTATTCCGTGTGGAGGTGGAGGTGAACAAACGAATCGGCCATGGTGGTTCCGGCCCGGGCAGCATAGAGCTGCCCACCGGACCCGCAACGCCGAAGCGGCCCTCAGGTCCAGATTCATGGTTTGTTCCAGCAGGATCAGGCTGAGTCCCATGAAGCCCCCTACGGAGATCGACCGGCCTTTCCATATCTCCTTGTTACCGGGGATCTGCGAAAGACCCGCGACCAGCATAGCGGCCCGGCAGGGTATTTTTCGCTGGTGCTCCAGCAGAAGCCGCCCAATTTTATCGATCATGGCCTTTTTCATCTCACGCCTTTCCGCCATTTTCCTGTTTCTTCATGTGGCAGCCCCGGCCATTTTCGCAGACGAGCAGGACGGGACGCCGGCAGAGGGCCAGAAGGAAAATTCTCCTGAAAAAGCCCCCGATCTCTCTGAGTTTCGGACCTTCACTTCCGCCAAGGGCGACAAGACTCTGCAGCTAAAGGTCGTCGCCCGCATCGACGATGAGACCTACAAGGTTCAAAATCCCGAGGGCAGGATATTCAATATCAAGACCAGCAATCTCAGTCGATCAGATCAGCTCTTTCTCGATTTCTGGGAACCGGATGCCATTCTTAACCTGAAAGAGGCTGCTCTTCCAGACGTGCTCGATCAGATGGGCTACAGCGTGCTCAACATGACGGTTGTCGAAAGCACCTTCTTTATCACGGCAACGGTTGACGGAAAAACCGGGAAGTTCCTACTCGACCCCAGCCGGGGCTGGTCCACCTTCGATCCTGTGGCGGCAAAAGAAATCGGCATGAATCTCGGTCAGGGCCGGATTAACTTTACCGACAACACAGGAAAAAGCAGCCGGTCACAACGGGGCGCCGTGAAGGAATTTCGGGCCGGTTCAGTCTCCGTCAGCTCCCACGACTTCGAGGTGATCGAGGTTGCTAAAATGTTCCGGGCTGTTCCAGCCAATACGATCGGAGCGATTGGTGGCGACCTGCTCAAAAGGCTTAACGCTCTTGTCGACTTCGGAGGCAAGCGCCTCTTCGTGCGCGCCGAACCCTAGTCCAACGGCGAGGCACAGGATGCGGATGGAGACGGCGCCAGTAACATGGTGGACTACTTCTGGAACACCGACCCAGAATCTTCGTTTTCCTCTCCCCTTCCCAATACGCGCATTTCAAGAGGATTTCTTCAGGTTGACTTTCTAATGCAGGGCCTGCCCCCTTTCTCACAAGTCCATGCCGAGACTTCCACGGACCTGCGGAACTGGACTCTGCAGAGGGTGGAATCCATCCCTTCAGGGTTTCGCTGTCCCACTGGAAGGCCCCAGGCGATACCTGCGCCTTTTATACAGCCAGACCCCCCCTTGATGAGGGCTTTGGGCACGCTCACCCTTGACCTTCCTCTGGTCAAATGGCATGCAAACTGCTAGCCATTGGCTCAAGCAACAAGCAGCGTCTATGAAAAAAGTTGAAGCGATCATCAAGCCATTCAAGTTGGAAGAGGTGAAAGAGGCTCTTGCCGAAATCGGTGTTCAGGGCATGACGGTCACTGAGGTGAAGGGTTTCGGTCGCCAGAAAGGGCACACCGAGATCTATCGGGGCAGCGAATATACCGTAGACTTCCTGCCAAAGGTGAAGATTGAGGTCGTGGTTGATGGAGAAGAGGCAAGCAGTGTTGCCGAGGCAATTGTGAAGAGCGCCAACACCGGGAAGATTGGAGACGGAAAAGTTTTTATCTCCAGCATAGAGGAAGCAATTCGTATCCGGACTGGGGAAACAGGCGCGGAGGCTGTCTCGGTCAACTGACAACCTTTGAACCCACGATCAATCGTTGGTCGCATCCGGAGAAGGTAATGCCTCTCCAGGAAGGCATCCATTAAAACGATTCACGAGACATCAGGGTGCCCCTGGGGTCTTAACCAAGACCCATGCCCCACTTTCACGATAGCGATGCACCTCATTGGTACTGCCATATCGAGATGGATGTCGTCGACGTAGACGCAGCCCGCACATACTTGCGGGAACAAACTGTTACTGAGGAGAGTAACGGCATGCATTCGTTCGAGTTCTTCATCAACGAGATGACGAATCCTACCAAGGCCGTTCTGGTTGAATGCTTCCGAGACGACGAATGCCAGGCCGCCCATCTGGAGAACCTTCGTGGGGATCAATTCGCACAGGTCTTCACCAACTTCCGCATGAGCGTCTATGGAAACCCCCCACAGTCAACGAGGGACCGCATGCTTGCCAACGGTTTCTGGCCACCAGCCTTCGAGGGTGAATTCAGGCATTTCCCATATTTCATGGGTTTCCGAGGCTGAGGTAAAAGATCTTTGACGATCGGTGCTGGTATTTGGACACAGGTCACTGGTGGGGACCCTGCGCACCTGTTGACACACCGCCGCGTCAACATGAGTTTTCTCGTGATAAGATCGCCCGAACGTCTCGACCACGTTACTGAACCGGGCAGGAGCTCGAACCGCCTTTGCTCATGGAGTGATGACGACCCTGTCCCCCGGCCTGGGAACATCCCAGAGCCTTTGCATCAACTCTTGCGCTCAATTCTCAGGCCAGCCTCAGTAGCCAGAAATTCCCAACCTATCCCGTAAGCACAGGCTCTCCGAGCATCTGTTCCAACCTGGCACACACTTCCTCGACATTCTCCCGGGAATTGAAGGCCGAAATCCTGAAGTAGCCCTCCCCCGCAGCGCCAAATCCGGCCCCTGGAGTGATCACGACCTGAGCCTCTTGTAACATCTTGTCGAACATTCCCCAGCTGTCCACCCCCTCCGGGCACCGAACCCACACGTATGGGGAATGTTCGCCTCCATAAACGTCCAATCCACAATTTTCGCACGCGGTTTTAAGGAGCGCAGCATTCCCCATGTAGTGTTCAACCAGTTTGCTGATCTCGACCTTTCCCTCTACGGAATACAGTGCTTCCGCCGCGCGCTGGACTGGGTAGCTGACCCCGTTGAACTTGGTGGAATGGCGGCGAGCCCACAGTCCATGCAGAGGGACTCTGTCACCACTCTCGTTCGAACCGGTAAGCTCTTTCGGAACGACGATAAAGGCACATCGGGTTCCCGTGAAGCCACCGTTCTTGGAGAAGGAACGGAACTCAATCGCGCATTCCCGGGCGCCTTCGATCTCGTAAATCGAACGCGGAAGAGCCGGGTCCTGTAGGAAGGCCTCATAGGCGGCATCGTACAGAATGACCGCGTCGTTCTTCCGTGCGTAAGTGACCCATCGCTCGAGTTGCTCTCTGGTGGCCACCGTGCCGGTTGGATTGTTCGGGTAACACAGGTAGATCAAATCAACTTTTCCGTCAGGAAGAGAGGGAGTAAAATTATTTTCCGCCGTGCAGGGCAGATAGACCAATCCCGCATACTGGCCGCTCTGATCTCCATCCCCGGTATTTCCCATCATCACATTGGTATCCACATAAACAGGATACACTGGATCCGTGATAGCGATCGTCTGTCCCACTCCGAAGATATCGAGAATATTTCCACTGTCGCACTTCGAACCATCCGAGACGAAAATCTCATCCGCCTCTACATCCAATCCACTGTAGGAGTTGTCTGCGATAGCCTGCCGCAGAAAGTCATAGCCCTGCTCCGGACCGTAGCCCCGAAAACTTCCTCTCTCACCCAGCTCATCAACAGCCTCTTTCATCGCTGTTCGTGCAGCAAGCGGAAGAGGCTCGGTCACGTCGCCAATCCCACAGCGAATGAGACGCTTCGCCTTGTCGGGTTCCGCATCAGAATACGCATTCACTCTCCGAGCGATCTCCGGGAAGAGGTAGCCTGCCTGGAGCTTCAGGAAATTTTCGTTGATTTGAGCCATGAGGTGAATCCTGTAACCGGCATCCGCCAAACTCGCAAGTCCCAGAGCCCCCTCTATTCCTTTTGAGGCCCAACGAAATCAGCCGGGCCTCCCGGTCCGGCTGATTCACGAAGGATTCGGAGCGTAATACTTATCCCACGGCCCTGCGCAGGCCATCTGCCACCGTGTCCCAGTTGACTACATTGAAGAAGGCTGCAACGTAATCGGGCCTGCGGTTCTGATAATTCAGATAGTAGGCATGCTCCCAGACATCCAGCCCGAGAATTGGAATACAGCCGGCACAACCGGATATTTCGCCCATGAGCGGGTTGTCCTGGTTTGCAGTCGAGCAGACCCCCAGCTTTCCCTCGGCATCCGAGCAAAGCCAGGCCCATCCCGAGCCAAACCTTGTCATTGCTGCCTTTGTGAATGCTTCCTTGAAACCCTCAAGGGAACCAAATGCCGCATTGATGCCATCCGAGACCTCACTAGTTGGCTCACTGGAGCCACCGGGTCTGATGCAGTCCCAGAAGTGGCTGTGATTGAAATGCCCTCCTCCATTGTTGCGGACCGCTCCCCTGATCTCCTCAGGGACGTCCCCGATGTTCATCACCAGTTCACAGATTGACTTCTCCGCAAGATCCGTTCCCTCGATTGCTGCGTTCAAATTGGTAACATATGCATTGTGATGCTTGCTGTGGTGGATTTCCATCGTGCGTGCATCGATGTGCGGCTCAAGCGCATCATACGCGTAGCCAAGGTCAGGAAGTTCGTGAGCCATCGGAATAGTGTGTTGATAGATGTTAATATGTTTGCTTTGCCCTCCCCGGGAATTTCCGGGTAAATGAAGCTGACAGCAATTTCACCCGTAAGAAAGCAGCTTCCTTCCAATCCGCAAGGGCAACTTTACCATGGAACTAGAAACCTCTCTCTCTCCTCTTATTCCGATTCTAGCTACCCTGCTGGGAGCGAGTCTGACATGGTTTTTGTGCCATAACAGGGCCCAGACGATGCGCATTCGTCACCGGGAGCGGTGCAAGGCCCTCCTGAAATCTGCTGCGGAGCTCGAAGCCTGCTGCGCAAAGCTGGAGTCCGAAGTCGAACAGCTCCGCCTCAGCGAGGCAGAAGCCCTCCGGCGCGAAGCTGGGCTTGAGGCGCGACTCACCGCTGAGCAACAGCGTAGTGGGGACAGGGAGCGCCTTCTCGGAGAGACGGAATTCCGCATTCTCAGAGGATTTCGCGACGCCTCCCTCACGATCTTACGGCATCGTCAGGACGAAGGGCTCAAAAGCCTCCATCCGATACCGGAATCCCACGAGATCCCGGAAAAGGATGCCTCTGAATGGCCCCCCTCCGGCACAGCCGCCAGACTGCGAGACGAGGTGGCTAGCAGCATGCTCGAGGGACCCGGGAACGACTCTGAGGCGCCTCGTTCTGACCCCTCGGCAAGCCTGACACAAACCAAGCCCTAAGCCCGGCGGGAGAACATCCCCCTAGAGCTCCTTCACGAAGATATTCGCGAACTCCAACGGGTTCCCATGGTGTTGGAATCCCAACCGGCCTGCAGGATTGACTCCCGGCAGTTGAGCCTCATGTAACACAACCTTGCCATTGAGGACCACCGTAAGACGGTCCCCCTTGACGGTGATAACGTAACGGTTCCACTCTCCCACCTCATTATCGGCAGGAACACGTGGAGTAAGTGCCGCCCGGATTGGAAGAGGCTGTTTCCCGTCGTTGCGAATACCATACACCTCCCCGGAACCAACGGTCCAGTTCCAGAGGTTCACCTGGGTCCGGACTGCTCCCCGTAAAAGGACTCCACTGTCATACTCGTCGATCTCAGCGGTCACGCCCTTCCTGTCGGCACCGGTCTTCTGCAATCCATTAAGAAGCAAAACCGGCTGATTACGTTTTCCACTGTGCTCACCGGTCCAGCGCCAATCCACCACAGTGGTGAAATCCTTGTATTCCTTGCTGGTCCAGAGATTAGTGCCCTTGCCGTCGTAGTGCAGGATCCAGCCATCCTTGACCGTCCAGTGTCCCTTGTTCTTGGGATCCTCGGCAAAGTTCTTGAGCGACCCGCCCGCCATGACGGGTGTAAACCCCTCTGCTGCCAATGTGGCATCGGACTTTCCCGTGGGCTGATACCACGTTTCCTTCTTGTCCTCTCCGAAGGGAATCTCCGCGATCCGCATCTTGCGCACCTTGATAATATCACCATGGCCGGCGAAGCAGATGTGGCCCTTCCTGCGCTGAACGCCCTGATGCTTGGGCTTCTTTTTGCTCAATTCCTCGAGATTGGCATCGGTAATGCACACTCCATTCAGTTCAACAGTGAGACGCGGCCCTCTGATCGTCACCCGCTGCTTGTTCCACTCACCCACCGGAACCAGATGCCCGCGGAGAGAAGGTGCGAGGGAATAGACCGAGCCATGAAACTGCCATTCCTTCAGGTTCTTGTACTTGTCGGCGGTATTATCAAGAATCTGCAATTCCATTCCCGTGTAGGCCGCATCGCCGCTTCCGGGGTAGTGAACCCCCAGCCCGTTGTTAGCCCCGGGAGTCAGTTGAAATTCAAATTCCAGAATGTAGTCGGCATACTGTTTCTCCGTGATCAGGTTCCTGCACTTGCGCGACGACTCAATGATCCCGTCCTTGACGAAATATCCATTCTGCTCGGTTTTCCCGGGTGCCCCGAAGTTAGTGAAGTCCTTGCCATTGAAAAGCTCCACCCAGTCGGCGGAGGCGGGGAGGGACAGGATGAGAAGAGAAGCTGCGAGTGCTTTCATAACGGTCTAGTGGTTGATTTGATTAAGGGTGAATCTGGTTCGTTTGAGTGGAGAAATTAAGAGAGGCTATAAATCAACGGTTTTCCCGGTCCGATAGGATTCGTCAGCGGCTGCCACGATGCGCATGGAATTGAGAGCATCCTCCATGTGATCTCCCAGATCAAGATTCTCGCGGATGGCTTTAAGAAAATACTCCTGCTCGCGGAAGCAGAGTTCGTCGTGATCCGGCTCATCGGTCATGTCGATCCATTCGTCGTCCCTCGTGAAGTTCCTGTTCTCATCCACCTCACTATAGTGAATCCGCAGGGATTCGGTCTTGCTGTGCGCGTCCACGTCCGCGGAAGCTCCCTTGCCGCCCGCATCCTTTGCCTCAATCGTCACACAACCCTTCGGACCTACCACGTCCTTCACGAAGAAGGCCATCTCGCTCATCATGGGACCCCATCCCGCCTCATACCATCCAACACTACCGTCTTCAAAAGCCACCTGCAGGTGTCCATAGTTGATCTTGTCCTCCGGAATATCATCGGTGAGCCGAGCCCCGAGACCCGAGACCCGCACCGGCTTGGATCGCGTCATCTGGCACATCACATCCACGTAGTGCACCCCGCAGTCCACGATGGGAGAGATGGAGGAAATCAGATTTCGATGCGTCTCCCAGGCCGCCCCCGAACTCTGCTGGTTCAGGTTCATGCGCATAACCAGAGGCTTGCCCAGGGTCTGGGCAAGCTCGATGAATTTAATCCAACTTGGGTGCACCCGGAGGATGTATCCAATCACCAGCTTCTTCCCACTTTCCCGCGCCTTGGCAACAATGCTTTCCGCCTCCACTACCGTCTCGGCCAGGGGCTTCTCAATAAAGACGTGTGCCCCCGCGTCGAAGGCTGCCTCCGCATACGGACCATGGGTATCAGGGTAAGTCGATATACTCACAGCATCCGGCGTGGTTGCCGCAAGTGCCCCGTGATAGTCGCCAAACTCCGGATAGCCGCCACCCAGTTCCTCATTAAGCTTTCCACGCGATTCAGGCGACCGGGTCACAATGCCCACGATCTCGAAATCTTCCAGCTTATGGTAAGCCCGGGCGTGCGAGCTTCCCATATTACCAGCACCAACACAAAGAATACGAATCTTGTCACTCATGACGTTGCAGGGACGGTGACACGGCCGAACCGGTCAGGTCCAGACGCAACCGGAATGGGGACGATGCTCACACCTTCCAGGGACCCCGCATCTGCTGATGCACATATTGATCTGCTTCCGGCTCATCAATCTTGAAGGTCTTCGGATCGTAGCGGAAACTCTTGTTCGAGCGGTGGGCGATTACCCCGAGGTTTACGATCGAAGCCGACCGGAACCCGTTGCTTTCGTTCAGCGCGAACGTCTTGCGCTCCCGGACCGCCTGATGGAAGTTCGTCACCTGCGGAGCAGGGTCCTTGAGGGTCTTGAGCTTCTCCTTGAGCCCCGTGAGGTCAGAAGCCATGCCCCGGCTGATACTTCCCTCCGACCCTTTGATGTAAGGTGTGTTCTTTTCCCGGTTGTCCCCGTCGAGGATGATCTTGGTCCCATCTGCATACTTGTACTCGATCCGCCGCCAGCGGCCCACCGCGTCATCATGCTGCTTGTCCGCATCAATAAACACCTCCACGGGACTCTCCTCATCCTTTCCAATGATGTACTGCACCGGGTCAAGATAGTGCTGGCCCATGTCTCCCAGGCCACCGCCGTCGTAATCCCAGTAACCACGAAATGACCCATGCGTTCGGTGCCGGGTGTAGGGCTTCACGGGCGCAGGACCGAGCCACATATTGTAATCGAAATGGTCAGGAATCTGCTCCTCCGGCTGGTTCACCTTGCCAGACCAGCCGAACTTCCAGTTGAAGCCTTGGTTGCCGCCGACAGTAACAGTGAGGGGCCCGTCCCCCAGGAGGCCATGCATGACCGCCTTTCGCAGAGGAGAGACTGTAGTGCCCATTCCGTAGAAGCCTCCCTCAAAACGAAACCAGGTATTGATCCGGAAGATCCGGCTGTGCTTCTGGACCGCATTCATCATCGCAATCCCCTCGCCAATGGTTCGGCTCATGGGCTTCTCGCACCACACATCCTTGCCATGCTTTGCCGCCTCGATGGCCTGCAAGGCGTGCCAGTGGGGAGGCGTACAGATGTGCACCACATCAATATCATCGCGGGCACAAAGCTCACGGAAGTCGTGATACCCCTTCGGATCATGTCCCCGCTTCTTGGCGTCGTTGGTTCGATTCGCGAGGTGATTCTTGTCCACGTCACAGAGCGCTAGCAGCGGGCCCTGCTGTCCCACGTGGGCTCCCGAACCAGAGATGCCTCCGCAGCCAATGATTCCCCTGGTAATCTGCTCGCTGGGAGGCTTCTTCCCGTTAGCGCCGATGACGTGGCTGGGGACGACCTGGATCGTTGCAAGCGCTGCCAGGCCCTTCAGGGTTTTACGACGGGAAAGGGTGTGTGTCTGGTTCATACTGTCTCGTTTTACGTAATTTGTGGTAGGGGTCTTCCGATCTGTTTCCGTAGTGGATGAGCTGGGTCGCATGTTGGGGCGCCTATTCAAGGCCTCCCGAAGCATCGTCGACAGTGTTTTCATCCTCATCCGAGACTAAAATATTGTCCCGGAAGGCAACAAAGAAAATGACCGTGATGACGGCCGCCATAACGGCAGGAAATATCCAGAATGACTTCCACTGCATCATCGTGTCCGCAATGAGGTTAATGTCCGTTCCCGTCGGCATATCGACTGAAAACATCTGCCCGAGTTGCTCAAACACTCCCGGATCTGACGCTTCGCGAGCCTCCTTGATAGCGCCTTCGAGCTCTGCAGATTTCCCGACGCCATCTCCCCATCCCGAAAAGTCGACCGGGATCCAGAAAAGCTTGCCGGGCCCTTGGTAATACACGCCAAAGGTGACTGCGTAACCGATATACATCCCGATCCCCTGCGTGAAGAAAACGAGCAGGCTTTGCGCCTGACTACGGATCTTCGCGTCTGCCACTTTATCGGTATACATGAATCCAGTGACAAAGAAGAAATCGTAGCAAATTCCGTGGAGCGCGACTCCCAGAAAGATCATCCACACGACCTGATCCGGAGCCCCAAAAGCAAACAGAAAATAGCGCAGAACCCATGCGAGCATACCTACCAGAATCATCCACTTGACCCCAAGCTTCCGAAAAAAGAAGGGGATGAGGAGCATGAAGAAAATTTCCGACATCTGCCCGATGGTCATGGTCGACGCGGGTTGCAGATACCCCGTGTTCTGGAGGTAATTGGGGATAGTTCCGTAGTAATATGCGAGAGGAATGCAGATCAGCATCGAGCAGATCAAAAACACCGCAAAGGCAGGACGCTTGAAGAGTGCAAAGGCATCCAGCATCAGGAGAGCCCGGAGGTTAAGTGGTTCACCTTTCGCCGGGGCCGGTGTATGCGGGAGCTGTCTCTTATACACATCTCCGAGCCCACGAGACAGGCAGAAATCTCGTATGCCGTCTTCTGCTTGAAAAA